>DATKSN010000280.1:0-4369 GCA_035531595.1 Pirellulales bacterium | reverse complement strand
CAATCGGCGAAGCGTGCGGACGCGCGGTTTTTGGACGAAACGCTGTGCGTGCGAATGTTCGGGGTGCGCGCCCACCGAAATCGACCCGCCCGCCGCGTCTCGCCGCGTCTCGCCGCAAGTCGTTACAGGACAGGCTGAAGTGCCATTCGGTACTGAAGTACTTCCTCCAGCGTGACCGTCGCAAGGTGAATCCGAAGTTCTCCGACGTGCGGCTGGAGGGCCTCTTCTTCCGAGTCGATCCGAACCTGCGCGACGACTGGGTTCATCCCTGCGCCAACGCAGCAGCGGCATCGATTATCAGGCCGCGATCGCTCACAGCCAGCGTCGCTGGCCGTTTTTGGAATTCATCAACCACTTGGCCTCGCACCTCGGTCGATTGGGCGGCGCCTCTTCCTTCCGCACCGATGAACTGGAAACCCCGCAGAAGGTTCATGATCGTCTCGCGCGCCTGGACGCCTCCCTGCTCGACCAGGCCTGCACGCGTGCCCGAGAGCGGACCATCCCCGAAATCGTGTTTCTGTTACAGCAACTCCATGAAGAAAGGAGCCGTTGATGTTTCTGACCCATTTCAAGTTGACTTCGCAACCCTTCGCCGAGCGCGTGGCGGCGGACTCGCTGTGGCCCGACGACCGCATGCGACAAGGTCTGGCGCGGCTTCGTTACCTGGCGGACCAGGCCACGGTCGGCCTGCTGACCGGCGCCAGTGGCGTGGGCAAATCGGCCTTGCTCAAGCGGTTCCTGCACGAACTCGCCGGGCCGCAGTACGAGGCCGTTTACCTGCACTTGACCCACTTGCCGGCGGCGGGCCTGTTGAAGCTGCTGGTGGCCAAGCTCGGCGAAATTCCGCGCCGCGGCAAGGACCGCCTCTTCGAGCAGATTCTGGACAAGGCCCGTCGCTGCGAGGGCTTGTTGTTGTTGGTCCTCGACGAAGCCCACCTGCTCGACGCCGACGCTTTGACCGACCTCCGCCTGCTGATCAGTTCCGCTCTCGACGACGCGCCGCCGCTCAAACTGGTACTGGCCGGCCAGGAACCCTTGCGGCACACCCTGCGCCAATCGCGCGAAGAGGTCATGCGCCTCATCATATCGCCTGGCGGGGCGGGAGTCAGGGGGCGGGATCCTCCTTGACCTCTTCCTTATAAATGGTGAAGCCCGCCTTGAGGTAGTTCGGTAGCGCGACAGGGTGGTCTTTCGTGCAGGTGTGCAGCCATAACCGCTTCGGGCCGTAGCTCCAAGCTTTGTCCACGGCCCATCGCAGGAAGATTTCCCCCCAACCTTGCCCGATGAACTCCGGCAACAGGCCGAACTGGGAAATCTCGATCTCGCCTTCGACTCGTCGATCCAACTCGACGAATCCGGCCGGCACGCCTTCGAGGAAGAGAACATGCAACTCGTTCCTAGGATCGTGGATGATCGTGGCAAGGGCGTCGCCGCTGAGCTTCTTGCGGCTTTGCCAGTTCCAATCGTTGCCTACCGCATCGTAGAGGAACCGATAATAGCCGATCGTCGGCCGTTTGGCGTAGACGACCGCGAAGCCCTGCTTGGCAGGCGATACGGCCCGTTCAGGAGGGGCGAACATCTCGACGTAGTAGGTTTTCACGGATGACTTCATCGTCGTTCACGGAACGCCACGGAGGGCGTTCCCTACAGACACGGAACGCCACGGAGGGCGTTCCCTACAGACACGGAACGCCACGGAGGGCGTTCCCTACAGACGGATTGCATCCCAGCATCGTGCATGGTCATTTAGAGCGGCGGGGGCGTCAAGTCCGCGCCAATTCTTCCAGGCATGCGATCAAACCGTCGAGTTGTGGCGCGTCGTGGCCGTAACTGAGGCCGATCCGCAACCGGGCCTGGCCGGCGGGCACCGAGGGTGCCCGAATGGCCGGCACCCAATAGCCGCGCTCGGCCAGCGCCGCGGAAATCGCCAGAGTCCGCGCCGGTTCGCCGACCACGATCGGAATGATCTGGCTGGCCGTCATGCCGGTTCGCCAACCCTGGGCCGCCAGGCGAGATCGCACGTCCGCGGCCCGCGCCAGCAGCGTCGTACGCCGCTGGGGTTCGTGACGGACGATGTCGAGGGCCGCCAGCGCCGCGGCACATGTGGCGGGCGGACTGGCGGTCGAAAACACGTAGGGCCGTGCTTTGTTGATCAGCCAATCGACGAGCGCGCGGCCACCGACAACGAACCCGCCGGCGCAGCCGAGCGACTTGCTGAGCGTCCCCACGCGGACGTCGATCCGATCCTCCACTCCCAGCGACTCGGCCAGGCCCCGGCCGCGCGCGCCGAACACGCCCGTGGCATGCGCCTCGTCGACCAGCAACATCGAGTGGGACCGTTCCGCCAGCTCGGCCATTTCGACCAAGGGCGCCAAGTCGCCGTCCATGCTGAACACGCTGTCGGTGACAATCAAGCGGCGGCGAAAGCCACGCGACTCGCCGAGCAGCGTTTCCAAGTGGCCGACGTCGGCATGGTGGTAGACGTGAACCGAGGCCCTCGAGAGCCGGCAGCCGTCGACCAGGCTGGCATGGTTCAGCGCGTCGCTGTAAACGGCGTCGCCGGGACCGATGAGCGCCGTCACGGCGCCGACGTTGGCGGCAAAGCCGGAACTGAATAAGAGCGCCGCTTCCGTCCCTTCGAATTCGGCCAGCCGCTCCTCAAGCCGCTGGTGCGGTTCGCCATGGCCCACCACCAGCGGACTGGCGCCGCTACCCCATCCGTGCGACTCGGTCGCGCGCGCGACGGCTTCGGCCAGACGTCGATCGGCGGCCAGGCCAAGGTAATCGTTCGAGCCGAAGTTGACGAACGAGCGACCGTCGATTTCGAGCCGTGCCTCCTGGCGGCCGCGGTAGGTCCGCAACCGCCGGCGCAGGTCGTTCGACTCCAATGCGGCCAGTTCTTCGGCGATCCAGGCCAGCGGGTCCGGGCGATCGGGCATAAGAGATTGTCTCGGTATCCCTGTGCAGTGAGTGAGCCATCGACGCAACCATTGCCGTTTGATGAACAAACCCCGGAAACGCAAGTCTAAGCGGGACAAGGCGCTTGCGTCAACCGCCCCGGCGCGTGTGGCGCTTTGTGTGCCGTTTTCGGCCGACAAAACGGCCCCGGAAGCCGACCCGACCGACCCCAAAACGACCCACCGCAAGGCTGGCAAATCGACCCGGAAACCGGCCGGCGACATGCCACTCGCCGGCGACCACCTGGAAGGCATCATCGCAACCATCCGCCGGCTGCTGCCCGAGGCGGACCAAGCTGAACTGGTCCGCCGGCTGGGCGAACCGCAACCCGACGTCGGCCTGGCCGCGATCGTCGGCGCCTGGCCCAGGCTGCCGGCCGGCGCACGGAGCGGATTGGTTGCCGCGGCCGAGGCGTTCGCCAAGGCGGCCGGGCCGAAGGATAGGGTGCGAAGGGGCCGCGACGGAAAATGGGCCGAGGTAGGTCGCCCTAACTAGGTCGCATGCCCTATCGCTTGCCCAGATGCAACCCATCGACGATAGCTGCGGACTTCTTTTGGCTTGAATCGGTCGAGCATCCGCTTCGCAATCGTGAATCGCTCCCCCGCCCAGACGGCCAATCGCAAGCACCGGCTCCCATCCCAGCAGATGGCCACAATTGTACGTACATAATCCACCAACAGCGACTTAATGGGAGGCGGCAGTTGGTCATATGCCTTGCGCTCAGCCATCGTTGGTGGACCGGAGGCCAGGAGCGTGAAGATGAACCGAAGGCCGTTGGTCATTCGATCGACGGTTGCCGAATGGGCGGACCCATTCAAATGGCGATAGAGATTTTGCCATTCCGGGAGGTCTTCGGAGACAGTGCCATCCGCAACCAGCATGATGGCTCGATCCCGAAGGGCAAACAGCATGTACTGTGAGGGAGAAAAACGAACTGCAACAGCTTTTTCTCAAAGAGCGTCTTTCGACAACCAACCCCGCACTTCCACCCCCGAAGAAAAAGCAATGAACGAGTATCTGTTTGCCCAGGGATTTAATCGCGCGATGCTTTTTCTGGCGTCTTTATTTGTCTGTTGGCGATACAGCCAACGTCTTTCAAGGCCAGCTCAACTCAGGGACTTCCAAGTCGTTCAATCTCGGCATCCTTTGAGGTAAGGTGCGCCTCGTGTGAATTGGCGAGGTACTTGAAGCACGCGAAGAAGAGAATCAGACACGTTCCGAGTGTCAACGATTCCTTGAGCAGAATCGTCAGCCATTCTGGTAGATCTGGCCTACGTTCCGCGAGTCGCGCAGCGAATTTCGGGCGGATTTCATGGGCTGCCCGGCGCCGGTGCGATCCGGACCTCACGATGATTTGTGCGGTGTCCCGCCGTGTGGCAAGTGTCCAGCTCGCCCGGCGCGCGGTTGGATA
>DATKSN010000279.1:0-17495 GCA_035531595.1 Pirellulales bacterium | reverse complement strand
TTACCCGAAACTCTCAAAATGCCTCAAAACTCACTCGCAAGGTGCGAATTCATCGTCACAAGCGTCACAGCGTCACACATGGTTGCCTAGATCGGCCTCGATCGGGCAATGAATGCTAGCAGAATTCACAACGATCCGATCAAGGCCATCAAGGCCGATTCTCGCCATATCTAAAATCCCCAGACCGCCGACACCACCGGAAAGGAGGCGGCGGAGAGGCGGACGGCTGTCTGGGGCGTTCGGGTTATGCGCGAGTTTTGCGCGTTCTACGTCAACGAATTAAAAAGACGGAATAAACGCGACAAGTGGCGTACCCAGGCTCCGAAAAAACTGGCAAAACCGTACCTTTACCCGACGAAAGCTTCGGCGCGAGGGGCACGCCTGCGCGCTGCGGAGGAAGAAGTCTTAGCGCGTCTAATGCCGGGCAATCCGCCGAGACGGATTTCCTGGTCGGTACAGGTGCGGTTTTGCCAGTTTTTTCGTGCGCAGTTTCGGCTGCGCCGCGAAGCCGTGGCTTGATCTACACCGGCATCGCGCATTCCGCGCGCCGCCCCCCATCACGTTTCTGCACGGGATGGATACGCGCTCCGCGACACCGCGAACCGTTTTCCGCGCGCCGTTGACGCTGGCACCAGCCAATCAGTTGACGTAAGTCTTTACGGCGCAACGATCTTACGTTGTTCACTTGTTTTGTGCCGTCGCTGCTCCCTAGGATGGAGCTACTGCCTCTCAACGTGCCGCCGGGCCTTTCCCGGACGGCGATTCCCCGATGGATCGACCGGGATGGGTGGCCCCGCGGAGTCCACCTCCGAGGGATCGGTTCGCAAAGAGAGTCATCAACACCGCCGAGGTCGATTACGATGCGCCGCAGTCGCCAATTGAATGTGGGAGGCCGTATTCCGCGCCAACCGGGCCCTCGGGCGCCGGCCAGGGAGATCTCGCGGCGGGCGCCGTTGAGTAAACGCGCCCGAGGCGGCGAGGCCAACGTGCGGCTTCCTTTCGTGCCGCCCGAAGACTGGTACGAACCCCGCGCCGCCGGCGATGGCTACCGGTTCGTGGCGCAGCCGCCCGGCGAAGGCTATCGCCACGTCGTCACGCCCGACGAAGTGCGCCGGCGATTGGCCCAACTTCCGGCTGAATTCGTGCGGCCGCTGGATTTGGTGCAATTCAGCCGTATGACGCGCAAGAAGCAGAGTTTTCCCTGCTACGGCATGCAATGGGGTTCGACCATCTATCTCTATCCGATCGAAGAGACGTTGATCGAAAGCTACAGCCAGCCCCCCAAGCCGGGCCAGATCAACGAGGCCCGTATGTACGGCGGACGTTGGGTGCAGGAATCGCCCGAGACCTGGAACCTGATTTGGACGCGACGAACGATCAAGGATTTCTACTTGAACAACATTCTGATTCACGAGTTGGGGCACCTGTTGGACGACCGCAATTCGCGATCGGCCGACCGCGAGGGTTTCGCCGAGTGGTTCGCCATCCGATACGGATACCAGCCCGAACAGGGTCGGGCCGAGGGGCGCCGGCCGGTGCGGCGCGGACACGGTCGCCACAAATAGACCCCCAGAGTGTGGACATCAATACACGAATCAGGCCCTTGGCGAGTTCGTCTTGGCATCCGCGGGCGCTTCTGATAATTTACCGCTCCCACGCACGGCGGCGGTTTGCCGCCGGGCGACGGCCGACAAGGAAGGAGGCCAGTATGAGCTCCCAGCAACGGGAAAAACTTCGCGTTCACATACGCTGGATGATTCGGCGCGACATGGCCGACGTGCTGGAAATCGAGCACGCCGCCTTTGAGTTTCCCTGGTCCGAAGACGACTTTATCCGTTGTCTGCGGCAGCGGAACTGCATCGGCATGGTCGCCGACCAAGGCGACCAGGTCGTGGGATTCATGATTTACGAGTTGCACAAGACCCGTCTACACATCCTCAATTTCGCCGTGGCCGATGCGCACCGCCGCCAGGGGATCGGACGGCAGATGGTCGAGAAGCTGACCGCCAAGCTCTCGAATCAGCGCCGTAGCCGCATTTTGCTCGAAGTCCGCGAGACGAACCTGGCGGCGCAGGTCTTTTTCCGGTCGCATGGCTTCCGCGCCGTCTCGGTGCTGCGCGATTTCTATGAAGACACCACCGAGGACGCCTACCTCATGCAGTACCGCCACCGCGCCGAGGCCGAGGCCGCGCCGACCAGCCTTACCACGCGCCTTGCCGGGTAAGGAATTGGTCCTCAATGACTTCCCGATTTCATTCTATAACTTCACGCGGTCGAGAATGAGACATTCACGGTGGCTGGGGCAGAGCCTAAGCGATGCCCCGGTCGCTATCTAGCCGGGGCATCGCTTAGGCTCTGTCCCAGCCACCGCTTTCTCGTGGCAAGATGTCTCATTTCAACCAATCCGACGAGGTGCCCCATGACAGTAGCCGCCGCCGACCGCGGTGACGCCTTCTCGCTCGACCTCGACTATCGCCCGCGGCTACCCAAGCAAAAGAAAGTCGGCATCGGCTGCATCGGGGCCGGCTTCATCATGGCCGATTGCCACCTCGTGGCCTATCGCGAGGCCGGCTTTCAGCCGCTGGCAATCACCTCGCGAACGCGCGACCGCGCCCGCGGCGTGGCCGAGCGGCACGGCATTCCCAAGGTCTACGAGACCTACCAGGAACTGCTTGCCGACCGGCGGATCGAGGTCATCGACATCGCGGTGCCGCCCGACGTGCAGCTTGCCGTCGTTCGTGAAGCGGTCAAGCACAAGGACCACCTCCGCGGCATTCTGGCGCAGAAGCCGCTGGGGATGAACTACGCGGAGGCCAAACAGATCGTTGGCCTCTGCCGCCGCGCCGGGGTCACGCTCGCGGTGAACCAGAACATGCGTTACGACCAGTCGGTGCGGGCTTGCAAGCACCTGCTTTCGCGGGGCGATCTGGGCGAACCGGTGCTGGCCACGATCGACATGCGGGCCATTCCGCACTGGATGCCGTGGCAGGAGCGGCTCGGCTGGGTCACGTTGCGGATCATGAGCATCCACCATCTCGATGCGTTCCGTTACTGGTTCGGCGACCCGCTGCGGGTTTTCGCCAGTGTGCGAACCGACCCGCGCACCGCGAGGAAGTTCAAGCATACCGACGGCATCTGCCTTTACATCCTCGAATACGCCAACGGCCTGCGCGCCATGTCGTGCGACGACGTCTGGACCGGGCCGGCCTTGGAAGGGGGCGAATCGGCCATCTCGGTTCGCTGGCGCGTCGAAGGCACGGACGGCCTGGCCCACGGCACGATCGGCTGGCCCGATTACCCGCGCCGCACCGCCAGCACGCTCGACTTCACCACGCTCAAGCAGTCCGGCTACTGGTTCCAGCCGCGCTGGAAGGAGGTCTGGTTCCCCGACGCCTTCGCCGGCCCGATGGCCCAACTGCTGTGCGCCCTGGAAGAGAACCGCGAGCCTGAAATCAGCGGCCGCGACAATCTCAAGACGATGGCTTTGGTCGATGCCTGCTACCGTTCGGTCGACGAGCACCGGGCCGTGGCGCTGTCGGAAATCAAATGAGACGTGAGTCACTCGTTCCCACGCTCCGCATGGGAACGACTGCCCCGGCCGCTCCGCGGCTAGCATCTCTGGGCTGGTAACGGCCAGTCGGTCGGAGTACAATTCGACGCCGCAACGGCTGTGAATCACGCCGACCCACGACAAGGAAGTTGAACATGAAAGTCTTTTCCGTTCTCGCCGCTGTGTTGGTGTCCGCGTCAATGGCCGGCGCGCAATACGCGGCCGCCGGCGAGAATCCGCCGGAGCGCGGAGTTGCCGACACCCCGACGCCGCCTCCGAAGCCCACTCTGCCGAAGGGAACGCCGGCCGAGCAGGTGGCTGCCTTGATCATGCAACACGCACAGGCGTTGAACGCCTTTCGCAAGCTGTGTGAGGCCGCGAAGACCGAGAAGGAGCTTGAAAGTCTCGAACACCTCTACCCCGATCGAGACGCTTACTCGACCCTGCTCGTGCAGATTGCCGAACAGAACCCGAAGGATCCGGCCGCGGTAAATGCCCTGCTCTCGGTGGCGCGCAACGGCACCCGGACGCCGGGCGACGACGACTCGCCACACGCCAGGGCCGAAGGAATCCTGATTCGCGACTATTTGAAACATCCGAAGATCGGCGCGCTATGCATGGAGCTCCGGCGCGAAGCTGGACGAGATACGCGTGCCGTTCAGATCATCCGGCGCGTACTCGCCGACAATCCGAACAAGGAGGCCCAGGCCGCGGCGGCCTTCGCCCTGGCGAAAGCGCTCCGGACACGCGCGCAGTGGGCCCGAAACCTGCGGAATGCCGACCCCAAGCTTTTGGCACAATTGGCAAACGGGTGGGGCAACGACAACCTGGCCGACTTGAGGCGCGGTGACACCGCCGCGCTGGAGCAAGAGGCCGACGAGCTCCTGGAACGGTTCGTCAAGGACGAGGATTACGCGGCGGCAACCATTCGTTACGGGGTGTCGCAGCTGAAGCTTGGCGACCTTGCCGATCGGGAACTGTTCGAGGTCCGGCACTTGCGGCCGGGCAAGCCCGCCCCGGAAATCGAGGGCGAGGACATCGACGGCAAGCCAATGAAACTAAGCGATTTCCGCGGCAAAGTGGTGTTGTTGGATTTCTGGGGGCATTGGTGAGGCCCTTGCCATGCCTTTTACGCGCACGGGCGGTCGCTCGTGAAGAAGTTCGCGGGAAAACCGTTCGCCATCGTCGGCGTCAACAGCGATGCCGACCGCGAGACGGTGAAAGAAGTGATTGCCAACGAGAACATCACCTGGAGTTCGTTCTGGGACGAGGGGGCGGTGCAGGGCCCGATCCACTCTTGTTGGAACATCAATGCTTTCCCGACGATGTACCTCATCGACCACAAGGGAACCATCGTCGAGCGTGTTCACTTCCCTGACAAGAAGACCGAGGAATTGATCGAGCGGACGGTCAAGGAGGCGGAAGCGGCGGCGCCGACGCCACGACACGCCCCGCGATAACGTTCGTCTACGATACGAAGACGGGGCCGAGTCTGTAGGGAACGCCCTCCGTGGCGTTCCGCGCCCCTCCATGGACCCCATCCGGCGTCGCGCGACGCGCCTTCCTTGCGCCGCGGGTTCGTGTCGAAGCAGCTCGCTCGCGGTATAATGATCCATGGTGGCTGACATTCCGAAGCGTTTCCGACCGCTCGTTCTCGGAGGTCCAACATGGAGATTTCGCTGATGGGCAAAGTCATGGTCCCGGCCACGATCGAGAATCTCGACGACGTGTTCGATTTTGAGAAAGGCTCGATCAGCGCCGATCGGGTGCGCCGAGTCGACGTGGAAGACGCCCTGGTCGACACGGGCGCCACCATGCTGTCGATGCCCAAGCGGCTCATCCAACAACTCGGCTTGCAGCCGTTTCGTGTTCGGCGGGCACGCACCAGCGCGGGCACGATCGACGCGCAGGTGTATCGCGCAGTCCGCCTTACCATCCACGGGCGCGACTGCATCGCGGATGTATCCGAGTTGCCCGACGATTGTCCCGTGCTCATCGGACAGTTGCCGCTGGAAATGCTCGATCTCGTGGTCGACCCGGTGGGGCAACGTCTGATCGGCAATCCCGCGCATGGGGGCGAGCATATGATCGAGATGTATTGAGCCCGCTGCTTACTCGTTCCCACGCTCCGCGTGGGAACGGCCCCGCGTCCTCATGCAGCGGCGCTCGGTCGTCGCCCGGGGCCGCGGAGCGGCCGAAGAGGTGTTCGGGACACCCGCGCAGCGGGTCGGCGGAGCGTGTGGGAACAAGAAATCGAGATGCGGTTGCGACAGTTATAACCCTGGCTAACATGGTAAACGTAGTAGACTTGGTGAGAAATCCGGCTGGGAGCTTGGAATGCCATTGATTCAGTTCGGCTGTCCCAATTGCGGAGCCACGGCGCAAATCGACGCATCGATGGCCGGCCGCGAGACGGACTGTCCCGGCTGCGGCGGTCTGGTGCTGGTGCCCGCCGCGCCGCCGGTCTTTGGCGCGCCGCCGCCGATCGCGACCGGTCCCCCGCCGATCACGGCTGGCCCCCCGCCGATCATGAGCCCCGTGCCGCCCGTAGCCGTCGGTGCGCCACCGCTGGCTGTCGGAGCGCCGCCCATCATGCGCGGTCTGCCGCCCGTGACGGGCCGCCTGCCGCCGGTGACGTATGGCCCGCCGCCGGTGACGTTGGCTGGGATTTCGTCAATACCCATGCCGCCGCCGGTCATGGGGCCACAAGCCGCACCGCGAGTTGTTGCTCCGCCGGTCGCGGAAGGACCGCCCCCCGTCGCGTCTTCGCCAACGATGGGCATGGCCCCGCCGCCGGGCGTCGGAATGCCGATGGCGCCACGACCCATCATGTCGGCGCCGTTCCACGGCGCGCCGGTCGACCCCGCGGCGCCGCCGGGCCGGCCCCAGCCGGCAATGTCCGAGCAGAAGAGGGCGCTGCGCAAGCTCTCGCCCGAGGAGAAAGCGCAGCGGCGCTTTCGACGCAATATCGTCAGCGCCGCGCTGGGGATTGCCCTCTTGTTCGTGGCGCTGGCGCTTTTGTTGAAACTGAGCGGGTGACGTCCGCGGTCGTGGTCGCCGCGCCTGGAATGGCCGAACATGGATGGCTGTCTTCTTCCGCCGTTTGTTCTTCCGCCGTTTGTTCTTCCGCCGTTTTCTTCCGCCGTTTTCTTCCGCCGTTCGGTGACCGACCGCCGAACGATCAGGAGGACAGCCAGGTAGCCGGTGCCGACCGGCGCAGCGAAGATCATTAGGATCGGCCACAGACTGCTTTCATCTGCGTACGCGTACGCGGTTAAGGCGAAAACCCGGACCATTGGTAGAAAAGGCACGATCGCGACGATCCGCCAGACGCCTCGCATGCGGATAACGGTGTAAACCTGCAACGGCAGATACGCGAGCGCCGACCCGAAGCCGACCAAAACGATAAGGCCGCCGATGACCATGACCAATGCTCCGAAGCAAGTTGCCCGCCGAACACCTACCCATAAGCCGCCGGGGGGCGCCGGTCAAGGCTCGTTGGCTTGGTCCCCGGAATACCATCATCGGTACGCCGGACCCGCGCGGCGGGTCGGCGGAGCGTGGGCACAAGGAAACGAATCAGGCATCCCCAAACAAAACCTGCTGCGCCGGCTGTCTCGGGAGCGCGATGTCGTTCGGCTCGACGGAGGCCAATTCCAGTTCGACCGTTTCGGCGAATTCGGCCATTGCGGCGGCGGAACGCAAGGATGCAAGGAGTTGGCCGAACAGCACGATCTTGCGGTCATTGCGTGAGAGGGCAAAGCCCGCTTGCCGCAAACGCCGGAGCTTCGCGCGGGCCGTGTCGAGCGCCTGCGAGACCGACGGCGGTGCGGCCAGGTCGGCGGTGCATGCCTTGCGGCAGACGAGGATGATGTCGAGTTGGATAGGCTCCTTAGCCTGCGATTTCGGCGTGGCGACCGACATCTCGGCCTTGACCGGCTGCGAGTTGACGACGACGAAGCCCGCTCCCAGCACCGCCTCGCCGAGCGATTGCCACCCCTCGTCGCGCGAATGGTGGTAGGTGAAAACCAAGAGGCCGTCGTCATTGAGAATCCGCTGGCATTCGCGGAACACGCCTTCGAGCTTGCGGGCAAAGCGAAGTGGATCGGAATCCTGCACTTCCGATTCGCTGCGCGTCGTACCGCAGGCGGCCTGCCGGCCCGTCGGCACGAGTTGCTGCCAGGCGAAAAAGAAATCGGCCAACTCCGAATAGTGGACGTTGTCGAAGAAAGGGGGGTCGGTCACTATCAGGTCGATACTGCCGTCGGGCAGGCCGGTCCGGGCCGAGTCGCCGTGGGAGAGATAGATGCCGCGCGATGCGAAGCGGCCGTTCGCGGGCCAGCCCGGCTCGAGCCGGCCGCTGAATGCCGCGGCGCAAACACGCCCTGGACCACTCTTTCCGACCAGCTCGGTCGGGGCGTGTCGGTAGTCGATCGCGCGCAGCAGCCTACCGCGGAACAGACTCGAGAATGAACCGGAGCTTTTCGGTGTACCCCAGACGTTGGCCTCGATTGGGGTCCGCTCGGGCTTGAGGATATGGTGCGAAAACATGTGCCGCACAGCCCCTGTCCCTTCGCCTTTGTACGACGCGAACAAGTTGTTGAACTCCAACACGCCCGAGAACAGCGTCAGCAGGGCCTTCCGCGCCGCCTCGTCCTCAAGCTTCAGAATGTCGGCGCGGAGCCAACCAAGGGCCAGCAGTTGGCGGTCGAGAAAAAAGTCTCGCCAGGATCGGAAGCCGTAGCCCATCGCCTGACGCGTGTTGTAGCCGTGTTCGAGCCGCAAGTCGGGAAGGCGGATTCGGCCCGAGTCAACTTCGCACCGCAGGTCCGCGGCGCATCGTTCATAGGCGGTTTGATCGGCGGGTGAAGCCGGCAGGTACTGCTTGCCTCCGTCGCCGGTGAGCACCAGCTTGGCGAAGTGCCGGAAGTCCGGACGAGTTCCCGCGGCGCCGACGGCATCGAGCACCGTGAATTCGCACGGGCAGTTCGGACAGGCGGCCTTGGTCCCTCGCGCCCGCCCGCGTGTCGGATCAAACTGGTTCTGGCAGACGGGGCAGCTTGCCACGGTTTGCCCGTGCCGGCCAAGAAAGATCGTGCCGCAAGCGGGGCAGACGATTTGAACGTCGGGCTTGCGATCCGGGTAGGCATTTTGCGCAATGACGTAGGAGGGGAACAAATCGACGGGTCGTTCGCAGCCGGGGCATGCGATTCGCATGACCCAGAAATGATAGAGCACGTCGCACGGGCGTCCCTTGGAGTCATCGCAGCGGTAGAGACCGCGGATCCTCTCACCGACGCCCGCCGACAGCGACTCGAATGCGGCGAGGATCGCGCGGCGATCAAGGGGCCCCAGCGCCGTCGAGACGGCTTCGACCGCGACAGGGTTGATGTCGCGTCCCAAAGCGGTGAAGCCTAGCTTGTGTGCTTCGCCCAGCGTCGTGCCTGAACCCATGAAGGGATCGAACACCGTGCGACCGTTGATGTCTTGGACGCGGTAGAACTCGGTGGCGAGATCGCCGTCGTCGCCCAGCGTACAGCCGAGGAGAATGCCGCGGAACACGGAACCCAGCCGCTTGGCCCACCACTTATGAACGTGGTAGATTGGGCGGTGGATCTCCTTGCGCCAGCTCTCCCGCTCCGCGAGCCGCGAGAGGAATTCGAAGGGGAACTGGTCCGACTCGATCAGCCGCACGGTCAGACCCCTTCGTCGGCAATGTCGGTATCGGGTTCGGCGGTTCCTGGTGTTATGTTCCGCATCGCAACGGGCGCGCTGGGCGATTTCCGAAGCCGCCAGGCGCGGAAGACGTGTTCGCGGCCCGCTCCGGGGTTAGGCACCTGCTCGGGCGTGAGCATGTTCGTGCGGAGGTTGAATGAATAACCGACGATCAACTCGGCCGCTTCCAGGCGACGCAGCTCTCCGACTTGAAAGAAGTCCTTGTCGGCGGCGATGTCGGCGGGCAGGAGCAGCGTTTGTTGGTGGGCCACGCCGTCGACGAGCCGAAAGGGCGTCGGGACAACATACATCTTGCGGTCGCGGATCATGATGTCACCGTAGCTGCCAAAGCCCTTGACGTTCTTGTTCTTGTGGACATACTCGTGGTCGGCGTTCAAAAAGTCGCCGTGACAGATGACGAGATCGAGCACGGGGTAGCTATCGCCGTCGGGCTGTTTGGGGTAGCGTCCGAAGACGTAGTAAACAGTGCGGCCATTATGGAAACCGGTGGGAACCTGGCTGTTGCTGTCGAAGCTGGCGTCGCGGCCAGGGTAGGCAAGCCCTTTCAATTCGTAACCGTCGGTGGTTTTCACCATGCGGAAGTCAGGGTAGCTGTTCCTTCCGCCCAGTTCGTAGTGCAACCCGGTTTCCTCCAAGCGTAACTTGAACCAGTTCTGCAAGTGGAATTCCTTGTCGGTGCTGCTCACGCGTTGGATGAGCGCCCCCGCGCGGATTGCTTCAACACAGCGTTTGAAGACGGCAAGCACCGTCATGGATTGGCCTTGATGTCGGTTTGACGAATCGTATGTTCGAGTTGGAGCGTACGGAAAGCACCTGCCTCGGCGCGCAATTGTAGCCCCTTTGCGACGCGTTTACTATAACCCATGATGGCAACAATTCGGCTTGCAGCCGTTTCGTGTTCGGCGGGCGCTCTTGTTGAAACTGAGCGGGTGACGTCCGCATTACCGTATCCGCAGCGCGCGGCACGATTCCTCGTAACTCGTCTCAAGCTCGAGCGGGATGAACATCTCGTCCGTCAGCCAGAGGGGCAAGGTGGGCAGCGGTTGACCGAGGGCCAACTCGTGTTCCCAGGCTTCCACGCGCCAGCGGTCGCCGCCGCGGAGGCCCCGGCAAGCGACGGCGTAAATCGACGTGCGCACCGCGGCACGCTCCGCGGCGCCGATCAGTTCGGCCAATTCACGATAGAGATTGGCAGTTCGTACCGTCACCAAATCGACGAGCGCCAGGCACACGCCTTGGTGAAGAAGCGCCGCACACTTGTGAACGAAGGCGCGACGGTTTTCCGGACGGTCCTTGTTGCCGGGGCTGACGATTTCAATCGCCGCCACCAGCCGACGTTGGAGCGCGACGTCATAGACCAAAACCTCGTACTCCGAAGGCGTCGGCGCCTCGGCTTCAAGCAGCAGGGCGGGACGACCTGGCGACCAGGTTGCCGTGACCTTGCTACCGCTCTGGGGAGTAGCGGCCGACGACCAGGATTCGTCCGGATCGCCTTCATACGCGGCGACGTCGATCTCGAACGCCGAGCCTAGATGAACGCGCGGCTCCGCCTCGTACTCGGGCGGCAAATTGGCGTTCAAGTTCTCAACGATCGTAGCCGGCCATTGGCCGTGGAACCCCTCCCACGACTTCCGCTTTGCGAGCGGCGGTCGAAAATGGTCACGTAACGGCATGGCGGCATCCTCCTCGAGTGGCATTCTAGCGCCGGCCGGCGGTATGGGCAACCAGCGTCATCAGCCGGTAGCGTCGCACCTCGCCGTCTTCGCTGGTGAAGCGGTATTCGGTCAGGCAACGCAAGGGGTTTTGGTTGGCGTCCCGAGGCACGCGATCGGCCAGCCGGCTGAGCGTGGGGTTGTAATGGATGCCGGAACCGTGAGTCGTTTCGGCCAAGAGCAAATGCGTGAAGCCGTCGCCGGCCAAGCGCCCTGCCAGTTCGGCGGCCGAGTCGACGTGCCGGTCGTATCCGGTTCGCCGGCGGTAGATGTTCTCGCGGGTCACGCGGGCGTTGAAATAAAACGCTCGCTGTTCCTGGCTCAGGATACGCGCCGTGGGGTCGAGCCGCGCGTTGGCCCAGGCGGCGGCCCGGTAGCTCGGCTCGCGGCGCAGCAGATAATCATGGCGCGATTCCAACCCCACGCACACCGCCAGGCAATCGCGGGCGCGGGCCGCGCCCACCGCCGCATGGACGATCAAGATGCCGATCGTGATCGCCGCGGCCAGGCCGGCGGGCACGCGCGGCAGTCGCCGCATTTCGATCCACACCCAGACCACCGGCACGGCCAGCAGGGGCGCCAGGGGAAACAGGAAGCGGACGTTCTGCCGCAATAGAATCCAGCCGACCAGGTACAGCGCCGAAATCGACAACAGCGTGCCTGAACCGCGCAGCCGCCGGCAGAGAGCCAGGCCGGGCAACGTCGCCAGGAAGATCACGCCCAACTGGTGCCCGCGTCCCCCAAAGCGTTCCGGGTGCATCGTGACCTGCCAGGGCGCGGCGAGCAGGGCGCGAAGGTCGCGCCCCAGAGGCATCTTGTCGGCTGGGAATGTCGATGGCGCGTGGCCGCGAACAGGCATGGCCCGATCGCCCGTGGCAGGCGTGCCGAGGTACTCGCGGAAGAACGGATCGACCGGATTGCCCGTGTAAAACGCGGCCCGCACATACCAAATGCCGCTCACGCTTACCGCCACCACGACCACGATCGCCGCGCCCGCAAGCCATTGCCGGCGACGTGACCGTTGCCGCCAGAGGCAGCCGAGGGCGACCAGCCCCCAGGCCAGAGTGAAGAGCAATGCCAGGTGCTTCGTCCCCAACGCGCCGCCCAGCATCCAGCCCGCCAAAACGAACCAGCGCGGGCCGTCGTCGTCGATCGCCCCTCGCCACCAGGCCGCCAGCGCAAGCGTGGTATACACCGCCAGGGCGACGTCGTTCAAGGGCGCCGTCATCTGGTTGTTGACGCCCGGCACGAGCAACACCAGGCAACCCACGCACCAACTCCAGGGCCGGCCCAGGATCGGCGTCGCCAGCACCACCGCCGCAAGCGCCAGGAGCACCCCCAGCCCCCAATGGACCATTTGGGCCGCCACGCCTCCGTCGAGGGCCAAAGCCCAGAGATACCAACACTCGACCAAGAGCGGACTGGCCGAATTGTCGCTGTCCGGAAGGTAAACCAGCGCCTGTTCGAGCAAAAATCGTTTGGGCAACTCCAGGTGATAGCAGAGCGCGTCGCCGGCCGTGGGGGGTGCCGCGGCGCCGACGAACGAGCCCGCGGCGGCCAGGCCCGCCAATGCGAACAATCCGCAAGTTAGCCAACGAGGAGGCTTCGGCCAAGGCGCATCGCCGCACGGTTCGCCTTCGGCCGCCGCTGGCGACCGGCGCCGCGTTTGCCATCGCCATCGCGACCACGACAACTCGCCAATGCCCCAGAAACCGGCCGCGAGCGTCAACGCGCCGATCAACGACTTGTAAAGCAGGCCGGCCTGCCCCAGCGTGGCCAGCAGCAGGCCCGCGGCGATCAGTCCGGCGGCGGTGCTCCAGACGCCGACCGATAATGGGTCGTCGTCGCCGGCTCGCAGCGCTCGGATCAAGGGCCGGCCGATTCCGAACGCCGCCACCGCGATCGTCGCGACGGACAAGAACGACATGAGGGTGGGAAGCATCGATTTTAGATTCTGGATTTTGGATTTCGCGATCGCAACGTCTTGATTGAGGCGACGGTCATGGTTGCGGCAACCGTCGTCCGGGCGCCCCTTGGGTCGAAAGGGACGTCGGGGAAAGGCGAATCTTTGTTTCCTGTTCGGCATTTTTGGTGAATTGACCCCGACGCATCATTCCGAGCATCCGCCAAAAAAAGACAAAACCGCGCCTTCATCCGACGAAAGCTTCGATGCGACTACCCGCTCAAAATCCAAAATCCAACGGTCAACAGCATCCAAGCGACCCACAGCCAGGCTCGCCAGGCCGCGGCGCGCGGCGGCCGAGGCCGGGCTTCGCCCTCCGGCAACAGCGCGGCGGCGATCATCCGCCGGGCGATGACGAGTTGGCACCGCTCAGCGAGCGTGTCGCCGTCGTCGGATGGTTTGCGCCACGGTGCGATCATCCCGATTTCCTCGCTGAAGGGGGCGACGAAGGCGTGACGACTTCAACTCCTGGCGGGTCGGCCGCTCGATCGAGGTCGCCCAGCCCGGCGGGGGGCGTGCCGAGTATCGCAGCCCGCAACGCATGAATCGCCCGCGACACCGACAGCGCGGTAAGCCTCGACATACAGGGATGTTCCATCCAGGGGCAGGTCTGCCGATGACAGGGCGAACAGGCCACCTCGTGCTTGAGCACGACGACACGCCGGCCCCAGGGCCGCCACTGTTCGACGCGATTGGTGCCGCTGAACAGCACCACCGCCGGCGTGCCCACGGCCGCGGCCAGGTGAGCGGGACCCGAATCGGCGCCGACGAAAACGTCGGCCCGCTCGATCAACGCCGCTGTTTCGACCAGACTCAGCCGGCCGGTCCAGTCGTGGACGCCGGGCCACGCCAGTCCACCGGTGATCGCCGCGGCCCATGCGCGTTCCTCGCCGGCGCCGATCAGCACGACCTGGGCATTGTGTTCCACGATGAGCCGGCCCAACAGCTCGCGCCAGCGATCGGCTTGCCAGCGCTTGGCCCGCGTGCCGGCGCCGATGTGCAGCAAATATAGCGGCTGCGACCTCTCGCCTAGGCCATCGAGCAAGTCGTCGACGCACCGGCGCGCGTCATGCCCGGCGTCGAACCACGGCTCGCGACGCAGCAGATCGGGGTCCGGCTCGACACCCACCTCGGCCAACAGCGCCAAACGCGACTCGACTTCGGGCCGGCCAGGCTCGTAGCGCGCCCGGTCAGTGAGCAGAAAGCCGCCGCCGCCGCAGTCCCATCCCAGACGGCGGCGCGCACCGGTCAACCACAGGATCAGGGCCAAGGGGAATTCGCCGCGGACGTCGATCGCCAGATCGAACCGCTCGCGCCGCAGCTTCCAGCCCCACCAGAACGTGGCCGCGATCCAACCGAGGCGAAAGCCTCGCGTGAAGCGATTGAGCCGCGAGACGTGGAGCCGATCGACTTCGGGACAGGCCGCGAACACCTCGCGGTTCCACGGGGCCGCCAGCACTTCGATCCGCGCCCGCGGAAAGCGGCGCCGCAGGGCCGGCAGCACGCTGGCCGAAAGCACGGCGTCGCCCAGGTGGTCGAGCTGGACCAGCAGGATCGACCGCGGGTCGTGGCCGTGTTCGTTGGAGTCCCCCGGCCATGCCGCGCCGATCGCGCGGCCGATGCGCCAGAGCCGGCGACCGACGGAATCGACCGCGGCGAAGAGCAATCGCCAGCGGATCCGCACGTAGCGATAGCGCCCGGCCGGCTGGCCATGGCGCGGACCGGTTCGCGCGGCGCGTCGGGCGCGTTCAAAGGATCGTTTCATAGGCCTTCCGTGTGGCCAGAGCGGCCGAACGCCATGAATAGTTCCGTCGCACCAACTCGGCGAGCTTGCGGCTGCGGCCTTTTGCGCGGGCGGCGTTGACCGCCCGGCGCAGGCCGGCGAGGTCGTTGGGCGCGACATATTCCGCGTGCTCGCCGAAGTACTCCCGGGCGCAGCCGCCGCGCGGCAGTACGAGTGGGACGCCCGACATGCCCGCTTCCAGCGCCACGAGGCCGGGCGTTTCGTACCAACTGGCCAGCACCAGGCAACCGCAGGCCGCGAAGGCGCCGGCCAAGAGCGGGTCGTCGTGCTCCAGCCGGCCGATGAATCGAACGTGCGGACCCGCCGCCCGCCGGCACGCCGCGAGGTAGGCCTCGTGGCCCGGCACGACGTCGCCTACGAGCACCACCGGCACGTCGCAGCTCGCGAACGCCCGCAGCAATCCAAGCTGGTTCTTGCGCGGTTCGATCCGGCCGGCGCAAAGCACGAAATCGCGGCAGCCGACGAGCCGGGCGAACATCTCGGGCGAGGCCTCGGCGAAGCGCGTGTCGGCGCCGTTGGGAACGACGCGAATACGCCGGGGCGGCGCCTCGAAGTGCCGCGTCAACTGCTCGGCTTCCGCCTCTGAATTCGGCAGCAGCAGATCGGCCGCGTGGTAGAGTCGGCGCCGCCACGAGCCGAGCCGAGGGCAGGCGCGCCTGGCAAGATACTTGCCGCAGGCCGCCAGTCGCCGCCGCAGGGGCCAGGGCTCGCGCCAGCAGGAGGCCAGTTCGAACCAGGCAATCGTCGAAAGCGCGACGGGCACCCCCTGCCGGTGCGCCGAGGCGATCAGGATCAAGTGTTCCGGCTCGCTGCCGAAAAGGTGCAGGCAGTCGCAATCAGCCAACCGTTTCTCCCAGGGCCGCCAGGGCTGGGCGTCGACGCCCACCTCGCCCAGCGCCTTGGCCAAGGCCGACATCTGCACTTCACCACCGCCCGGCGCTTCCAAGGCCGTCAGTTTGCCGGCGAGCAAGACCCGGGGCGCGCCCACGGCCTCTGTAGGGAACGCCCTCCGTGGCGTTCCGTGAAGCGGGTATGAACATTGGCTCGCGGGACACGGAACGCCACGGAGGGCGTTCCCCACAGAATCGGGTTGTTGAATAATATCGGACACGTATTGTTTCGGAGGTTCGTCCATGGTTCAAGCCTTGATGCGCCGCAGGGTCCGCTTGGCCCAGTGGCGTAACGTATCGGCGTCGATTTCTTCGATCGGTGTGACGCGCTCCCAGTCGAGATAGTTTCGCAGAGACTCACGCCATCCTTCACTCCCGACCTGGCGCGGCGTGGGCCGCGCGCGGCGGAGTGGTCGCCGCTGAAAGGCCAGGTCGCCGGGATCGAATGCGGTCAGCGGCTGATCGAGCGGCAGCGTGGCCACCGTTTCGCCGCGCCACATTTCAGCCGCCGTTCGATACGAATGGGAAAGCCCCTCGGCATGGACGATCCATCGTTCGCCTTCTCGCATGACGCTCAGCTTGGCGCCGGCCCGCGCGCGCCACCAGTCGGCCCACTCGGCCAACGTCGCGCGCCAAACGCCGTCGAACCGCGCCACGAAGTCGAGAACGCCGCTGAGCACGCGCGGGTAGCGGCCGAGCCGGCCCGTCGGATGACCGTAGAGTAAGATCGGTTCGCCGGCAAGGAAAGCTTCCCTGGCCACCTCCTGGAAGTGGTCCAACGTAATCTGGGCGGCGGCGTCCGGGCTAAGGTCGTCGCCACGGCCGTCGCGGGCCGCCTCCAGACAAATGCCCAGACAAATCGGGTGAATGGGGATTTGCAGCACGTCGCCGATGAAGAACGGCAGTTCGTCGTAGGCCAGGCCGAACTCGGAACTGTGGCTGACGTCCAATTCCGAAAGCGCGGCAAGCAGGCCGCGGTTGAAACGACCGTGCGGCGCGGCGAATCCGACCGGTTCGACTCCTTCGTCGCGCAGCGCCTCGATGCCACGGTGTATGTTCCAGCGATTGTCGGCCGCGTCGCGAAAGGTATGGTGCCGGAAGCCGTGAGATCCGATGTGCTGGCCTTGCAGCCGGGCCAGCTCGTCGCGGCGGCCGACGAAGTCCGCGGCGCAGAGGTAATGGCTGATGGCCGCTTCGTGGCCGGCCGTGGCGTCGAGCGTGGCGGCGAAATCGTGCCGATCGTAGTCGTCGTGGTCGATGCGGAAATTGAACACGCTGCGGTAGGGAAACGGAAAGGCCGCCACTTGCAGCCACGCGCCGCCGGCGGCCTCGAGCATGGCGCGCAGACCGGCCAGCAGCCTTTCGCGAATGCGGACTTTGTCCACTCGGGCGACGGCCTCTCTGACACGGAGCCCACTGATTTGCCATTCACAGCGGCAAGAGCGCTCGTCTTCGAGCGCCGCGAAGGGATCCGCGTCGAAAGCGATCCGCAAACGATCGACGTCGATCACGACTTGTCCTTCGGCGATGGCCGGACGCGGCACTTCGCGCGAATCGAACAATACGAAGCGTCCCGCGGTCGGCGCCGAGCGCTGATCGCGGCAGGGCACGCCCGCTTGCGCCAAGGCGCGGCGCAGCCCGTCGGGCACCAGACCCAGCACGAGCGGCAACAGCGGAAGGAGGTCGGGCATTTGTTAGAGGTTAGGGGTTAGGGGTTAGGGGTTAGGGGTTAGGGGTTAGGGGTTAGGGGTTAGGGGTTAGGGGTTAGGGGTTAGGGGTTAGGGGTTAGGGGTTAGGGGTTAGGGGTTAGGGGTTAGGGGTTAGGGGTTAGGGGTTAGGG
>DATKSN010000278.1:0-94388 GCA_035531595.1 Pirellulales bacterium | reverse complement strand
GGCAGTTCGACACCAATTTGGTGCGGCGCGCGGCGTCGTCGAACATTTGGCAGGTGACGGTCCCTGCCGGGTCGATCAACTGGTAGGTTTCTCCTCGGCTGTTATAGAGAATGCTCGATACCAGCACGGTATCGGTCGCGGCGGGAATTGTATCGGAACGCATGAGAGCAACATCGCCGTTGGTGCCGTAGTTCGCGGTAGCCTGGCTACGGCCGACCGCGTCAGGGTACATGGCCACGTAGCTCACGCGCGCCAACGGCTGCGGCCCGGCCGGCGAGGTGAGGTCGCCGGTTCCGGTCGCGTTGTGGAACCGGCGCCGCGTGGTGGATTGAATGACGTTGCTGGCCGGGTCGAGCGTGCTCTCGACCTGCTGCATGATCGTGTCGTCCGCCACGCTCGAAACCTGCGAGTAGGTTTCCGGCGTCAGGTCGTAGCCACGGTAGGCCGTCGTTTGACGGCCGGCGCCGTCGAAGACGGATTTGGCAAAGAGTTGCGATCCCGAGAGAAGCGATTTGATCGGATTACCGGACGGGTCGAACCAGAAGTTGCCGACCAACGAGTTCGTCGTCAGGCCGGTCGAGGGGTCGACGCCGACGACGATCGATTGGAACTTGCGGCTACGGTCGTCCCAGTTGGTCTGGTTCCGGGCGATCAGGTTGCCGCTCGCGGTGGTGTCGTGCCGGTCGAGCTGAAACTGGCGGCTCAGGTTGTCGAGCGTCTTGACGGCGTACAGATCGACCTCGCCGTCGACGACGGTCTGGCGATTTCGCCAATCGAAACCGAAGGCCGTGACGCGCGAAGTCACGGCATCGACGTGCTGGGTGAGTTGCGTCATGTTTCCATCGCCGCTTGCCATACCCCCATCATACTCGTTTTCCGTGACGACAACCATGTTATTGCCCGGCGCGCCGCCGCCGGTCGGGTCGAGCCAGGTCGCGCCCGCGTCGTTGGTGCCGACCCAGGTCGAGACCACAAGGTCGCGGGCGTCCATCACCGTCCGCGTGATCGTGCCGCCAGGGCTGACGACGCGGTTTTGGCGGTTGAGGAAATCGTAACCGAAATCGGTTTCGTTGTAATTCACGCCCAGCGTGCCGGCGCCCGCCGGCGGTATCAGGAAATACTTGCGGGTGCTGGCCAGCTTGCAGCAATCCGAATACTGGTTCGTCGTCAGGCGGCAATAGCTCGATTGTGGGAACGAATCGGTCGGCAGCAAGGGGCCATCGGTGTAGGAGCGGATCGCCTGGGCTTCTTGCAGCGTATGACCCACTTCGTCGGTGAAGGTGAGCGAGACGGGGTTGATCAGCGTGTAGGCGTAGTTCGGGGCGGTCCCGGTGGCGTAGCCTTGGGCGGTCCAGACCTGCAACTGGGAGTCCTGATAGATGGTCCAGTTCGCGGGCCGGATGACCGTGGCCACGCCGCCGATGTCGATGGTGATCTCGGGGAGGAGTCTCTCGGTGTCGCGGCCGAGATCGTCGAGCGTGTAGTCGGTCACAAGGTTCCGCCCGCCGCCGGAAGGCGTGGCCCAGCCCGGCGGAGGCGTCAGGCCCTGGGCCTGGTTGGTGTTGAAGTCGACGATGGCTTGCAGCAGGCCGGCGGTCACGGGGTCGTGGCCCTGGTACTGGATGTAGCCGCGCTCGTCCATCGACCAGGAAGCGTTGCCGTAGATATCGAGGAAGTCGATGCGGCTGTCGGCCGCGCCGGAGCCGTTCTGGGCCGTGCTGACGACGGGCCAGGTGGTGGTGATCGATTGCACGGCCAGCGTGCCGGGGAACTGCGTGTAGTTGAGGTACGTCGTGATCCGGTGCGATTGGAACGGATCGACCGTGATGTCGTCAGGGAGGACGGTTGACTGGACTTTGCCCCGGACCTTGTCCCGTTTAATCGCGCGTTTAATTGCGTCTGCCCTCCCGCAGCATGCCAACCTCTTCGAGGCTCCGGTCCCGTTCGGCCCGCAGCCGGACGCGGGCATTGGGATTGTCCGCTGCCCAACTCCGGGTGTAGACTACAGCGTACTTGGCCAGCGAGACAAACTGCAGCATGGCAGATCGCCCGACGGCCGGCCAGGATCTTGGCAACTGGATGTTCAACGCGGGTTTCAGCATGACGGGCTCCAGGGGTGAAGAACCCAGCATAACTGATGTTCTTTCAATATGTTACGATCGGTTCGTCAGACTGGAAAAGTCCCTGAAGCAGTACACGAACTGCTTATCTTGGGCCGAACTTAACAAGGGAGGCGAGCCCTGATGCCGCGTCCGCAATTCTCCCTTCGCTCATTGTTCGTGCTGACAACCCTGGTCGGACTAGGTTGCGGTGTTCCGCTGATTTATAAACGGATGGAAGCCAGGAGGGCCGCGCAAGTGGTGCTGGTCTACTTGGAGGCCCTCCGCGACGGTGAAGAGGATAGAGCCAGGGCGACCTTGACTTCGGAAGCGCGGAATTGGGAAGAGCGGAATTGGGCAGCGGTCGAAGAGGCGGCTAACGATGACACTCCCTTTTTTAATACGGAGACTGTCTTTACCGTGATTCATGTTGAGTTGTTCGCCGGTGCTTCGCTGATCGGCTGGGACCGCGCCGCCGTTACATGCACGTACACCGATCTCGACGATGACGGAGTCACCCAGATCCTCGCAGTCATTTACGCACTGCGGCGCGAGTCTGGGGACTGGCGCATTTCCGCCCCGGTTTTTTGTGGCTCCGTGTCGCAGCCATGATCCCCCCGTCGGCCGCCCCGAATCGGGCACTCTGGGCAACGATCGGGGCGCCCCGGCCAGTAACTACCTTTACGTTACTGCCCTTCACTATTAGGACACTTCGCGGACCCCATCACTGAGCCTCCTGACCTCCATTCCGTGCTCGCCACACTGCGCCAATGGTGGGATTGGTGGGGCTTATGCAGCAAACCGTTGGTGCTGATCTACGTTCAATGAATTAACTGCGTACTCAGGCCGCGGGTTACTTCCAGCCCCCCCATCCGGGCGCGCCCGGTTCTGAATCGCAACCTGCCGCTTTTGTTGGCAAGTCGGCGACGTTCGGAACGCTGTCCGCACAGTTCTTGACGAAATCGTACGCGGCGGTGTTCGAATTGTTCGCCCCACATTCTGGATTATAGCACCTCGGTTTTGGCTGTTCCTTAGTGCCAGTTCCAATATTGCATGCGTCGACCCGCCCCTGCAAACACTTCTTTAGCCCCTCACAATCCTTGTAGTCCGCCTTCGGAATGAGTTCCTCTTTCTTGCATTTTACGTCTCTCAATGTAAAGCCAATGGGTTTGTTTGCGCATTTCAATTGCATGTTGTACTTGCAGTCGGTTCTAAGGGCGAATTCCCCATTGCCGTGGTACTCGGTCTTATCCTTACCCTCTGTGACCCGAACGAAGCAGTGGCAAGGAGTTTTATTACTAGGATTGTCCCCATACTCACATTTCTGAATCTTCCCGCGGAATATTATTTTGCCACAACATATCTCGAACATGCAACCGGGAATTGGTTCCGCTTTCACCGCTACCTTCCGTGCCACTCCCCCGTACGGGTCAAGGAATGCAACCGGACGCCCATCGGCGTACAGGTAGCGATTGCCTTGCCTTTTCCGCATCGGATCGGAAGTAATCCAGCGCCCAATCAGAGGGTGCAGCCATCTTCTGCGAACATAGCTCATCGCCGATTCCCCGTCCCAGTGGTATCCCGCGAACAGCGTCTCCCAATCGAAGCTCGACACGCCGCGAATGACAAACGTCGGCGTGAGAACGGTCGGCAAGCCATAGGCGGCGTAGCGATACCGTTCCTGAATCGCCCCGGTCGCATCGCATAGGGCCGTCAGGTTCCAGTTGGGATCTTGAATCCCGAAGAGCCGCTCGGTGCCGCGATCCCGCAGCACGAGGTCGTCGATGTACCGCAAACCCCAGACAAACTGGCGATCAGGCGTCGTTGAACCGCCCACGCGCTCTTCGATCGCCTGCCAGGAAGACGTATAGAAAATGTCGCGCAGCACACTGGCAACCAGCTTGCTCACGCGCCGGTTCAGCCCGTCGAACCGGTAATCGCCAATCGGCGAACCGCCTGCCCAAAGGCTGACCAGGCGATTCCAAGCGTCATACACGCCTGTATAGATGGTGGTCGGCGCCGCGGGCTGCGGCATGGTTACCATGTTGCCGGCCAAGTCGTACGCAGGCTGGACCCAGCCGCCACCGCTGATCGAGTCGATTTCATTGAACTCACTATGGGTGCGAGTTTGGACGAGGTCAAAGGTACCCGCGCCTGACGTGTCTTGATCGAAATTGGCCCAATTCCCCGTCGCGTCAAGACCCCAAGCCTGGGCAAAATCGAGAGTCCCAGCTTGAATGGCCGTCTTGCCGGCGTTGAGTTGGCCCCGGTCAAGGCGCGCCAATTCGTACATCTCGTTGTACGTGTAAAACTCGTCTTGGTTGACGGCAGGACTCTGCGCCTTGGCAACGGTGTTTTCGCGGGTCACGCGGTTATCGGCGCGATCGTAGGTGTGCTTGACGCGCTCGATATCGGTGGTGGTAATGTTCCACCAGCGGCAATCGACGACGCGGTCGAACTGGTCAAGGCCGGAATAGGGATCCGCGCCCGAGCCATTGATGAGATCATAGCGGATGTTGGGCTGAGGATACGTCGCCTGGACGATACCATCGACACCGATGCGCGTGTAATCCGCCAGATGCGTAACGCCGTCGTCGTCGATGAGGCTGGCGATGCGGCTCAGGGCGTCGTCGGTGCCGCCGGACGTACCGTAACCGAAGTTCAAAACTCGCCCGTTAGGATACGTCATGCCGGTCGCACGAATGGTGTTCGCAGAGCCGTCGGCGTATTGATACTGCGCGTTGGGCGACGTCGATGTATTGACGGCGCCGTTGTGCTCCTGATACTCGGTGGTGACCTGCGAGAAATCGTTGAATACGCGCTCGACGTCATTGACGACGTTTCCCAGGCCGACGGTGGGGTTATCGTAGGAAGTGACGCCAGCGACCATGCCGCGGACTTCATAGCTCAGCTCGATCCGCAGAACTGTCGTGTCGACGCCGCTGGGCACGCCGCCGCTCGAACTGGAGCCGCTGGAGCTTGACGAGGGTTCCGTCGCAATCACGCGATCGTCCACCTGGCGGCCGAGCAAGTCGCGATCGAATGCATGGGTCACGCCGCGTTGGTCGGTCGCCTGTTTGACCTCGCCAAGTCGATTGTAGAGTTGCGAAACGACACCGCCATCGGGATAAATAAGTTGCGCGAGCAAGTCGTTCCTGGCGACGTCGGACGTGGCGAGCGTCGTGCCGTACACGTTGGTCGTCACCTGGTTGCCCGTCTCCGCGTTGACGGCCGTGATCATGACCACAAGATCGTCGCCGTTGTACGCCCAGAGAATCGTGCGGTTCTTGTCGTCTGAGGGGGGCGTGCCGTAGGAATTGGTGCTGGAACTCGATGAAGAACTGTTAGAGGACGAGCTTGAGGAGGAACTGCTACCGACCTGGCAGTTGGATATCAACTCGGTCCTCCGCGCCGCATCGTCAAACGTTTGGCAGGTGACTGTCCCGGCGGGATCGACGGTTTGATAGGTTTCGCCTCGGCTGTTGTAAAGTGCGCTATTCACGAGGACAGTATCCGCCCGCGCGGAGATCGAGGCGGGCCGCACAAGCGAAACATCGCCGTTGGTGCCGTAATTCGCCGTGGCCTGCTGGCGGCCCATGGCATCGGGATACATGGCCACGTAACTGACGCGGGCATAAGGCTGCGGGCCGGCGGGGCTCGTCAGGTCACCGGTGCCTGTGGCATTGTGGAACCGCCGCCGTGTGGTCGATTGGATCACGTTACCGGCCGCGTCCAGCGTGCTCTCGACCTGCTGCATGATCGTGTCGTCGGCCACGCTGGAGACCTGGGCATAGGTTTCGGGCGTGAGGTCGTATCCGCGGTAGCTCGTCGTTTGGCGGCCGGCGCCGTCGAAGAACGACTTCGCAAAAAGTTGGGATCCCGAGAGCAGCGATTTTATCGGGTTGCCGGATGGATCGAACCAGAAGTTGCCCACCAGCGAATTGGTGGTGAGGCCGGTCGTGGGGTTAACTCCAACGACGATGGATTGGAATTTGCGGCTCCGATCGTCCCAGTTGGTTTCATTACGTGCGATCAAATTGCCGGTGGCGGTGGTGTTGCGGCGATCAACCTGGAGCTGGCGATCCATGTTGTCGATCGTCTTCTCTGCGTAAAGATCGACTTCGCCGTCGATGACGATCTGGCGATTCCGCCAATCGAAATTGAAGACCGTGACGCGAGCGGTCGAGCTATCGACATGCTGGGTGAGCTGCGTCATGTTTCCGTCGCCGCCGGCCATGCCGTTATCATACTCGTTTTCCGTCACCACGACCATGTTATTGCCCGGTGCGCCGCCCCCCGTCGGATCGAGCCACGTGGCGCCCGCATCGTTGGTACCCACCCAGGTCGATACGACCAGGTCGCGAGCGTCTCTCACTGTCCGCCTGATCGTGCCGCCAGGCGGGACCTCCCGGTTTTGCCTGTTGAGCATATCGTAACCGAAATCGGTCTCCCAGTAATTCACGCCCAGCGTGCCGGTGCCGGTGGCCGGAATCAAGAAATACTTCCGCGTGCTGGCCAGCTTGCAGCAGTCGGTCCACTGGTACGTCGTCAGGCGGCAATAACTCGATTGCAGGAATGAATCGGTTACGAGCAAGGGACCGTTCGTGTAACTGCGGATCGCCTCCGCTTCTTGCAGCGTATGACCCACTTCGTCGGTGAAGGTGATCGAGACGGGGTTGATCAGCGTGTAGGCGTAGTTCGGGGCGGTCCCGGTGGCGTAGCCTTGGGCGGTCCAGTTTTCCAGCAGGCTGTCGAAATACATGAACATCTGGGTAGGGCGGACCATTGTGGCGACGCTGGCGACGTCGATCGTGATCCAGGGGGCCATGATGAACAAGCTGCGCCCCAGCGGGTCGATGGTGGTATCGGTGATCAGGTGCAGGCCGCCACCGGGCGGGGTGGTCCAGCCGGTCGGCTGGTCGGTGGTCAGCGCCGTGTTCACATCGACGATCTGCTGCACCTGGGCGCCCGTCGCGACGTCGAACTGGTCGCGGAACAGGAACCCGCGCTCGTCCATCCGCCAGGTGGGATTGCCGTACAGGTCGAAGTATTGCGTGGTGCTGTCGGCCACGCCGGAGCCGTTCTGGGCCGTGCTGACGACCGGCCAGGTGGTCGTGATCGATTGCACGGCCAACGTGCCGGGGAAGAGGGTGTAGCCGAGGTAGGTCGTGATCCGCCGCGATTGGTAGGGATCGACGGTGATGTCGTCGGGGAAGACGGTGAAGGAGGTGGCAAGGTAGATCGTCAGGGGGGTGGCGCCGCTGCTTGAGGAACTGGAGGAGCCGGAACTGTTGCCAGTCCCGCTACTGCTGCTGCCGGAACTGTTGCCAGTCCCGCTACTGGACGACGAGGAGCTGGCGGGCGAGGCCGTGAACGCCGTGATGGTTTGCTCATAGATCAGGTTGTCGCAGCCGAGCTCGCCGTCGCGGATGCGGATGCGGGTTACCTTCTGGCTGGCAAGGTCGTAATCGTAAAGCTCGATCTGGCCGGCGTTGTCGGCGATGTATTGGTAGTTGCCCGCGCAAAGCGGGGGGTTGGAGCAGTAGGGGAGGCCGGAGGAGGAGCTGGAGCTGGAGGAGCTGCTGTCGGAACTCTCACGAGTTCCGCTACTGGAGCTACTGCTACTGGATGGGGGTTGGCAATGGAAGAGGTCGGAATACGTCGCGTCGTAGCCGGTGATCGAGGCGGAATCGAGATGGGCGAAGATCAGCCCTTGCTGGTTATAGATAAAGCCGTCGTACCACGGTCCGTTGCCGGGCTGGCCGGCACCGGCGATACGCACCGACAACATGACCTGGCCGGCGTAGTTGGCGTAGGTAAGGATCTGCGTGCCGCCGGGCAACGTCTGGACCGTTTTGTACATCCAGGCGTTGTACGCGGCAGGGAACGTGCTCTGGGAACGGGCGTAGAGGTAGTTTCGCGTGCCTCCCTCGACCGATTCGAACGTGACGCACCGCTGGTTGTCGTACTGAAAGTAATTGTCGGCGAATTGAGCCACAAGGGAGTCCGGCGCCAGCGTGGGATCGCCGGGACCGAAGGCCGTTGCCAGCCGGGCATACGAATCGGCCTCGACGATGTATTTTGGCAAGTGGCTTAGGTCATACGTCGCGGGGCCGGACGAGCTTGAACTGCTCGACGAACTGCCGGAACTGTTGCCAGTCCCGCTACTACTTGAGGAGCTGGAGGCGGCAACGACGTACCAACGGTAGAGCTGGATCGCGGTGCTCGACCAGACGCCTGACTCGAAGAGCTCTTTCGAGACGGTCTTGAGGTCGCCCAGCGCGCCGAAGGCGTTGCTGCCGTCCCAGTACGCGTAAGTCGCCTGGCGGGCGTTGACCCAGGGGCCGCCGTTCACCTGCCGCCGCAAAAGCACCGACGAAAGGCGGTTGATGCCGTCGGAGAAACTCGTGTCGTACGTGTAGAGCAGGCTTTCGACGGTGGTGTTGCCCGCCGCGTCGGTAAAACTGCGCTGGACTTCGCCGGCGTTGCCGCCGTTGGGGGCCAGCGACACAACGCTGGTGACGACGCCGGCCGCGTCGGTGCGGTCGATCATCATGCCCGACGCGATCATGTTCAAGCCGCCGAAACGGGTGACGTTGCCGTTGACGTCGATGAGCGTGAAGATCGCCGCGTTGGAATCGAGCGTGAGCGTTTCCGTGATGTTCCAGCGGCCGACGTACTGGCCGCCGACCAGGTCGAAATAGAGCTCGCCGGCCGGGTCGCCCATCAGGACGGCGCCGGTGAGGGTGCCGCCGGCGTCGAGCAACTGACGGAGGTGGGGCCACTCGGCGACCACCCAGTTGTAGCCCTGGCCGATATCAGCACTCACGGTCATGCGGCTTTTGAAGCTGCGCGTGTGGCCCCAAGGGGCGCCGAAGCCGTTGGAGACGACGTCGACCGACGAATACACGATTTCGCCGGTGGAGAAGCGCACGGGGTAGGTGGCGGTCTCGTCGGGCACGGGCCCGCCGCGCGAGCCGCCTCCGCGTTTAGCATCCCCGCCGTTGCCACCGCCCGCCGCGTTGCCTCCGCCACCGCCGGCGCAACTGCACGAGCAGTCGGAATCGCCGGCGGCGCCGAGGCCGCTTTTGCCGCGTGTTCCACCGGCGGCGCCGCCGCCGGTGGCGCCGCCGGCCGAGCAGAGCTTGGCGGCGGGCTGGATGGGGAGGCCGGGTGGCGCCATGAAGCAACTCCAGCCCGGCGGGTAGGAGCCGGGGACCAAGGCGGGGCCGGGGGTGACGGCGATCGTCGAGGGCCAGTTGCTGCAGTTGGCGTCGGTTCCACTGGGGCCGGATACCAAGAATGGGTGCAGGCAATCGGCAAGGAAGCCCGACGTCCAGAAGACGGCCCCGTCGCCGGACGTGATTGACAGGATCCCTTGAAGATTGCCGAGCGAGTCGCGCTGGATCGATAGGCCCCAAGTGGTGAAAGCACAAAAACGGTTTGGGGGGGAGAAGTAGAAGCAAAACTCGTGCGGAGGCCCCGTCAAGACATGGGTGCCATTGAGCCCCGCGCATTCGTCACAGAACTGGCCATTCGTGATCCCGCTGACCAAGATGCTGTACTGCTGGGCAATTCCGTTCGGGCAAGCGGCGCAAATGCAGGATGAAGTGGGCATGGACGGAGAAAGGAGTCAGGAGAAAGGAGAAAGGAGAAAGGGGAAAGGGGAAAGGGGAAGGTTCTCAGATCGCGTTGGGAGTCAGGAGTCAGCAGAACGAGGAAGGTCATCCACAGATGTCGCAGATCTCACAGATTTGTTTTCTGACAATCTGTGAAATCTGCGACATCTGTGGATGACGCTCTTGTTTTTCCGTCCAATCGTTTTCCGCTTTCGTGTGTTTCGTGTGTTTCGTGGTTCGTGCCCCACCTGTCCCGTGTCGCCTTCGGCGCCTGCCTTGCTTGCGCTGCGGGTTCGTGTCGTGGCTGTTTCGGCGGCTGCCTTGCTTGCGCTGCGGGTTCGTGTCGTGGCCGTCTCGGCGGCTGCCTTGCTTGCGCTGCGGGTTAGTGTCGTGGCCGTCTCGGCGGCTGCCTTGCTTGCGCTGCGGGTTAGTGTCGTGGCTGTCTCGGCGGCTGCCTTGCTTGCGCTGCGGGTTAGTGTGGTTGCTGTTTCGGCGCCTGCCTTGCTTGCGCCGCGGGTTGGTGTGGTTGCTGTTTCGGCGCCTGCCTTGCTTGCGCCGCGGGTTGGTGTGGTTGCTGTTTCGGCGACTGCCTTGCTTGCGCTGCGGGTTCGTGTGGGGACGTTCTGTTCCGAAGTTTCTCCTTTCTCCTTTTCACTTTCTCCTTTCTCCCGCTTCATCCTTCATCCTTTCCTCATGGTCCGGGCATGTGGCGCACTCGGCCAGCGTCGTCTCGACGTGGGCGGGATGAGCGCAGGCGAAAACCTTGACGCGGACGTTCCCTTAGCAGGTCTTGCACTCGCGCAAGTGAGTCTGGGCGCCCAGATGACGGCAAAGCGATTGCGGATTGCGGATTGCGGATCGCGGATTTTGGATTGCCGACCGCGCCGGAGCGTCGTTGGCGCGTTGGTGAATCGGGCCGGCGTCGGCGGCACGCGGAACGCCAGGGACGGCGTTCCCTACCGACGTGGCGGCCAGTTCGAGCGTCCAGGGCTGCGATAATTCGCGGCCGCGGAAATAGAGCGTGGGAATGAGCGAACCGTCGGGGCCGGCCGTGAAGCGCAACGCGTGGTCGGAAGTCAACTCGACCGACCGGCCCCGCACCTGCAGGGAGGTGACGGGTGATAGGGGATAGGGAACCGGGGCGGAAGTTGGGGTGGTGGGCGGCGCCCAGCGCGCGGGGTCGGCCGTACGTGGGTTGGAAAGCCAGAACGTGCCGGGATCGCCTGCACGCAGGATTTCAAGCTTCCAATCGGCGAAACGCCGCGCCACCACGTCCAAGAATCGCTCGCGGCCGTGGAATTCGCCCACGATCAGGCCCACGCGGTCGAGCGCCTGGCAATTCTCGAACAGCGACATCTCGCAGCCTTCGCAATCGAGCTTGAGGACGTCGATCCAGTCGAGCCCGTGCTCGGCCATCAAGGCTTCGAGCGTGATCGTGCGCAGCGGGCGCGTGTCGGCCCAGTATTCGCCGAGGCGAGGGGCGGTGGCAAAGTCGGAAGTCGGAATGGGGAAGTCGGAATGAGGCGTTAGGCGTTGGGCGGTAGGCGGAAAAAGGCGTTGGGCGTTAGGAGTTAGGCGTTGGTCAGCGACGTCGCTCGGAACGCCAGGGAGGGCGTTCCCTACAGAGGTCGCGGCAGAATCCGACTGGGCGAGACGCTCGGCAAGCTTGCGCCGCGAGATGACGGTGCTGCCGCCGGTCGAGGCGCAGTCTGAGTAGACGGAATTCAAGAGCGCGACTTCGGCATCGTAACTGAGCGCCGCCTGCACGACCGTGGCGAAACGGCCGACATTGCGCCGCAAGGCGCGCATGTTCTCGGGACAACACTCGACGGCGATGATCCGCGCCGTCGGATATCGCCGGTGAAACGTGGCGGCGGCAGTTCCGATGTGGGCGCCCACGTCGACGAACGTGGGGCCGGGAAGGGGCATTTCGGCGATGCGGTAGCAGTCGCGCCGGGCCACGTCGTCGACCACCACCAGATCCTGGGCCGTATTGTCGCGGCGGACCCAAAAGCCGCGCGTGTAAATCAGCCCGTCGGGCTGCGAAGGAAGGCGCTGACGCACCTGATGAAGAAGCTCCGCGGCCAGGTCGTGGTACACGACATGGTGGTAGTGCTCGGCGAAATACGCGGCGCCCGCCGCGCGATCGCCCCGGAGGTGCGCCTCGTGCCCGTCGGGAAGCATGTGAAACACGTTATCCGCGGGCGCGAGGTAATGCAGCGGATGGTGCCGCGTCCAGACGGCAAGGGTCGGCGTCGCCGTCGCTCCGGCGACGTGCAGCGGGCCGCTATCGACGGCGACCATCAGGGTCGAAGCGGCGATCAACGCGGTCAGCATTTCCGCGTCACCGGTGCCCGTCGCCCCCCAAATGGGGTCATCGGCGCCGGGATTATGGATGCGCACGCCGTCGGGCAAGGGTGAACGGCGGTCCCAGTCGAGAATGACCGGCACGGACCCCGCGGCAATGACCTCGTCGCAGACCGCCCGAATCAAATCGTGCGGGAGGTCTTTCTTGTCGGTCGAGGTATTGCCCTGGTAGTGAATCAGGACGACGGGCCAGCGGCCGTCGTCGGCCGGACCCATCGGGCAGAGCGATTCCAGGGAGCGTTCCGCCGCCGCGCGCACGGCGGCGCTGACGTCGATTTGATAGCGGCACAGTTCGGGAACCGGCGCCAGGCCGAATACGTCGAGCAGGCACTGTTCCGCCTTCGTCGAGGGATGACTCGCATACGACTTGGGGCATTCGTGCCATCCCAACTCGAATACATGGGCGTAGGCCGAGCGGTCAACCGGCGAGCGGTCGCGGATGAAAACGCGCCGGCAAAGGCCGCGGTAGGCGGAATGCTTGCCGATTGCGGCGACGACGTCGATCGCCCATTCGGGGTGATAGTGGCGCAAGTGCCGCAGCACGCTGGTGAGTTGCACCGCGTCGCCCAGGCCGTGACGGAAGTCGAGCAGGACGGGAACAGTCATTGGTTCCTGGTCGGCAATAGGCGTTGGGCGTTGGGCGTTAGGCGTTAGGTCCGCGCTGCCGACTTCCTCCTGGCCGTTGACGGCTTCAACAGGGGGCTGACGCCCCCCGCTCGCCAGTTCAACAGGGGGCTGACGCCCCCCGCTCAGTTCAACAGGGGGCTGACGCCCCCCGCTCGCCAAGTATTGAAGCACGCCGGCCTGGTAGTAGCCCTCGACGGCGCGGATGACGTCGGCGGCGGTGATCGAGTGAACGCACTCGGCGATTCGCAGGTCGGGTGTGATTTGCACCGGCCTTTCGCAAACGTCGTGGGAATCCTTGGGGTCGCCGTCGCCGACCAATTGGCAACGCGACTTCCAGCACCCGCCGGCCGCGCAGCACGGAAGCCTGCCCACCGTATCCAAGAACGCATGGCCTGGGTACTGTTCCCAATGGGCTGGCTCGCGCCCGCCGGCGACGACCACGCAGGGGCGTAACGTCGGCTTACCGGGCTTGGTCGGCACCGCGGCGGCCAGGTGCATGGCGAAGGTGACCGGGCAGCATACGCCGTCGGCGTGATAGATTAGGCGCACGAACTCGCGGATCGTCGTCTTGCCCACCAGGTCGATGGCGCCGGGGATACGCGGCTGCCAATGCGCGGCCTCGCCGCACTGCGCGAAAAGGATGCGCCCATCGAAATGCCGCACCACAGCCTCCCACATGGCCGGATCGGCCCATTTGGCCGTGAAATCGCGCTTGCCGCCGGCGATCAGGATCCAAAACGGACCTTCGACGCCCAGCGCCGCCAATGGGGCCGGCAACTCCTTCTCCGACTCGGCGAGGTGGATGTCACCTCTGAATTGGGTCAGCGGGATGCGGACGCCCAAACGCTCTTCCAGATGCAGAGCGAAACCGTGCAGAAAGTGCAGAGGGCGTTGGTTCGATTGGTTTACCAATGGATAGTGTAGGTCGATGGTTTCGATGTGCCCATCGGCCTCGATGAGTTTGGTAACCCAGGGATTGTGGCGAAACAGGTCGTCGGCCGACGTTCGGAGGTCGGTGTGAAATTGGCCTGGGTGAGCCAAGTGAAGATCGCGCAGGCTGGCGCTTGCCGCGACAAGGTCGCCGGGCGACTGATAAGAGCGGAGCCTGATGCGACGCGCCACGATGACCACCCTTCCGCGCCGGCGGCTTTTGGGGCCGCCGCGCGGCGAGAACACAAAGAGGGGCGACTTGAAACTGACCGATCAGCAAACGGTTTACAAGGCTAGGGCGCAGTCTACCGCGCTTTATCGCCCTGTCAAGCAAAGCTCGGAATTGTCGCGATTCTCGTGGATGAGCGTCGTCAATTACGCAAGGTCGGTAAGGTGGATTTCCGCGGCTTGCCGAAACAAGTCGGTCGTTGAAACGCCGGATACCGCGCCGACGACACGCACGAGTCCGCCGTAGGCTCGCAGCAGGTACGCCACGCTGGCCGCGCCTCCCAGCCGGACTTCATCATGGTCGGCGCGGAGCACGACGACCGGCGCCTCCGGGCTGACCCGCGCCGCGTCGCCCCACACGTAGCGGTCGAGGATCACGTCGCCGATCACCATCAGCTTCGCGCTCGCGCGTGCAAGAAAACCCCCCGGTCGAAGAATTTTCCACCGTCCGCCGCGCGTCGGAGTCCGCAGTCAAAAGCACCTTGAGCGTGCAGCGTTACCCCCCACAAGTGTGCGGACGCTGCCGCCGCGCGAAGTGACGTCGCCGCGATCCTGAGCTCGTGCCATAAGGCCAACGGCAGCCACTACTTGCGACGTGCAACAAAGTACCCCCCATTGGTGTGCGGACGCTGCCCTTAGGCCCAGGTTCTTGGCGCATGCGTGCATGCATTGCGCAAGTCGAATAGCTGAAACAGTTTGCGAAAGACTACTAGCCACCCCCCACTGGTGTGCGGACGCTCCGGACGCTGAATTACCCTCCTTCTATTAGCACGGTTCCCAGGTAAGCGGGGGCTGGAATGGATTTTCAACACCCTATTGCCCACCTGACTGGACATGCGTATTATTGGTCATGGGCCTGTGCGCACTCGGCTGCGGGGGCTTGTCGTTGATGGCGGCCCATGCGCAATGGTCGATGCCGAAGATGGCCAATTGCCCGCCCATCTTCGCCGTTGATTGACCGCCTTGTGGATCGCACCAGCCCCGCTTCGACTGCTTTGGCCGCTAAACCGACAAGGCCAACAGGGGGCTGACGCCCAAGTCAACCGACAAAGTCAACAGGGGGCTGACGCCCCCCGCTCGCCCAAGTCAACCGACAAGGCCAACAGGGGGCTGACGCCCCCCGCTCGCCCAACCGACACGGCCAACAGGGGGCTGACGCCCCCCGCTCGCCCAACCGACAAGGAGGCCAACAGGGGGCTGACGCCCCCCGCTCGCCCAACCGACAAGGCCAACAGGGGGCTGACGCCCCCCGCTCGCCCAAGTCAACCGACAAAGTTATATGACGATGACACTTTTTAACGCTTCACGTCGCGGCTGCGCAGGCGTGCGGCATAGCCAGCCGCGGCGGCGACCAAGCCATCACGACCCTCCGGCGCCCGCAACCGCGATCGGCCCGCAGCCGGGCCCATCGGCGGCCAATGCAGCGATTTCGCCGAAAAATGCTAACCGAATGGGCCGTTCTCGCGGGCGGCGGTCGCCAGTCCGCGCGCCCGGCGTCGCGGGTGGGCCCGCCCACCTGTCCAAATGATGCCGGTTTGCCACGCGGAGGTCGTGCCTAGTTTATGGGCAGAGCCGCTCAAACCGTAGGCAGCCCGCTGCCAAAACGATGAGCGCGATGAACCGCGACGCGGGAACCTCCCACCGAAAAAGCCCTATGAAAATCCATAGAAAACAGTTTTTCGGGTCAAGGATTTCCGGCGATTTGCCAGCCGTTTCGGCCGCTGCCGCGGGCGGTTGGTTGTGCTCAGTTTTTAGGCAGCGCCGCGCAGGGGACGCGGGCTGCTGAGCCCAAGCGAAATCCGCCGCCGTTCACCCGGCCGGGCGCTCGTACTTCTTGTCGTCGGGTACGGATTCGACGAGCAATTCGATCAGGCGGTCGCCGCCGACGCCGGCGGCCTGGGCGGGATAGTTGCCCGCCACGCGGTGACGCAAGGCGGGCTTGACGACCGCCCGCACGTCGGCAATCGAAGCGTGATACCGGCCATAGAGAATCGCCCGCGCCTTGGCGCACGAAACCAGCGCCAACAGGCCCCGCGGCCCCGACCCCCAACTCACCCAGCGGTTGATGAACTCCGGCGCCTCCGGCGAGCCGGGACGCGAGGCGCGCACCAAGGCCCAGGCGTAGCCCAATACCTGGTCGCTCACCGGCACGCGGCCGACGAGTTGCTGGAACTCGATGATCTCGCGTGCCGAGATCACCGGCTCGATCCGGCCCGGCGCGGCCGAGGTCATTCGGCGGCCAAGTTCCCATTCGTCGGCCGCCGATGGGTAGCCGAGGCGGATGAAAAGCAGGAAGCGGTCGAGCTGGGCCTCGGGCAAGGGGTATGTCCCCTCTTGCTCCAAGGGATTTTGCGTGGCGAGCACGAAAAACGGGTCGGCCAACGGGTGGGCCTTGCCGCCCGCCGTGATTTGCCGCTCTTGCATCGCCTCGAGCATGGCGGCCTGGGTCTTGGGCGGCGTGCGATTGATTTCGTCGGCCAGGATCAGGTTGGCGAAGAGCGGCCCCGCCAAGAACTTGTACTCCCGCTCACCGGTGCGGAGGTTCTCCTGAATCACGTCGGTGCCGGTCACGTCGCTGGGCATCAGGTCGGGCGTGAATTGAATTCGCTTGAAACTCAGGTCCAAAGCCCGCGCCAGTGAGCTGACCAACAGCGTCTTGGCTAGGCCCGGCACGCCTTCGAGCAAAGCGTGCCCGCGGGCGAACATCGCCACGAGCGTCTGCTCGATCACCTCGTCCTGGCCGACGATCACCTTCGCCAACTCGTCGCGGAGGCGGTTGTAGACTTTCTCCGCGCGCTGTACGGCGCCTACATCGTCGGCGGTGGCGAACTCGGCCGTATCGGGCGCCATCAGTCAAGACTCTCAAAGTATCGCCGCAGGAGATCTTCGTAACCGCGCGGGGCCGGCCGCCCGGCTTGCAAGCGAACCGCTCTGCGCACTTCCGGCGGCAATTGGGCGAACCAACGCTCCCGCGACCAGTCGCGGCGGCGGGCGGCTGCTGGATCGGGACCGGCTGCTGGATCGGGACCGGCTACCGCGAGAAGCTGCGATAGTTCATCGGCCAACCGGTTGGTTTCCGCCGGGCTTTTGTCGGCGCCGTCGAGCTGGGCCGCTTCGACAAGCTGTTCGTCGATTCGGGCCAGGCTGGCCGATACCTTGTCTTGTTCCGCCAGGGCCTCGACCGCGGCCAGTTCGAAGAGGTGGCCGCTGGCCGCGAAGGCGGCGTCCCGGGCCTGCTTCAAGAACGCTTCGGCCGACGGCGTGCGATGCAACGGGCGCGCTAATTCGGCCAACGCCTGCTGGATGCCGGCCTGCCGCCTAACCAGCGCGTCGACCGAGGCGTCGGCCAATTCGCCCGCGGCCGTTTCGGCGCGGAGTTTCGCTTGCCGCGTGGCGATCGCGCGGACCCGTTCCCACGTCGTTTCACGCTCCGCTTCAACCCGGCTCCGCGCCGCTTCGACCTTCTCCAGGAGCGAGTTCAGCCGGCCCAGAACGGCCTGTTGTCTTTCGGCCGCCTCGTCCGATGGGGCTGTTTCCGCATGGTTCAGAGAAAACTCCAGCGCTTTGATCAGGCGGCGGATGCGCGCGGCCAGGGCTGCGGTCTTCAAGCGGCGCTCGAGCCCATGCCGCTCGAGGGCCGGCTTGAGCACGGTCCGCCGGACCCGGCGCCGCGCCTCGGCAAACGCATGCTCGCGCTCGTCGCCGGCGGCTTGTCGCGCCGCGAGCAGCACGTCGACGACGTCGCGCAGTTCGGCCTCGACCAGGCCGTCGACGTTGGCCCGCATCTGGAACATGTCGCGATAAAGTGGCAGCGATTCGAGGCCGTTCTCGCGGAGCCGGCGCAATTGGACGTCGAGAACCGAGGTCGCTAGCTCGCGTGCCGTCAAGCGTGCCTGCTCCTGGCCCGTATTATTCATGGTCCCGTAGCTGGCTTCGCAAGAAGTCAGGCCGTGGACGCGAGTTACGCCGGAATTCTTGCGAATTCTGCCACAGCACAGTGCGCGAGTTCCTCCCCGGACCATGAATAATCCGGGCTGGGCGGCTTGCCCGTGCCCTGGCGCGCCGGCGTCAACACGCGCCGTGCAAGCGATGAGGAGAATGCCGATGAGTCGCCCAGCCCCGAAGGGGCCTCCTTCTACTCTCTGCCGCCACTGCGCGGCCGGCCGCATCCAACTCATGGCTCATCCTCCGTGCCGAGTTGCCGCTCGATGATCCAGTCCAATTCACCGGTCGAGTCCAAGTCACCGGTCGAGCGTTCGTCGGTTTCGGTCATGGCGGTCAGCACTCCGCGCGCGTCGGTCACCCGGAACACGAGCGGGTCGCTGGTGGCGCGTTTTCCCTCGCCGGGACCGCGCAAGTCGGTGGCTTCGAACGTGATTCGCAATTGATCTCCCTTGACGAGCCGCAACTCGCCTAACTCAAGTATCAGCGTACCCTGGATCGCTTTGGCGGGCGACTGGCCGACGGCGATTTCGATCTGATCTTCCCGCGCCGTTTCGCCCGGACGCAGGATCTCTCGCCGCATCCAGAGGGCGGCCACCCCATAATCGTCGCGCGCGGTGTAGTGGATCGTGGGCCTGGCCGTCGGCAACAGAACCTGAGTAACCGCGCCGGCGATCACGCGCGGAGGCTGATCGACCGAAAGCCCGATCATTCCCGACAAGGGCTCGGACAACTCCAGGCCGTCCGCGTCGGTCGCGCGGATCGAAAACGGCAACATGTCGGTGACGCGCTCCAGCGGTGTGCCGGCCACATTCAGCCGCCAATGGCGCCTCGCATCGTCGGCCGGCCGGAGTTCGAACGTCCGTGGGCCGAGTTGTAGCGTCACTTGCTTCAACTCTTTGTTCTTGCAAACGACATCCAACTCGACGCGGGAGCCTTCGAGCACCGAGATTCGCGTTGAGCCCGGCTCCACCTCGGTACGCGATTCATCGTTCGCCGCATAGTCCGGCGGCGAGGAACGCAACGACAAGAAAAGCACCGGCGCCGGGACCACGACCAGGCTGGCCGGTTCGGTCGAGGCGTCGCCGATATGAATCTGGTACTCAAGCGAATCGGCCGGCTTCGGAAGTCGCGCGACGTAAAGGCCCATCGTCGCAGGCACACTCCGTGCGCCGTCGCCGGTGCTCGACGACGGAATGAATTCCGTGCCACAGGCGGGCCGCCCCTCGCCGCGCACCAGTTCGATCGTAGCCGTATCGCCGCCCGGCAACGCGGTGAACACGACCCTTCCCGACGAAGGCAATTCACCATCGCAACGGACCATGAACCGCGCATCGTCGCCGGCGGCGCACTGGGTCGCATTCGGATTGCCGGAAATGACGTGCCGATTGATCGCGACGGATACGATCCGCGTTCTTGTGGGATAGCGCGTCGTGCCGAGTAGCAGGCGGTCGCGAAACGCGGCGGCGTGAAGGGGATGCGTGGCAATGCCGGCGGCGCCGGCGCAAGCCGCGAGGATCAGCAGGAGACCGCCGGCCACCACCCGGCGCGATGGCCTTTCCGGGGCGACTCGCAAGGTTTCGCCGAAGTGGGCGACGTATTCGACGATCGCCAGTTCCAACTGCCGCGAACCCCAAGCGGCCGCCGACGCCGGCTCGAATTGCAGCGCCGCCACCAGGTCGCCGTCGAGTCGCTGGCGCCGTTGCACCCAGAGCGCGACGTCGGTCTCGGTTTCGCGCGTCGCCATGGCCCGCGCCACGAAGCGCCGGATCGCAAGCAACACCGCCAAGGCGACGAGCAGAAGGCCCAGCAACCGCGGCCCGCGGCCCCATTCAAGCCACCAGTCGATGACGAACCACGCCCAGAGCGAAACGATCGCCGCCAAGGCCACGGCGCCGCAGGCCGTCGCGAGCCGCGCCCCACGGCGGCGACGCGCCAGCGCCGTCAATCGCGCATGCAAAGGCGCCAAGCTCGTCATGGAAGGTTGACCCTCCGGCGCGCCCACCACTCGAAGAACATCAGCCCCACTACAAGGCAGAACACGGGCCATGTGTTCCAAAGCGGAACCAGCTCGAGCCGCGTGTCGGGCCTGGCCGGTGGGCGAAGGTCATCCACCAGGTCGGCGGCGTTCAACAGGTCGTAACTCTTGCCCCCGGTGGCCGCGGCCAACTCCCGCTGCAATTCGACGTTGCGCACAACGCTGCGTCGCTCGGGCGAGGTCGGCGCGGCCTGGATGTCGATCTCGACATATTTCCCCGCGACCGGATCATGGCTTACTCCCAGCCGGTGGATCATCTGGCCCCAGAACTGGCGATAGTATCGCTCGCCGAACTTGCGCCGCAGTCGCCAGGTTTCGTTGAATCCCAGATAAACGACTTCGCCGTTGCCATAGTGGCGGACGGCGATCAGGGGCTGAGGCGTGCGACCGTCGGCGCAAACATCGTTGGGGTGTTCCGCGAGCACCGTGCCGGGCAGTACGCGAGTGACGCCCTGATACCAGTTCAACGGGCCCAGGTTCCGCCAGGCCTTGGCGTTTTCGGCGTCGTCGTCGCCAAGCCGCATGAAGTCGGTCTGCGCCGCCTTGGGCGTAAGCCGCAACTCGAAGGGCCGATCGTCGTGAACTCTCGCGCCCGGATCCGCCGTGACGGGTAGCAATTCGGCCAGCGGCGTGCCGGCCAACTGGCCCGGACCGAACCTCGGCCCCGCCACGACGACCAGGCCGCCGCCGAACTTGCCCACGAATTCCTTGACCAGTTCGCAGAACTGCGTGCTCAGGGTCGAGCCTGGCATGTCGCCCAGAAGAATCACGTCGTTGGCGAAAAAGTCTCCGCGAGAGGGCGTGAGCGAGGGGAGAAAAAGCCCGCCCGCCCGGCGCACCTGCGGGTCGGCCGAACGCAGAAACGTGCGAAACCCGGCCGGCCCGACCAGCGAGTCGCGATGAAACACCTCTTTGATGAAACGCCACTCCCAGGTCGGTTCGTACTCGACGAACAGCAGCCGCAGGAAGTCGTCGCGGACGTTGATCTCGCGGTCGGCGCGGTTGTTTTCAAGATGGGATTCCCTCGGGGCGGATGTCGCCGGCGGGCGGGACGCCCGCACCACAAGATCGGCTTGGGCCGAAAGACGCCAGCGGCCGGCCTCTTGGGGAACATAGGGAAACTCGACGAGCGTGGTCGGGCCGTCGAGCGCCACCATGCGCCGGCCGATCGTAACTTCGTCCTGGTCCACCGCGCTACGGCCCAGGCGACGGGCCGAGAGCCGCACTGCCACGGTCTGGCCGTCGAGTCCGGTTTGATGGAGCGCGATCCGAGGCGTTTCGCGTTCGGCCTTCTTCAGAAGGGCGCGCGTCTCCAAAGCGACGCTCAAGTCGACGATGGTCGTCGGCCCGACGCCAACCGTATGAACGGGCGTGCCAAGCCGACGCGCGGCTTCCACCGCCGAAGGACCGGAGTTCTGGTCGAAATCGCTGAACACGACCACGGCGGCCAGCCCGCTCGTGCCGGGGCGGCGGCCCAGGTCGGACAGCGCCGAACCCAACGCCGTCAGCGGGCACTCGGCCGTCAAGCCGCGGGACCACTCGTCGAAGTCGCCGGCCGCCCCGTCCGACGCCGGCGGCAGAGGGTCGACGCCGTCGGCGCGTGAAATGATATAGGCTTGCGTTCGGAAGCGGTCCTGCAATCGCCGCTGAAAATTGTTCGTTCGCTGGTTGAGCAAGGCCCGCAACCAATCGACCCGCGCGACGCGGTACACCTGGCTTGTCGCCCCCTTGGCCTCGCCGCGCGGCCCTGCCGTCGGCTCGGTTCCCAACGCCGCCGCGAGCCGCGCGGTTTCGACCTCGGAAAGCGGATCTTCGATCGCCATGCTCTGACTGCCGTCGAACAACAGGCATACGAGCGGCCGGCCGTCGCCGACGATCGACAACCGCAACACGGGTTCAGCGAGAATCAGCAGGAGCGACGCCATGAGCACGCTCCGGCACGCCGCCAGCGCCATCCTGGCGGCCGGCCGGCCGCGTGGCTGAAAGCGAAGGTAGAACAGCCATCCCGCGGCCGATAGCAGCAGGCATCCGGCGACGAGCCGACCCGGCTCGTCGCGCGCCCACTCGGCCGCGAACGACCATTCGGCGCCGGCGATCCGCTCGGTCGACTCGAGTGCTCGCCAGCGTGCCACCAGTTCCGCCAGGTTCATGCCGTGGGCCCCCGCAACGTCCCCGCGCAAACGAGCTCGGCCAAGTGCAGCCCCAAGGCGCCGCACATGAACCACTTCCAAGCGTCCTCGGCCGATACGCGCGAACCGGCCAGGCTGATCGGCTCGTGCCGGGCGAGCACGCGAGTGCCCGCCGCGGCGAGCTTCGCGCGCATCTCGGCCGGCGCGAGGCAACGTAGCCGCGACTCGCGCGCGGGTCCGTTCACCGCCAGCGAAACGTCTCGCTGCGACCGCGCCGGCGCGTTTTCATCGGTCGCCGTTGAGATCCGGTAGAGACCGCGCCGCCATAAATCGCGCACCGTCACGCCGAACGTGCCGTCGCCCAGCGCTTCGACCGCCAACTCTTCACGCCGGCCGTCGGGCCGCAGGAGAAGATGGCGATCGAGTCTTGCCACGCCGTCGACGGCCAACACATGCCGCTCGCGCGGATCGAGGTTACGTCGGGGCAAGCGGCGCGCGAGCATCGACCGCGCGATGCGGTCGTAGAGCGCCACGGCATGAGTATCCGACAGCGTATTCCACTCCGGACTGATGCCGCTGGCCGCAAACAGCACCGTTCCCCGGCCGATGTCGCGCTCGATCAGAAACGGCCGGCCGTTGCTGAAGCGCGCCGGCGTCCGCGGGCGGAAGCGCGGGGGTAGACTTGCGGCCCAGCGTCCAAAGCCGGGATCGCCGTCGTCGACCATGACGATTCGAAAGAACAGCGCGGCATGGTAGAGTTCGGCGAATTCCCGCGGGCTCATGGGCCCCATCCTGAAATCATCATGGTTCATCGTGGCGGTATCGAGCCAGAGCGGTAACTCTTGGCCCGGTCGTTTGAGGCCCGATCGTTTGAGGCCCGGTCGTTTAATGCCGAGCAACTCGGCACGCAGAGGCGCCGGTAGAATTCCGTCGCCATCCAGCCAGGCCGCGGTGTTCCACGCCGCGGGGTCGAACCGCCCACCGGCGGCCATCAGCAACTGGCCTCCACCTTCGACGTAGCGCCGCAACAGCGGCACCATCTCGCCGGGCTGTTCGACGCCGGCCACGACCACCAATTCGCTTGCCGCGAGCGTCTCGCTCGTCAGCTCGTCGATTTTGGCCCTCTGGATTCGAGCCAATCCCTGGCGGCGATCCGTGTGTTCCGAGGTCGGCTCCAGTAGACGCCGCAATCGAAAGGTTTCGCCGTAACGGTTGGCCGCCGGATCTTCGTCGGCGCCGAGGTTGTCGACGAACAGAACGGGCGCCGCCGACACGACGGGCACGACCAGTACCCGAACATCGTCGTCCGGCAGCCGATCTGGGGACAACTTGACTGTGGCCGTTACGAAACTCGGCTCTCCCGGCTCCGCGGAAGGGGTCCATTGGTGCGGGAAAACCAGTTCGCGGGTTTGCCCCGCTTCGAGGTCGATCACCTGCTCGGCGATCAGGTTACCCTCGACGCTGAGCGTCACCGGCACGTTGGACCTCGGCTGCTCTCCTTCGTAGCCCACCGTCACGAGGAAGATTCCAGTCGTCTCGGCGTCGGCCAGGCCGCCCTGCCACTCGAACGCGGCGATCCAAGCGTTCTCCGGCGATTCGACCGCCACCTGAACGATCTGGATATCGGGAAGCTCCGCACCCAACGACCCGGCCGTGTCGACCGGCCAGTTGATCGCCTGCTGGTCGCCGATCAGTACGACCCGCTTTCGCGGCAGTTCGCCTGCCGCGCCGCAGGCCTTGGCCGCCAGGAGAACGGCCGCGGCCGCGCTGGCCGCTTGATCAACCACTTCGATCCTTTCCAGAAAGCGGGTCGCGTCGGCGAGATCCCGGTACGGTTCCCAGACGATTTCGTCGTTGTTTCCGCAGAGCGGCAACACATGGGCCCGGCTACCCGGCGGCAGGCTGTCGAGAAACACGCGGGCACGCGACTTGGCCGCGTCCAAAAGTGTGCCGCCGAGTCGCTGGTAGCCCATGCTCAGGCTGTTATCGATCATCAGCACGGCATGCACCGGCTGGTCGAGGTCGACCGGGCCGGCCGCGCGCGACCAGTAGGGCCGTGCCATCGCCAAGGCGAACGACAGGACGCAGGTGGTGCGCAGCGACAACAGTGTCACATCGCGCAGCCGCAAGGGGCGTCGCTGTTGGCCAATCGCCTCGCGCAGCAGTTCCATCGCGGCCCACTCGACGACGCGAGCGCGGCGCCGGTTGAGCAGGTGGATCGCCAACGGGCCAGCGGCGACCGCCAATCCAGCCACGGCAAAGCTGACGGCGAAGAAGCTGGGCATGGCGGGAGGACGCAAACAAAGAACGTCTCAGTGTGTGCCGCGTGCAGTAGAACGATCGTCTAGTCTAGTTCCGCGAAATTCCTTAGCATCCGGAGCCCATCGGCCTGGCTCTTCTCGGGGTGGAACTGCGTGGCGTAGAGATTATTGCGCCAGATCATTGAGGTGAACGGCTCGGGATACATCGTTTCGGCGGCAATCACGGCACGATCGGCGGGCACGACGTAGTACGAATGGACGAAATAGACGTAGGCACCGTCGGCCAATCCTTGCAAGAGCGGCGCGGGCCGGCGCAGGGCGAGCTGGTTCCAGCCCATGTGCGGCACCTTGTAGTCGCTCGGCACGTCGAAGCGGACCACCTCGCCCGCCAGCACGCCCAGCCCCTCGTGCCGCCCCCCCTCCCAACCGACCTCGAACAGCAATTGCAAACCCAGACAGATGCCCAAAAACGGCTTGCCGGAGTCGATGGCATCGAGGATGGGCCGCACCAGTTCACGCCGGCGAAGTTCGCCGATGGCGTCGGGAAAGGCCCCCACGCCAGGCAGCACCACTTTGGCCGCCTGGGCAATCACGACCGGATCATTGGTAACCGTCGCGGCGTGCCCTACCCGTTCAAACCCCTTTTGCACGCTGCGCAGGTTGCCCATGCCGTAATCGACGATCGCGATCATGCGCGACTACTTCTTCTCTGGGGCCGGCTTGTTCTTCTCTGCGGCCGGCTTGCTCGACTTCGGTGCCGCCTTTTGCTTGGCGGCGACCTTCTGCCGCACGTCGACCTTGTCGGAGCCGACCAACTCGGCCACCTTGTCCGAGACGTTCTTGGCCAACAGGCCGCTCGGGTCGCAGCCGGCCGCGATCGAGATGATCTTGCCGCCCTTGTCGATCAAGAAGTTGGTTGGCATCGTCTTGGTCTTGAATACGTTCCAACTCTGGCCCTTGGTGTCGACCGCGTAGAGCATTTTCAACTTCTTTTCCTTGACGTAGGCTTGCACCTTGGCGTCGGGTTCCCTGAAGATCGCCAGGCTCGTCAGACCCTTCCCCTCGTAAGCGTCGTGCAATTCCTGGAAGTAGGCCAACTCCTTGTCGCAGCCCGAGCATCCGCACGTCAGCCGCACGAGCACCGGACCATCGGCGGTCAACTCGGCCAGGTCAATTTCTTCCCCGTTGGCGTCCTTGATCTTGAACTCGGGCGCCTGGTCGCCGACGGCCAGCTTTTCGTCGGCCGCATTGGCCGGCGACTTGCCGGCAGCCGCCGCCTCGTCGGCCTGTAGTGTCGCGGTCAGTGCCAACATCGCCCATGCCACCGTCGCCAAAAGATACTTGGTCATCGCGGTCTCCCAAGAGAGTACAGGTTGTTCTAGTCTATCGCCCGATCGCGCGGCAGGGCGCGACGGAAGCATCAATCTACCCTTATGGGTCTGGGAACGCAAGGGGGGCAACCATTTCTGGCATGGCAAAAGTCGGTTGCCCAACCCCTGATCCCCTGGGGACGGCCGCCAATCTGTTCCCCGTTTTCGCCTTACGGCCGATCGAACTGGGATAACGCCGACGCTGAAAACGCTTTCCCCCCGCCGTCGAGTGTGTTATCGTTGTGGCCGGAAGACGCGAGGTTGAAACAACCAATCCCGAACCGCGTCGCCTCGCAGGCCGCCGAAGGCGGCCTGCGAGGCGACACGGACGAAAGCACGTAAACCAGGGAGGCTGTGTATGTAGAAACGAGCGTGAATTTCCAGGGGACAAGCCCCTGGCCTCAAAAAGACGTGTAGAACACCGACGGCGTAAGCCCCAGGACGCCCCCCCCTGATTCCCGTTGTTCAGCCGCGAAGGGACGGCACCGGTGGCGGGTCTGTACGGAACGACGTAAAGTGGAACCAGGGCGGCCCGATAGCGACGGAGTGGAAGTCATGAAGATCAAGGAACTCTCGGTCAAGAACTTCACGGTCTTCGAGGAGGCGAAGTTCGAGTTCTCGCCAGGATTGAACATTTTCATTGGCGAGAATGCGACGGGAAAGACGCACCTATTGAAGCTCATGTATTCCACATTGAAGGTGCTACGCGATCGCGCGGACGACGATTTTCCCGACCCGGACGGGCTCGAACGTCTGCAGGTTCACTTGAGCGATAAACTGGCGCGAGTCTTTCGCCCCGAGAAACAGCGAGTCGGTCGCCTGGTGCGCCGCGGAAGGGGACGGAATCACGCTGAAGTGACGATTGCCTACGATACGGCGGAGATCGCATTCAAGCTGACGACGCTCGGCAGGATTGAGCTTACGACTGTGACGCCGCCGAAGCCCCCCTCTTGCCTGTTCATCCCCAGCCGCGAGATGTTGTCGGTGTTTCCGGGGTTTATCGCGGCGTATGAAGGGCGCGAGCTGGAATTCAGCGATACCGAGTACGACCTTTGCATGGCCCTGAGTGCCTCGTCGTTACGGGGGCCACGCGCAGAGATGGCGGCGAAACTCCTTGCGCCGCTGGAAAGCGCCGTTCGCCGAAAGGTCGTTCTCAAGGACGGACGCTTCTATCTAGTGGCCTCGGGCGAAGGGAGCATGGAAGCACACCTCGTGGCCGAAGGGCTGCGAAAGGTCGCGACGGTCTTGCACCTGATCGGGAACGGATTGATTGCGAAGAACTCCGTATTGTTCTGGGATGAACCTGAGGCCAACCTCAACCCTCGTCTGATCACGATCATCGGAGAGGTCATCTTGCAACTTGCCGCGGCCGGCGTGCAGATATTCATCGCCACCCATGACTTCCTGCTCACCGACCAATTGTCGCTGGCCGCCGAGTACCAGACCGAGGAGGGAAAGGCCGCGAGGCCACGTTTTTTCGGGCTCAGCCGTCCGAAATCAACAGCGGCAGTCGAGGTCGAATCGGGCAATGGACTCGCGGCCATCGGCAAGAACTCGATCCTCGACGAGTACGCGGCGCAACAGGATCGCGAGCGCGTATTGTTCTATGGTGACACCGCCGAGAAAGGGACCACATGAGCCTGTCGTTCGACGAAGGGAGATTGCGCTTTGAATTCGACGATTCCTGGACGGTCGTCAAATACGACGAACCGCGCAGGTACTATCACGAGATGGTCAAGGATCTCGAGGGGACCAAGGCTGTCGACTTCGTCGCCTTATGCATCTGCCCCGCCGGCGAGCCGGACTTGTTCTGGATCGAAGTCAAGGATTTCCGAGGGTATCGTATCCAAAACAAGCAACGACAGCGCAATGGCGAGCTCGTCGCTGAAGTCGCCCAAAAGGTACGCGACTCGATCGCAGGCGTCGTCGGCGCATTCCAAATGTCTTCGACGCCGGAGACATGGCAGCCGTTCGTCAACCGGCTCCGGCGACGCGAACCGTTGATGAAGATCTTGCTCTGGCTCGAGGACGATCCGCCACTTTCAGGCAAGTCCCAACGAGCGAAGAAGACTCAAATCCAGTCCCGGTTGCTGAAACGACGGTTGGAATGGCTGACGACCAAGGTGTCGATTGCAAGCCTCGAAAACGGCGCATTGCCTCATGGCCTCAAAGTCATCAACCTCCCCGGCGCGGGCCAGCTATGACCTCCACCTATTCCATCGACCAACTCATCATCAACTCGCCGTTCGACCGGGTTCATCCGATCACATCCAGCAGCACGCAGCAGACGTTGCTGAGCGGCACCGTGTTTTTTTCCTCGTGCCGCGGGTCGAATGCCGTGGAGAACCGCGCATAGGCGGTGGTCGTCCCGCTCCGGGACTTCGGCTGGCCGTCCGACGAGAGTTCAACTCGAGGAAACGTGAATTCCAGCGTCCCTTTGCTATTCTACCATGCTGTCCCGGCAACAACCAAGTGATTCCCTGGTTTCCCTGGTTTCGCTGGTTTCGTGGTTTTTTCAGTAGTGAACCGGAGCCTGCCGCCATGCGTTTGAGCCGGCTTTTTCCCAGACGTCCTTGGTTCGGCTCCGTCCACCCGGTCCGGCGCCTGCGGCGGGCGACGTTAGGGCTAACCCAACTCGTTTTCCCGGCTTGCTGCGCGGGATGTGACGGCGAACTGCCCGACGCGGCGCCGGCCTGGGCCTTGTGCGATACCTGCCGCGCGCGGCTGGCGCCTTCCGACGCGCTACGTTGCGGGCGGTGCGGCGCGATCGCCGCGCACGCCGCCGGCGACGCGACGGGCTGCGACGATTGCCGCCCGCGGAGTCTGGGGTTCGACCGGGTCTGGGTTTGGGGCGATTACGTGGGCGAGATCCGCGCCGCAGTGCTGCGGATGAAGCACGCGCGCGAGGAACCCCTCTCGGCGGCCATCGGCCACTTGCTCGCCGATCGGCTGTGCGAGCCGTTAGCGGCCTGGCAGGCGGATGTGGTGACCTGCGTGCCGATGCATTGGTCGCGGCGCTGGGCCCGCGGCACGAACAGCGCGGAGATCCTGGCCGAAATCATTGCCGGCCGGCTGCGGTTGCCGCTGGCCGGCAGGGTGGTTTCGCGGCGTCGCCGCACTCAGCCCCAGGCGGGCTTGGCCCCCAGCGAACGGTTCAATAATGTCCGCGGCGCCTTCCGCGTGCGTTCCGGGGTCTCGTTTGGCGATGCCCGCGTGTTGCTGCTCGACGACGTCTTGACCACCGGCGCCACCTGCGGCGAGATCGCCCGGCTTTTCAAACGGGCCGGCGCCAAACAAGTGGCCGTGCTGGTTGTCGCCTGCGCGCCGCGGCCCGATTGAACGCCGATAACTCTTACGAGTGTGACGGAAACCCACTATAATGAACCCGCTTCGGTCTTTACTCGGAACGTCCCATGTCGCCAATGATTCCTACCCGCCGCGTTCGCCGCCATTCACGGCTCTATCCGTTTCGCCGGGCCGTGCTGGGCGGCCTGGGGGTCGTGCTGCCGCCGCTCTTGACGGTGGTCATCTTTCTGTGGATCGCAGGCACGATCCAGCAGTACGCCTTGGAGCCGGTCACCATCGGCGCCAGAAACGCGCTGGCTTGGTACTGGACGGGCCGTGACGAAAAACTTCTTTCAGTACAACCGATCGCCACTGAGCTTCAAGGCAATCCGGCCGCGATCGTACTGCCTTCGGGCGACGTCTATCAGCGACTCGAGGGAGGAATCTACATCCCGGACTACGTAAGAGAGGCCGTGGCGCGCGACGATCCGGCGCGGCTACTCAAACCCACGAACCGCAAACGGATCTACCAGCGTTACGCCGAGGTCGAAACCCTCCGACCGCAGATGGTCGTGCCGCTGTTCTTGAGCGTATTCATCCTGTTCTTGTACCTGTTGGGGAAGTTCCTGGGCGCGGGCGTGGGGCGCGTGTTCTGGAACCTGTTCGAGTGGGGCGTTCACCGCGTGCCGCTGGTCCGCAACGTCTACGACTCGGTCAAGCAGGTGACCGATTTCATGATCAAGGAGCCGGAGATCGAATACACGCGGGTCGTGGCCGTCGAGTACCCGCGCAAGGGCTGCTGGTCGCTGGGCTTCGTCACCGGCGAGAGCCTGCGAGACATTCGCAACGCGGCCGGCGAGCCGGTGCTGTCGGTGATGATCCCCAGCTCGCCGATGTCGGTGACCGGGTACACGATCACCGCGCTCAAGAGCCTCACGGTCGATCTGGACCTGACGGTCGACCAGGCCTTGCAGTTTGTAATCAGTTGCGGCGTGGTTTTGCCGGCGCACCAAATCCCCCATGACCGACTGGCAGCGGCCTCTCCGGCGAACCAGGACTGATGACGTCGAACTTGCGATTACGATTGGGCACGCGGGCCAGCCCGCTGGCGCGCTGGCAGGCCCAGTGGGTCGCCGAACGGTTGGCCGAGCGGGGCGTCGAGACGACGCTGATTCCCATCACCACGAGCGGCGACGAGCGACGGACGGGACCGATCGGCGCCATCGGCGGCCAGGGAGTGTTCACCAAGGAGCTCGAGCGCTCGCTGGTCGAGGGCGAAATCGACCTGGCCGTCCACAGCCTCAAGGATCTGCCGACCGACGCCGTCGCGGGGCTGGTTCTGGCCGCCGTGCCCGCCCGAGGGCCGTTGGCCGATGTGCTGATCAGCCGTAACCATGAGCCGTTCGACGAACTGCCGCGCGGGGCGGCGGTGGGCACCGGCAGCCTGCGCCGGCGGACGCAAATGTGGCACGCGCGGCCCGACTTGCGGATGGAAGACGTCCGCGGCAACGTCGAGACCCGTATTCGCAAGCTCCAAGACGGCCTCTTCGATGCGCTGGTCCTGGCGGAGGCGGGCCTGGAGCGATTGGGTTTGATGGGCGAGATCACTCAGCGGCTGGCCCCCTCGTTGATGTTACCGGCGGTCGGGCAGGGCGCGCTGGGCCTCGAAGCGCGGGCGAACGATCAGCATACGCTGGCGCTGCTGGCGACGCTTGACGACGCCGACACTCACCGTGCCGTCGCCGCCGAGCGGGCCATGCTCGCCGCGCTACGCGGCGGGTGCCTGGCGCCGGTCGGCGGCTGGGCTCGCATGGCCGAGGGCCAGTTGCACTTGTCGGGCGTCGTGCTCAGTGCCGACGGCGCGCGGCGCGTGTTCGCCGAACGGGCCGGTAGCCCGGACGAGCCCCTGGCACTGGGCGAAGCCGTCGCCGCCGAGTTATTCTCGCAGGGGGCGGGCGAGTTGATCGAGGGGGCGCGGGGAGGTCGAGTTGGGCTTGAATAGCCAGCGCGCAATTAACTCGCAGTCGATATCCGCCGAATTGCGACGGCTCGCACAAGTCGGCGAGTTAGATCCGGTATGCCGACCACCGTCACCAAGTCGTCGGCGTGAAGAGTGTCGAGCACGTCGGCCAGCAACGACTTGTCGAACACGAACGTGCGACTGACGGCTTTGCCGCCTATGCCCCGCAGGTCGAAACTGAACCGGTCCTTGTCCACCTCCCGAATCCGCTCACCTCCTCAAGGGCACGATTCCACCGCTGCATTATACATCGAATCGCGGGGCAACGTTTCCGGGAAACCATCGCAGCCTATTCCTTTGCGTTAGTGCGCGAGGTAGAATTGCCGTGGAAGGATCAACATGAGTACGGCCAACGAGGTTTTCGCGCAGGCGCTGGGGCTTCCGGAAGACGCGCGCGCCTCACTGGCAAGACAATTGCTGCTCAGTCTTGAAACCGATGACTTCGATTCCGACAGCGAAGCGGCTTGGGCCATTGAAATCGAAGCTCGTTTGGCCGCGGTCGAGCGTGGCGGGTACGCCGCTCAAGATTGGCGTGAAGCACTCGCCGAAATCCGCTCGAGACTGCCCAAAGAGCCGAATTCGTGAAACTCCGTCTATTGGCCGCAGCCAAGGCCGATGCCAGCGAAGCCGCCTCCTGGTACGACGAACGTAAGCCCGGACTCGGTGCCGAGTTTCTCGATGTTCTCGCCAGTGCCTTGTCGTCGCGGTGGTCGAGGCCGCGGAGCGGCCGAAGATGCGTTCCCACGCGGAGCGTGGGAACGAGAGCGATCGAGCTATCCGCCGCCGATCGCCGGCATGAAGTGAATTTCGCTCTCCGGGCCGACTTTAGCCAGCAAGCCGCGGTTGCTGAAGGCGCCGTCGATTGAAACGGCCAGTCCAGGGGCCAATGCGTCGTCGCGCGTGAGCCGTTCGGCCAAGCCCGGATGCGTGGCGTCGAGCGCGGCGATCACCTGCCGCAGGTTCATGCCCGCCACCTCGACGCGATCCGCGCCCCCAGTGAAAGAACGAAGTTGGGCGGGGATGAAAACCGTGGCCATCAAATTGCCTTCACTCCTTTTCACTTTCTCCTTTTCACTTTCTCCTTTCTCCTTCTGTCATCCTCACTTTCTCCTTCTTTCATCCTCACTTTCTCCTTTCTTCTTCTTTCATGGCGGCCCAAACCTTCGGCGGCGACATGGGCAGTTCGCGCATCCGCACGCCGCTGGCGCGGTAGATGGCGTTGGCCATCGCCGCCGGCGGCGCGACGATCGGCGTCTCGCCCACGCCGCGCACGCCGTACGGGTGCGCGGGGTTGGGCACTTCGACGATCACCGCCTCGATCATCGGCAGGTCGAGCGCGGTGGGCATCCGATAATCGAGATAGCTGGCGTTGCGCATCCGCCCCTGCTCGTCGTAGAAATACTCCTCGTTTAGCGCCCAGCCGATGCCCTGCGCCGTGCCGCCCTGCATCTGCCCTTCGACATAGCTGGGATGGATCGCCTTGCCAGCGTCCTGAAACACAGTGTAACGCAATACGGTCGTCTTGCCGGTGTCGGGATCGACCTCGACGTCGACGATGCTCACGCCGAAACCGTTGGTCGGTCCCGCGGGATCGACGGCGGCGCGGCCCAGCACCGGGCCTCCCAACTCGTTGAGCTTGGCGGCCAGTTCCTTGAACGTGATCGAGTGGTCGCAACAGCGGAACGTGCCGTCGTCGAAGGTCACGTTGGCCGGCTCGCAGTCCCAAAGCGTGGCGGCCCGCTCGGCCATTTGGCGGCGAATGTCGAGCCCGCACTCGTAGGCCGCCATGCCGGTGGCGAACGTGACGCGGCTGCCGCCCGTCACGTCGGTGTAGCCGATGCCGTCGGTGTCGGCCACGCGCGGATGGACGTCCTCGGCGGCGATGCCCAGCGTTTCGGCAAGCTGCATGGCGATCGACGTGCGCGTGCCGCCGATGTCGGTCGAGCCCTCGACGAGCGTGACGGTGCCATCGGGATTGACGGCGGCCGACGCGCAGCTTTTCAGCCCGATGTTGAACCAGAAGCCCGCCGCGACGCCGCGGCCGCGGTTCTTGCCCGTTAACGGCGACTTGTAATGCGGATGGTTCTTGGCGATTTCCAGCGTTTCGATGAAGCCGATCCTGGGATAGTCGGGCCAGCCCACGCGCTGGGTTCCTTGCTTGGCGGCGTTTTTCAGCCGCAGGTCGATCGGGTCGATCTTCAATCGTTCGGCCAACTCGTCGACGACCTGCTCGGTGGCGAAGGCGGCCTGTGTGGCGCCGGGGGCGCGGTAGGCGGCCGTCTTGGGCTTGTTGAGCACCACGTCGTAACCTTCCACCTTGTAGTTGGGGATGTCGTAGCAACTGAAGACGCACATGCAGCCCGGCCCGATCATGCCGCCGGGGTACGCTCCGGCGTCGTAGGCCAGCCAGGCCTTTGCGGCGACGATCCGGCCGTCCTTCTTGGCGCCCAGCTTGACGCGGACGAACGAGCCGGGCGTCGGCCCCGTTCCTTCGAACACGTCGGCTCGGCTCATGACCATCCGCACCGGCCGGCCGCTCTTGCGGCTCAAGAGCGCCGCCACCGGCTCCAGGTAGACCGGAATCTTGCCGCCAAACCCGCCGCCGATCTCGCAGGGCACCACGGTCACCTGCGAAATGGGAATCTGCAACAACTCGGCCGTCTGGTGCCGCGCGGTGAACGCGCCCTGCGTGGCGGTCCATACGGTGAGGTGCCCGTCGACGTTCCAATAGGCCGTCGAGACGTGCGGCTCGATGTAGCCCTGGTGTACGCTCGCGGTCTTAAACTCCCGTTCGATCACCAGATCGGCCGATTGGAAGCCCTGTTCGATGTCGCCCGCCTCGAACAGCAGGTACTTGCTTGCGTTGTTCGGATTCTGGCTCACTCGCTGGCCCGTCATGTCCTCGGTGTGGAGGTCGTCGTGCAACAAAGGCGCGTCGGCCTTCATCGCATCGAGCACCCAGGTCACGGCCGGAAGCGGTTCGTAGTCGACTTGGATCAGCTTGAGCGCCTCTTCGGCGACGTGCGGATTGATGGCCGCCACCGCGGCCACGGCGTGCCCCTTGTAGAGCGCCTTGCCGTGGGCCAGGACATTGGCGCCCAGGTGGGCCAGATTCACGCGGCCTTCGCCCAGGTCGGCCACCTTATCGCGCAGGTCGGGCAGATCCTTGGCGGTGACGACGGCGAAGACGCCCGGCAGTTTTTCGGCGGAGGAGGTGTCGATGTGCTTGATTTTGGCGTGGGCGTGCGGGCTACGGAGTATTTTGCCGTGGACCAGGCCGGCCAGTTGCAGGTCGCTGGTGTAGATCGCCCGGCCCGTCACCTTATCGGCGCCGTCGTGGCGAATCGGGCGGGTACCGATGACCTTGTACGGCTTGCCGTTGCCGGCCGGTTCGCGCTTCGTTTCGTGGTGGGTGTCGGGCGACATTTGCGTTACCTCGTTTCGTAGCGGAATTCGTGAGAATCCCGATGGGCTATCACCTCGGAACTCTCACGAGTTCCGCCGCATGTTCATTTCGCCATGGCCTTCGCCGCGTCCTGCACGGCGCGGACGATCTTGTCGTACCCCGTGCAGCGGCAAAGGTTGCCGGCCAACTCGAAGCGGATCTCGTGTTCGCTGGGGTCCGGCTTGCGGTCCAAGAGAGCCTTGGCCGCGACGATGAAGCCCGGCGTGCAGATGCCGCACTGCAAGGCGGCGTCTTCCAGAAAACACCGCTGCACGGGGTGCAGGCGACCATCGCGGGCGATCCCCTCGATCGTCACAATCCGAGCGTCCTGGGCTTCGACGCCCAGCACCAGACAACTGTTGACCGGCACGCCGTCCATGAGCACGGTGCAGGCGCCGCAGTTGCCGTTGTTGCAGCCTTCCTTCGAGCCGGTCAGTTGCAGCACGTCGCGGAGCACTTCCAGCAGGCTCTGGCGGTTCTCGCAGAGGAATTCAACCTGCTCGCCATTGATGGTCGAGGTGACGTGGGATTTCATGGGTGGTGAGTGTCGCGCGGTGAGTGGTGTCATGGTTCCTCGTTCCCACGCTCCGCTTGGGAACGGCTCTTCGGACGCTCCGCGTCCACTAGTAGGGTGGGCACCGCCCACCATGGGTTCTGGTGGGCGGTGCCCACCATGGGTTCTGGTGGGCGGTGCCCACCCTACGCCCTTGCGCGCTCGACGGCGGCGGCTAGCGCGCGCTGGGTGAGCACGCCGACCAAGTGTACGCGGTACTCGGCGGGGCCGCGCATGTCGCTGATTGGCTTGGCGATGGTCCGGGCGCGGCGGCCGGCTTCGGCGAATGTCTCATCGGTGGCGGGCATGCCGGAGAGCCAAGCGGCGGCGTCCGTCGCCGCCAGCGGCGTCGGGGCGACGGCGGCCAGCGCGAGACGCGATTGTTCGATCACGTCTCCCTTGGCGTTCAGCTTGACCCAGGCCCCAACGCCTACTACCGCGATGTCCATTTCATTGCGGGGAATGAACCGCAGATAGCTCGAGCCGGAGTGTGGCGCCGGGGCGGGGAACTCCAACGACACCAGAAACTCGCCGCGCCCCAGGACGTTCTTGCCCGGAGCCGTGCAAAACTGGGCGACGGGCACGATCCGCCGGCCCGTGGGACCGGCGATATGGCAAGTAGCGTCCAGCGCGATCAACGATGGGATCGAGTCGGCCGCGGGCGACGAGTTGCAGAGGTTGCCGCCGATGCTCGCGCGGCTTTGAATCTGCCAGCCGCCGATGATCCGGGCTGAGTCGGCCAGGGCCGGGTACGCCGCGGCGATGATTTTGTCGTCGTAGATGCGGTAGCAGGGCACGGCGGCGCCCAGCCGCAGGCCGCGATGGGGTTCGTAGTCGAGCTGCGCCAGTTCGGGAATCTTCTTGACGTCGAGCACCAGGTCGGCCGCGCGAAGTCCCTCGCGCAATTGGACGAGGATATCGGTCCCGCCGGCCAGGATTTTCGCCCCCGGCCCGCGGGCGGCCAACAAGCGGACGGCCTCATCGACGCGGGTCGCGGCCGCGTATTCAAAGTCTTTCAAGGTGGCTCGCTCTCGATCGGTTGAATGAAGGCGGAACAACCATTGGAAGCCGTTCGCCGGCTTCTGTCAAGCGATCCAAACCAGGTTGCAATCTCCCGGCCCACTACGTGGGTGCCCCGGTTTCACGCTCGTGTCGACCAACACTCCCGCGCCAATGGGTCGATGGTGGTATCGGTGATCAGGTCAGGCGAACAAATCGGAACTCTTACGAGTCCCGCTACGTCGGCCGCCATTGGCGACGGTGATCATTCCTGGCCGCGCGGAGGACCATGTCGGATCGTCCGATCGATCACATGAAGCAGGGATCGTTCGTCGGCCGCGTCCTGCCCCAGCTCCCACATCATGACACCCGCGAGCTTCCGTTGGAGCGCCATTTTCGTCTTCCGTTCGATCGTCCCGGCACCGTTGAAGTACACACCGTCGACTTCGTCGACCTCCGCGGCGGGATGGTATCGACGCGCGATTTCGGCATAAGTCAGCGTCTTGCCTCGGTCGTGTACGCCCCGGCCGTAGAAGGGCAATCCCAGACAGGTCTTGGCCGGTGGAACGCCGCTTTTCGAAAACTTGTCCAATTCGGCGCCGGCGAATTCCAGCGTGGAATGCCGACCTTCGGCATCGTAGGCCATCAGGTGGATGCGGTCGACCGCGGCGATCACGGCGGCCGGCGGCGTTTGCCAGCCCGCCACGGCGATCGTCAAGTCCAGGCCGCGCGGCGCGAAGCGCCGCTTGATCTCAGCCAAAAGGACCGCGAAGTTCCGGTATTCCTCGTCGCCAGCCGGGTGCTCCCAGTCGAGGTCGATGCCGTCAAAGCGGTTCTCCAGGCAGAACTGCGTCGCGGCGGCGGCGAACCGCTTTCGCGCGGCCGGCGACGCCGCCAGCGGCGCGAAGCCTGCCGAACGCTCCCATCCGCCGATACACAAGTAGAGCGCCACACCGTGCCGCTGTTTGATCGCTTGGAGTGCCGCGACGTCCGCGGCCCTTAATCGATCGCGCTTCAGTTCGCCCGTCGCGTCCGGCTCGACCGAGAAGTAAATCAGGTCGGTGAGGTATCGCCCCGCGTTGCGATCGAGCGCCTGCATGCGATAGTCGGGCAGGTATCCAACCACGCGAAAGGCCGCGTTCTTGCGCTGGCCGATTTGGTCCGGCGCCGGGTGTTCGCCGGCGACTGCCGGAGCGGCGCTTGCCATCAGCAGCGCTTGAGTGACGGCGCCGACGGTCAACCAGGCGAAACGAGTCATGGTGCGGGGCATTCCTCGGTGTGTTCAGCCCTTGACTTGGCTTGTGCCAGGGGGATACGGGGGATACTCACGTTCAATCTACAACCCTTGGCCCCAATTGAGAATACCCATGCGTCAAGCGGCGTGCGATATGATGAAAACGCCGTGTCTTTTCATTCCCAAGGAGTAACGAGGAGAAAGACACCCAGAAAACTCTGGGCGGGCCTGTTGCCGCCGCGCGAAGTGATGCCGCCGCGATCCGAAGTTCGTGCCATAAGGCCAATGACACACACTACTTGCGACCGTGCAACTTATTACCCCCCATTGGTGTGCGGACGCTGCCCTTGGGCCAAGGTCATTGGCGCATGCGTGCATCCATTGCGCAAGTCGAATAGCTGAAACAGTTTGCGAAAGACTACTAGCCACCCCCCACTGGTGTGCGGACGCTCCGGACGCTGAATTACCCTCCTTCTATCAGAGCCGTTTCAGCCGCTGGCGCGGGCGGTTATGGTGCTCAGTTTTTAGGCAGTGCCGCGTAAGAGAGGCGGGCTGAAGCCCCCGTTTCGGTTCTTTGGCAATTCGGTTAACCTATTGAAAGCGGAGCGCGGCTTGGCTGGCCGGCTCGCCATCGCCGCCTTTGCGCGCCGATGGCGAGCCGCCGCCCGGGGGACGAGGGGCGTTGCCCCTGGATGGCCACCCCGCACACTCTATTCTCCTCGTTCCCACGCTCCGCGTGGGAACGCCTCCGCGGACGCTCCGCCCTGTCTGTCGCCTTTCGCTCCGCGAAAGGGCGTTCTTTCGCGGAGCGAAAGGCGACATTACAGGCAACCGACACACAACCCTCGTGAGAAACTTTCCCTGTCAAGGCCGAATTTTCAACACCCTCGCTCCGCGTCCCCGTTGCAGCCAGTGGGCCACGGTGCGGCCGAAACACCATTCCCACGCGGAACGTGGGAACGAGGATGAGCGTCATTCGGCCGTCGCGAACTTCTCGCGGAGGAAGGCCGCGGCCGTCTCCCATTGGCGCGCGGCGGCGGCGAAATCGACCGGCATCGCTTTGATGGTCGCCGGAGTCTGAACCCGCGGTACTTCCTTGACCGCCGGGTTGAGGGGAATCTGGGCGCTGGGGCCGCGCGCCAGCCGCTCTTCGACTTCAGGCGAAAGCAGGTGGTCGACCAGCTTGCGCGCCGCCTCGGGATGCTGACAGCCCTTGATGATCGCCAGGGTGTTGGGAATGAACAGCGTTCCCAGGCCGTCGTCGCCTTGGTCGGGATAAACGATCTCGACGGGACTGCCGTTTTCGATTTCGACGATCGCGTCGTCCGTGTCGGTCAGACCAAACGTCAACTGGCCGCCGCCCACGGCGACGGCGACTTGCTTGTTGCCCGACATGATTCGGATTTCGTTCGCCTTGATCGCCTCGAAGAACTCCTTGGCTTGTTCCTCGCCCCATTCGGCGAACAAGCAAGCGGCGTGGGTGGCCGTGGTGCCGAACAACGGCTTGGCGATGCCGCACTTGCCGCGCCATTCGGCATCGGCCAGATCCCGGATCGACGCCGGCCGCCGGCCTTCGGCGACGAGCCGGGTGTTCACCAGCAGGATTCGCGCGCGGGCCGCGAAACCGTACCAGGCGCCGCGGGGCGAGCGGAAGATTTCGGGATACTCGGCCGCGGCCGGCGAACGGTACGTATCGAGCAACCCTTTCTCTTCGAGCCGCAACGTATTGAGGATTTCATTGTTCCAGAACAAATCGCAACGGGGCCGACGTGCCTCTTGCATGATCTCGGTCGTCAGACCGAGCGTCTTGGTCGATTCGGCGTCGAACTTCGACCGGACCCGCATGCCCGACGCGCGCGCGTAGTCGTCGAGGATCGGCTGGGAAAAGGGCTGATCGAGCGCGACATAGACGACCACTTGCTCGCGCCCCGGCGAGTCGGACCAACAGCCCCCCGTAATGAGGCTCAACAACGCGAACGAGGCTAACACACGAACCCGCGGCGCAAGCACGGTAGGTTCAACGCTGGGCCTTGCTTGCGCCGTGGGTTGGTGTAGTTCCATGAATAATCGGGGCTCGATAGCGACCGGGGCATCGCTTAGGCTCTGCCCCAGCTACCGTGAATATCTCATTCTCGACCGCGTGAAGTATGAGTTCTTAGGGTAACTTGTCCAGCGGGCGAATACAATCGACGGCCCGCTTCAAGGCTAGGATTGGCACCCGTTCCCTACAGAACCCAATGCGGCAATCCTAGCCTTGAAGGGGGCCGTTGCATACAACCATCCCCTCGGCCGAAAAGCGTACCGGCTCATTTCGGAAATGGACCGCCGGCGCTTGCCCTTGGGCGATCGCCAGCATCGCCTCCGCCAGATTTCCTTCGCACGCCGCGCGCAGGCCAATGTACGACGTGGTCAGCCGCGGATTGATCTCGATGACGAAGTCGGCGTCGCCGTCCGGCCCCAATATCAGGTCGACTCCCAAGTATCCTAGCGGCTGGGGCAACGACGCCACGGCCTCGTTGGCCAATCGTGTCGCCCGTTCGGCCAAGGCAGGCTCCAAGGGGAATGATCCGCCCTGGTATCGAAAATGGCCATCGTCGCTGATCGCCTGGCGGCAAGGGGGGAGGGTCGTCCATCGCTTTGGTCCGCACAGCACCGCCACGCTCGCCGGCAAGCCCGGACAGTACCGTTCCAATCGCCCCTCCGGCGCCATCCGCCGAAGGCGCGTGTCGGTCGTGACGGAACGATGAAGCTCGCGTTGGGTATGTGACGGTTCCGGGCAGGCGATATAACGCAACCCTCGCGAGCCGGCCCCGTCGCGTGGCTTCCAGATGGCCGGATACGGAAAATCGCGGGGCCAAAGTGGCCCCAAGGGCCATGCCATTCCCCGCGGCACGCGTACGCCGGCCGCCGCCAGGTGTTCGGCGGTGGCCTGCTTGTCGGAGGCGAGCGCAACCAGTTCGGGCGACGGACCAAGCAGTCGGCCGCCGAGTTCCACGACCCGCCGGCAATAGCCCACGAGGTGGCCATCGGTCTCGGGAGCAATCACCACGGTCCAATCGGCTTCGGCGGTCAGGCGATCGAAGGCGGCTTTGGCCTCGTCGCGGTGGCCGACGACGAGCGTGCGGCCCGTGGCTCCTTGCCATGCGATCAGCCGACGATCGGCCAGAAACGTGACTTCGAGTTGGCCGATCGCGGCGAAGTCGGCAGTGAGCGCCGCGACCATGGCCCGGCCTTCCGCCAGGAGCTCGGTCATTGGCGCTTCATGGTTCAGGGCCAAGAGGCCGCCGCCGGTCGTGAACTCGTAGACGAAGACGCGGGGCATTCCGACGGACAACCTCCTTGGCGCCTTTCGCGCCGGCGGTCAGTATACGATAACTTGGCCTGGAGATCGTGGGCCGACCCGCGCCTCGGCGAAACCCGATTTACGTCAACAGCGTCTGCGCGATCGCGAAGTAGGCCACGATTCCCGTCACGTCGACCATGCTGGCCACGACAGGGTTCGACATGAGCGCGGGGTCGAGACCGACGCGCCTCAGCGCCAGGGGCAATAGCGCGCCGACCAGGTTGCCCCACAGCACGACGACCGCCACGCCAACGGCCACCACGGTGGCCAGCCGCACCGGGTCGAGGGCATCCAGCACGTCGGCCGGCGTGAACCAGGCCCGCGCGAAACCGACCAGCCCCAATGTCAGCCCGAGCGAGGCGCCCATCAGAATCTCGTGGCAAAGCACGCGAAACCAGTCGCGGGGGTGGATTTCGCCCAGCGCCAAGGCGCGGGTGATCAACGTGGCCGATTGCGAACCGCAGTTTCCGCCGGCTGAGATGATCAGCGGTACGAACAGCACCAGGGCGGGAATCTTGATGTACAAGCCTTCATAGCTGGCCAGCGCCGTGGTGGTCAGGAACCCACCCACGAACAGGATCGCCAGCCAGAAGCCCCGCTTGCCCCACAGCGTGGCGAAGGGCGTGCGGAGATAGCTCTCGCCGAGCGGTTCGACGCCGCCCATGCGGTAGACGTCCTCGGTGGCCGCGTCGACGATCACGTCGATGACGTCGTCGTGGGTGACGATGCCCACCAGCCGCGCGTCGGCGTCGACGATCGGCAGCGCGATCAGGTCGTATTCCATCAGCTTCTGGGCGGCCAACTCGCGGTCTTCGTCGACGGTGGCCGAGACGACACCCATCTGCATGATCTGTGAAACAAGCCGCGCCGGAGGGGCCAGGATCAGATCCTTGAGCGACACGAAGCCCACCAGCCTGCGCCCTTCGTCGAGTATATAGCAGTAGTAGATCGTCTCGCGGTCGGGCGCTTCGTGGCGCAGGCGATCGATGGCCGCGGCGGCGCTGATTTCGGCGGGCAGCGTGGCGTAGTCGCTGGTCATGACGGCCCCGGCCGTCCCCTCCCGGTACGAGGCCAGGGTGCGAATGTCCTCGCGTTCGGCGTGGGCCAGAAGCGGCATGATCTGCTCGGTTCGTTGGCGTGGCAGACGGCTTACCAGGTCGGCGCGCTCGTCGTGCGACATGTAGGTCAACAAGTCCGCCAGCGCCGTGCGCTCCATCAGCCCGGCCACTCCGTCTTGCAGTTCCGGCTCCAGGTAGGAGAAAACGGCGGCCTGGTCGCGGCCGTTGAGCAAGTTCAGGACGAACAGCACCTCGTCGGGCTTGAGGTCGTCGAGCAGTTCGGCCGAATCAGCCGGATGGTGGGCGGCGAAAAAGTCGCGCAACGGCTCTTCACTTCGCTCGGCGATCAATTCACGCAGGTCCGGCGCCAGCAGGGGATGTCGCATCAGACGCACCGTCGGACAGGGGGGAAGGGCTAACCAGGTAATCGCTTGGGCACCGGAAGGTCGATCGTGAATTGCGTGCCGCGGCCGACTTCACTTTTCACGGAGATCCGGCCGCCGTGGGCCTCGACGATCTTACGGGTCGTCGGCAACCCAAGCCCCGACCCGCCCGGCTTGGTCGAATAAAAGGCGCCGAATATCTGCGACTGGGTCTTCTCATCCATGCCGCAGCCGTTGTCGATCAGGCGCAACCTCACGCCGAGTGCCCCGGCTTCGGTGCTGACGACGAGTTCCCCGCCCGCGGCCATCGCTTGCTGCGCGTTGAGCAGCAAGTTCAAGAGCGCGCCGCGAAACTGCTCGCGGTCGAGCACCACGCCGGGCAAGTCGGAACGCAGGTAGGGCTTGATCTCAATTCCCGACTCCGCCGCCTTGGGCCGGAAGAAATCGAGGATCTGCCGGATCTGTTCGTTCAAGTCCGTCGGTTCGAGCCGCGGTTGCCGCACCTTGGCGAAGTTGAGGAAGTCGTCCAGCACGTTTTGCAAGCGCTGGCACTCGCGCTCGACCACTTCGATTTTCGCCAGCGCCCGGCGGTGCCGGGGCGTCTCCTCGGCTTGCAGATCCTCGGCCAGCAACTCCATGTTGAGCTTGATCGTCGAGAGCGGGTTCTTAATCTCGTGGGCCAGACCGCCTGCCAGCCGCGCGATCTCGGTGTACTGGTCGACCAGTTTCTGGTGGACCTCGGCGGTGGTCGGTTCGGGCGCGGGGCTCATGATTTGGACATCGGGCCCTTCTTCGCATTCTATACTTCACGCGGTCGAGAATGAGACATTCACGGTGGCTGGGGCAGAGCCTAAGCGATGCCCCGGTCGCTATCGAGCCGGGGCATCGCTGACGCTCTGCCACCAGCCACCACTTTCTCGTGGCAAAATATCTCATTGTCGGCCGCGTGCATTCTAGCGGGCGGTTGAACCAACACCCCGCGCGACGAGGCGATTTCTCCTCTTACTACCCCGCGCCGCTTCCACCGGTCGTCTGCTCCGCCAACTCACGTATCGCGGCTTTGCGGCTGAGCTTGACGCGGTCCTGGTCGTCGATGGCAATCACCTTGACCTGCATCTCGTCGCCCACCTTGCAGACGTCGGCCACGCTGTTCACGTAGCCGTCGGCCAATTCGCTGATGTGGCACAGACCGTCCTTGCCCGGCAGGATTTCGATGAAGGCGCCGAAGTCCTTGACGCTGGTCACGCGCCCGTCGTAGATCTTGCCAACCTTGACGCTCTCCGTGAGCGCCTCGATGCGGCGCATCGCGGCCTGGGCCGATTCCGCGTCGTGGCTGGCCACGGTCACCGTGCCGTCGTCTTCCACCTCGATGACGGCCCCCGTCGCTTCCTGGATGCCGCGGATCGTCTTGCCGCCCGGCCCGATCAGCAAGCCGATCTTCTCCGGGTGAATCTTGGTCCGCAACAGGCGAGGCGCCCAGGGCGAGATTTCGTCGTTGGGACGCGGAATGCAGCTCAGCATCGACCGCAGAATCTGGATGCGGGCTTCGCGTGACTGCGCCAGCGTGGCCTTGATGATTTCGCGGCTGATGCCGTCGATCTTCAGATCGAGTTGGATGCCGGTCACGCCGTTCTGCGTGCCGGCGATCTTGAAATCCATGTCGCCGTAATGGTCTTCGTCGCCGATGATGTCGGTCAGCAGAATCCACTTGCTATCCGATTCCTTCACCAGGCCCACCGAGATGCCGGCCACTGGGTTGCTGATCGGCACCCCGGCCGCCATCAGGCCCAACGTGGCCCCGCAGACGCTGGCCATCGAACTGGAACCGTTCGACTCGAGGATGTCGGAGATCACGCGGATCGTATAGGGGAATTCCTCCGGATCGGGCAGGACGGGCTTGACGCTCCGTTCGGCCAGCGCGCCGTGGCCGATCTCGCGACGACCCGGCCCGCGAATCGGACGGACCTCGCCCACCGAGTACGACGGGAAGTAGTAATCGAGCATGAACTTCTTCGAGTATTCCTCGATCAGGCCGTCGACGCGCTGCTCGTCGCGGTTGGTGCCCAGCGTGACGGTGACCAGGGCCTGGGTCTCGCCGCGCTGAAACACGGCCGAACCATGCACCCGCGGCAGCACGTCGACGTGGCACTCGATCGCCCGCAACGTCTTGCCGTCGCGGCCGTCCGGCCGGATGCCCGCCAGAATCAGGTCGCGCACCACGCGCAGTTCCAGGTCGTGCCAGGCGCGGCCGAACAGGTTGGCATCCAGCGCCCCTTCGGCCGCCGGGTCGGGAATGAACTCCGCCAGGGCCCGGGCCTTGAGCGCGGCCACGGCCTCGGCACGGTTTTGCTTGCCGACAGTCTGTTTGGCGCTCTTGAATGGGTCGTAATACCGGTCCTTCAGGCGTTCGACCGTGTCGTCCGGGGCGGGCACTTCATATTGCTTCTTTTCGACGCCGACCTTGGCGAACAACTCGTTTTGCAACTCGCAAATCTGCCGGATGATGCGATGGCATTCCTCGATCGCCGCCAGCATCCGCTCCTCGGGCATCTCGCGCGCGAAACCCTCGATCATCAGCACGGCGTCATTGCCGCCCGACACGATCAGGTCGAGATCGCTCTCCTCGAGGTCGTCTTGCGTGGGGAAAGGGACGAACTCGCCGTTGATCTGGCCGAGCCGCACCGAGGCGATCGGGCCTTGAAACGGCAGCGGCGAGAGGCCCAAGGCGGCCGAGGCGCCGTTCATCGCCAGCACGTCCGAATCGTTCTGCCGGTCGCTGGCCAGCACATTCGCCTGGATCTGCACTTCGTCATGGAACCACTCGGGAAACAGCGGCCGGATGGGCCGGTCCATCAGCCGGCTGGTGAGCGTTTCCTTCATGGTCGGGCGACCCTCGCGCTTGAGGAAGCCGCCGGGAAATTTGCCGGCCGCGGCGGTTCGCTCGCGATAGTCGCACGTCAGCGGGAAGAAGTCGATGCCGGGCCGGGGCGGGCCGGTGACCGCGGCGGCGAACACCACCGTGTCGCCGTATTGCACCAGGCAACTCCCGTGGGCCTGCTTGGCCAAGAACCCCGTTTCGATGGAAAAAAGACTGGCTCCAATTTGCTTTTCAACGCGATGTTTCAAGGCGGGTTCCTACCTTCTTTGCACGTCCCAGCCTTTCTTGCGACGAGATCATTTGCGGATGTCCAGACGCCGGATGATATCCAAATACCGCTGTGGGCTGACCTTCTTCAGATAGTCCAACAAGCGGCGACGCCGACTGACCATCATCAACAGGCCTCGCCGGCTGGCGAAGTCTTTCTTGTGCGTGCGCAGGTGGTCGGTCAATTCACCGATCCTGGTGGTCAGGATCGCGACTTGAATCTCGGGCGAACCGGTGTCATTGTCACCGCGCCGAAAATCGCCGATCAGTTCCTGTTTCCGCGTTTTGGTGATAGCCATCTGCGACCGCAATTCCCTCATGTGGGCCGAGATCCTCGCGGGGCTCTCGACCGACCTCATGCCAAGTTTGCTGGAACTCGAGCTACTTTTTATGGTTGACAACAACTTAAGGGATTGAATGTAGCATGGTTCCACGCTTTTGCAACGGCTATCCGCCCCTTTTTTTGAACTAGCGCGACAGGCCCATGAAGAAGCTGAAGTTCTGAATATGGTCGCCGGGAGCTTTATGTACGGGTACGGCGAAGTCGAGGGCGATCGGCGCGGGGCCCATGGCCGGGATCGTGATCCGTACGCCCATACCCGGCGCCACGCGAAAATCGCCCGGCTTGATTTCCGTCGACGTTTCGACCGTGCCGAAGTCGCAGAAGGTCACCATCCGCAGCGAATCGTCGGCCGTGACGGGGAACATGTACTCGATCGAGTTCAAGAACTCGAACTTACCGCCGACCTGGACGCCGTTGTCCAACGGCTCGGCTCCGCGAAAGTAGAAGCCGCGGATCGTGTTGTAGCCGCCGGCGAAGAAGTTTTCAAAGATCGGCGTGTTGTTGCCGGTGAAGCCCGTGTCGTTGGTAAAGGTCAGCACATGCCGGCCCGAACCGTCGGGCCGCTCGCGAACCAGGAAGTACTGGCGCAGGTTGATGATGGCGCGCGGGAAGCTGAACGACCCCCAATCCTGTTCCAGGTTGAGACTGACGCGGTGCCCCTGCGTGGCGATGAACGTGCTGTCGCGCGTGTCGTGGACCAGCGAGAAGACGGCCGAGTAGAGGGCGTTGTGCCCCAGCACGCTGGCCAGTTCGGGGGGCGTCGGCACGGTGGGATTGTAAATTTTGACGTCCTCGCCGCCCAACGACAGGTTCGCCGACAAATCGGGCGTCAACTGGTAGCCCCAGCCGACACGGCCGCCCGAGCGTTGTTCGGTCCAGTCTTGGAAGTAACGATTGTAGTACGACGCGTTGAGACTGAAGTTGATCTTGGTGTCCCAAAGGTAGGGCTGGCGAAACGTGAAGCCGTAGCGCGAGAAGATCGTGCCGGGCATCGCTTCGATGCGGAACTGCTGCCCCGCTCCGCGGAAGGCCGTGTTGTTGCGGATGTCCTCCGTACTGCGAGGAAACTTGCGCCAGTCGAAATTCTGCTCGTCGATCACGATGTTGCCGATCAGGCCCGCGTTGGAGTTCACGCCGACGCCGAACATCAGGCGGCCGGTTTGGGCCTCTTTGACGATCACGTCGAGCGGCACCGTCGGCAGCGGTTCTTCGCCTTCGCCCAACAGCGGATTGGGCGGGAACAAATCCCCTTCGTTGTCGTATCCACCGGGCGGGGGCGCGGCGCCGCCCGGGCCGGAACCGGTGGGAGGAGGAAACTGGTCAATGGGCGGCTGGGCCGCGGGCGGATTGAACACCCGGCCATCGTTGTTACCCGGTTGGACATACCCGTTGCCAGGCGGCTGTCCGTAGCCGTAACCTCCGGGCGGCTGGCTGTAGCCGCCTGGTCCGTTCATCGGCTGGCCGGCCGGCTCGGTATATTGCGCCGGCACGACCCGCGTGTTGTCGGCCTGGTCCGCTGACTGAAAACGCGTCCAGTTCTTGCGGCCGGCGGCGGCCGGATCGGTGCGGCCCATCGACACTTGTCCCACGACGCCGGGCAAGTCCGCGGCGGGGCTTTGTACCCGCGCGGACTTACCCGACGACTTGCGCCGTCCGGCGATGCGCCGCGCCGGCGCCGATGGCAAGGGTGCGCTCGACGTGTCCCGAGCGTCAAGCTGGGACGGGGCGGTGGAGGCGGGCGTCATTCGCCGCGGCGCCTCCGACCACGCGCCCGACTGCGCCGCGGCCTGCCCGCTCGAGAACAAGACTAGGATGAATGCGACAGCTTCTGTGGGGAACGCCCTCCGTGGCGTTCCGTGAACTGTAGGGAACGCCCTCCGTGGCGTTCCGTGATGCGGGTTGGGACGTCCGCTCGGGGGGCGCGGAACGCCACGGAGGGCGTTCCCTACAGAATCGCGTTCGGCCCGGCGAATGGGGCCTTGCGGGTTTTTCGTTCGGGCCGGCGCTGGCTGCATGCTCAAGACTTCCCCCGGCCGGCGTCGCCGCGTTTCGAGAGGTAGCCGCGGCCGTTCGGGCGAGGCGGCCGTGGACGAGCGTACCGCTCGGCGCTCGGCGGCCGATCGACGGCCGAGGATCCCCTCGCCGCCGCGTACTCGGGTCCGTCAGGGCTTTGTCCACGGAATCCTCGTTGCTGCCGCGGCGGCTCGCCGCTCATTTCCTCAAGCGGCACCTCGGGCTGCTGGAACTTGATCGTCGGAGAGATTCCCTCGGCGGGGTTGTTCATGAACAGACCCGAGAACTTCAAACGGCGTTCGCTGGCTTCGATTTCGCGGATGTCCATGACGTCGCCGGGACGGATCGAAAGGCGGTTCAAGATCGTGTTGCGGCGGGTGTGGGGATTGTCACCCAGAATCTTGATGTTGATCGGTCCCACCGCGAAGCGCTTGCCTTCCACGATCTTGTAGACGATATCCAATTCGCCCGGCTCCTCCTGGAAGACCTTGCCGTCGACGATGTCAGCGAAGACGTACCCCTTGGCGCCGTACTTGTAGCGCAATTCGGTGACGTCGCGGCCCAGCTTCGCCGCGTCGAAGAATTGGTTCTCGCTGAGCTTGAGATCCTTCCGCAGTTCCGCCTCGGTCAGCTTTTCGATCCCCGCGAAGGTCACTTTGCGGACCACGTAGCGCGGCCCTTCGTCGATGACGAAGTTCAAGGTCAGCCATTTCTGCGGTTCGTCGAAGATGAGTTCGCGGCCGATCTTGGCGCGAAAGAACCCCAGGCCGCGGTAATAGTTGAGCAGCTTCTCGACATCTCCTTCGATCTTGTTCAGATCGACCTCGCCCTTGAACACGAAGAGCAGCGGCGGTTTCGAGTCGATCTGCGTCTTGAGCCGGCTGTCGGAGGCGATCGTGTTTCCTTGAAACGTGACCGTCCGGATCTTCTGCTTTTGTCCTTCGTTGATCAGGAACACCACGCCGCGGTCGTTGGGCTTGTTTCCCTCGACGACCTGGACCTTGACGCGGATATATCCCTTTTCCTGGTAGAACTCGACCAGCCGTGTTTTCGCCTCATCGACCGCCCCGGCGTTGAAGGGGTCGCCGACGTTGAGGTTGACTTTCTTGTCCAGTTTCCTCTTCTTGATGGTGTTGCCGAAGTATTTGACGTACTTGATCGTGGGCAGTTCGAGCACATGGTAGATCACCCGAATGCCGTTGTTGCCCACCCGTTGGTACTCCGCCGAGGGCGCGTAAACCAGCTTTGAATGGATCAGGCTTCGCACGTCTTTCTCGACCAGGTCGCGGTCGATGGTCCGGCCGACGCGCGTGCGAATGCAGCGCCTGAGGCGTCGCAACGATTCTTCGCTCTTGTGCCCTTCCACGCGAACGTCGACCACCATCTCCTTGCCGGTCAATCCTTCCGGCGAAACGGCCGTGGCCGGCGCGGTCGCGTCGACGAGCCCCGGCGCCGGTCCAGCCTGGTTGATCGAGCCCGGCATTTCTTCGGGCAGCGGTCCGTCGTCGGGCTTTTCTTTCGCCAACGGCCCGCGATTGCGATCGAGCAACGTACCGGGAGCCGCCGTCGTCGACGGTCCTTGGGGTCCGAGCAGCGGTCCTTGATACGGCATTCCGCCTTGCAACGGCATTCCGCCTGGTCCTTGGGACGCCATTCCCGGCATGCCTTGTTGGGGCATCATCGGCATGCTTTGCAAGGAGGGCAGCGAGCCCGGCGCCTGCGCCGCCGCCGGCGCGCCGCAGCCCAGCGCCACCCAACACGCGGCGACGACGGCGCAAGCGAATCTGTACCGGTCGAGGCGCAGATCGACCATCAGGGCGGTTCCGTGTTGGACGTACTGGTAGAAGAGCAGCGCGACGGGGCCGTACCGGCGACGACTTCAAGCGGACGTGCAACTTCAGACAATCTCGTGATCGGCGGCGCCAGCGCAATCCCACCCCATTCGGGCCGGGTACAGATACCGGAAGCGGCCCCTCAATTCAAGCCGAATTCATGTGAAACGGGTTGATCCGTCGGCGCATAGGTAGATTGGCGAAGATGGGAGAACGCCGACCCACCATCAATCCTTCGTCAACTTCCACCCCTTGGCCGTCACCTCCAGCCCGGAGTGGCCGGCGTACCGATCGTAGACCTGCTCCATCTCTTCGATCGAATCGAAGTAGCCGACGACGAAGGCGGCGCTGAACGACTGGCCGGCCTTGATCGGGCGGCCGCCGAACTCCTCGATCATGCAAATGTAACCCCGCTCGTGGCACCATGCCTCGCAGACGTCCGCGGCGTCCAGCGTCATGCCGGCCAGCCACGGGCCGGCCTGGCCGCTCATGGCGTCGCGCAAATGGTAGCCGCGGATCATCCGCGTCGGGATCTGGGCATCGTCGCGGCGGTAATGGAATTTCGCGTCGGGCGGGAAATCCCCGTCGAACTCGCCGGCCGGAATTGCGCCGACGTAGCTCAGGTAGACCTCGCTGAACGTGTCCCCCTTCTGGTGCTTGACGTGGCCCGGCATATCGACGCGCAGGAACATGGCCGGGCTGTCGTTCAGCGAATCGATCCGGTCGGACGAAATGAAGTAGCGTTTTCCCTTGGGAAACACCAGCGTCTGTGTCCATAGGCTACCGGCCTTCTTGCCCGGCGCGGCGGTCAGGTAGTGAAAGCTCTGCTTGACGGCCACGAAATCCTTGCCGCGGATCAGTTCGGGCTTCAACTCCTTGGCCTGGGTGCAGATCTGCGGTCCCTCGATCGACCGCTTGGGGATGTCGCCGTGGTAGGAGTTGCCGAACTGGTAGACCATTTCCTTGGGGAGCTTGTCGCGGTACGCTTCGTCGCTGCCCGGCTCCATGATCCAATCGACGATGTCGAGGCCAAAGCCCGCGTCGTGAAAACCGGTTTTCTTGTCCACCAGCGACCCCGCCGCCACGCCCGACACGTAGCCCTGCTTGCGGATCACCGCGTCGAGGTCGGGGCTGGAAATGGTGATTTCCCGGTCGGTTTCGACAACCTGGTAGTCAGGATCTGCACACGCAACCGCCACCGCCCAGTGCAAACAGAAGACGACGACGAAGCCAATGCGAGTTACCATCGTTCGACAAATCCTCCACATCTCTATCTCTACAGTGGTTTTCCTTGTTGGGAACACATTTTCGGCCGCTCCACGGCCCTGCCACGACCCAGCCCCGTTAGGCATGGGGACGACGAAAAGGACTCTCATTCACGGTGACTCCGGCGTGGATCGTCGCTTGCGCCAGTATCCCGGCCTACGGCTCGTATGCGCTACCGCGACGATTTGAACAACGGGACCGATCAAACGATAGACCAACAGGAATCGACGGCCTCGTCGACCTCTCGGGCGGCTTCGGGCAGAACATTAACGGTTGGCGTGGGCATCGCGCGTCGCCTGCATCATTCGGTTAAATGCTGTGCCCCAATTCAACGGCGAAACGGATAAGCAGGTACGTTATTTCAAGGGAGTTGCCTTAGCACGAGTTCTTGGTGGGCGATGCCCACCCTACGGCTCCCCCAACCTGTTCAACAACGAGATCCAGGGCAGGAAAACGACCAAGGCGTAGGCCAGTACGGCTGACCCGCCCACGCCGACCGTCAACAAGATCGGGAGGAAAATCCGCGCGAGGTCGGCCCGCTGCCGCGCGCGTTGATGGTAACCGGCCGCCGCGTGCTTGAGCGCGTTGACCAATAGCCCACGGTCATGGCCGGAGACCATCAACCAGCCCAACAGGGGCGGAAAGCCCGGCGCCGAGGTAAGGCAACGGTCGGCCGAATCGCCGCGCCGTAACGCCGCGGCCATTTGTTCTCCGTGCCGCGCCAGCGCCCGGCTGCCGGTCGATTCGGCCGCCAGCACGATACCATCGGCCAACGGCACCTGCTGCTCGACCAACAGCGCCAACACGTCGGCGAAGGTCGCGGCCTGCGACCAGGCGAGCAGTTGTTTGATGCCGGGAATCCAGCCCATGAAGCGGCCGGTCCATCCGGGTTGCAGCAGGAGCACGCTGCCCGATCGCCACCACCAGAGGCATCCCGCCGTCACCGCCACCAGCGGCACGGCCGGTCCCCAATAGATGGCCGTCGTCCCCAGACCGGCGAACCAGCGGAGCCAACTGGTGGCCGGCGCGCCGAACGATTCGTAGGCGGGCCCCACGGCGGGGGCGAACTTGAGCACGAATCCGACGAACATCGCGTACGCCAACAGGAGCACGATCGCCGGATAGAGCAGCGCCGTTCCGGCGGCCTGCCGTAGTTCGGCCAACCGCCGGGCGGTGGTGCCCAGCCCTTCCAGGGCCGCCGCCAGGCGGCCCGATTTCACGCCCGCTTCGACAATCGCCAGGTAGAGCGTGGGAAAACGTGTCCGTTCGGCGGCGATGGCCAGGGGCAATGTTTCGCCTCGGTTCAGCCGTTCGCCCAGGGCCGTCGCGATGCGCCCCATCCCGCCCGGCAGATCGCGGCCGAGTCCCACCAGACCGCTTTCCAGCGGCACTCCGGCGCGCACCAGGGCGGCGATTTCATCGTTCAGCGCGAGGAAATCCGCCAGCGAGATCGGGGTGCCGGTGGCATTCGGTGCGGGAGAGGAATTCACGGTTCCACACGTTTCGTTGGACTGCCGGGCGGAGTCGGTGCCGTTTCTACTTCGGTATCCGTCCCCGCTCGACTTTCGGCAACTCGCTTTCGCATGCCTTCATGAACTCGACCAGGTCTTTCTTGTCGCCCGCGGTGAGGTTGAGCTTCTTGATCTTGGGATCGAGTTGCGGGTTGGGATGCCCACCCTTGGCATACCAGTCGACGACTTCCTCGAGCGTCTTTTGGCTGCCGTCGTGCATGTAGGGAGCGACCCGAGTCACATTACGGATGGTGGGGGTCTTGAAGGCCCCGCGGTCTTTCTCTTCGTGGGTCACGACAAAGCGGCCGAGGTCCGGTTCGGCGGCGTCCATGCCCACGCCGAGATTGTGGTAAAGTTCGTCGGTCAGGTTCGGACCGACGTGACAAGCGGTGCAGCCCCCCTTCTTTTCGCTGAAGAAGCTGTCGCGGCCACGAACCGCGGCCTCCGACATGGGATGGGCTTCCATCGCTTTCTTGGCCTGTTGGTAGGCGATCAGGTCGTCGCCCTCGAAATCGTCCTCCTCCTGTTCGGCGAAGGGACGAAACTGTTCGTGGTAATCGAACGGCGCCGGGCCCGTCACCAACACGCGCTCGAAGCTGGCGATCGCCTGGCCGACGTGCTCGATATCGAAGTCGCCGAAGATCATGTCGAATTGCAGGCGGTAGCCCTCGATGCCCTTCAAGCATTCCAAGCAAGCCTCGTGGGTGTGCCCCATTTCGATCGGGTTGGCGATCGGACCCAAGGCCTGTTCTTCCAGCGAGTCGGCGCGCCCATCCCAGAACTGTTTTTCACTGAGGATGCGGTTGAAGGCGGCCGGCGAATTACGGCCTCCTTGTTTTCCGCCGATGCCCACGCCGAACCGCGTTTCGGCCGCGTAGCCATGATCGGGGCTGTGGCAACTGGCGCAGCTCACGGTGCCATCGACCGAAAGCCGAGGGTCGAAGAAAAGTTGCCGCCCCAGTTCGATCTTCGCGCGCGTGAGCGGATTGGCCTCGATACCTTTCACCAGCTTACGGCCGGCGGCCAGGCCCAGCGGCAGGATAAAGTCCAATTTTTCGTGGTTGGCGGGGTCGTCCAACCAGGCCTGGATTTCGGCCACCGTGAGTTCGCCCTCGCCGGGAATGCCGACCGTCAAGTCGGGCGATCCGAGCAGCAACTTGGGTTTGGCCGATGGGGTGGCCGCTTCGATGTCCTCGGCACTTGGTTCGCCGGCGGGCGGCCTGGCGGCAGCGGCGGCCGTGCCGTCGCCGACGGGGTTGGCTGGCCTGCTCGCCACCGGTTTCACCGCGGGGGCCTGGGCCGGGCCGCACCCGGATTGCGCGCACGCGGCCAGCAAAGTCAAAACGTAACGATATGAAGAACCAAGACGAACGACCACGTCGATGCTCCTTTCTAGTCCTTGTGGATTACGGAATACAGGCCCCAACCCACGACGCCGCCCGCCAAGGGCGCCAACACGAAGATCCAGAGAAATTCCAACGATTCGCCCCCCGCGAAGAACCACTCGACGAGCGCCGGTCCCAGGCTCCGGGCGGGATTCAGCGATGAATCGCCCAACTGCGCCCCGAGCAGGTGCGAGACGAGCAGGAATCCGCCGATCGCCAAACCGGCGAAGCCGGGCGCGGCGTCGCTTCGCGTCACCGAGAAAATCGTCATCAGAAACAGCGCCGTCATCAGGAACTCAAAGCCGAACAATGACTGGGTGCTCATGCCGAGCGGATTGCCGTTGGCCCCCAGGTGGTATTTGGCCAGTTCATAGCCCGGAATCCCATCCAGCAGGACATACAGCGCCCCGCTGGCGGCCACGCCGCCGGCGCACTGGGCGATGACGTAACCAGGCACGTTCGCCCATGGCAGCCGCCCGGAAAGCGCCATGGGCAGTGTCACGGCCGGGTTGATGTGGCAGCCCGACACCGGGCCAAACGTCCAGACCATGACCATCAGCGTGAAGCCGAAGGCCAGCGAGATCTCGACAAAACCGATCTGCCGACTTTCAGGAAAGCGCGCCAACGTGGCGACCGCCGTGCCAACGAAGACCAGCGTGAACGTGCCCAGAAACTCGGCGATGTAACTGCGAATAGCCTTTTCCATAACGGGTCGGGTTCCTCTCGAACGCGGGGATGAATCGGATGACGGTATTATGGACATGCCGCCCCGCTTCGCAAGCCCGGCCGGCGGATAGCGGTGCTGGCGGGTTACTAAGTTGCTGGTTGGCGTGCCGAACCGGAGATATGCAGCTCGACGGAACACAGTTGCGGAAGTTTTGGTGTCGCGACTTTGGCAAACTACCGGAACGTGGTAGAATAGGGACATGAATGCAATGACCGTTCAACACGAGGCCTCGATCTTCGAACGGCTGTTAGTGGCCCCCGAGTCGGCGGAAGCCGTGCTGGCGATTCGCTTCCCTCCCAAGGACGAAGAGCGGATGCGCGAGCTGATGGAGAAGAACAATCAGGGGACGATCAGCGCGGACGAGCAAGCCGAAATGGAAGCCTTCCGTCAGATCGGCTCGTTTCTGGCGATCGTCCAGGCGAAAGCGCGGCTACAGCTCAAGAAGGCTAATGGCAACCAGCCCAGCGCAACATGAAGGACGAGTTGCGCCAGTTCGTGTGGATCCGTGCGTGCGGGACGTGCGAATACTGCCGCGTGCCGCAGGCTTTCGACCCACTTCCGTTCGGCATCGACCACATCCGCCCGCAGTACCACCATGGCACCACTGTCGCCGAGAACCTCGCCGCGAGCTGTTTCCAGTGCAACAGTTTCAAGGCGGTTAACGTCGCTGGTTACGACCCCGATACAAGTCAGCTCTCGGAGCTGTTCAACCCGCGGCGGGACGTGTGGTCGGAACACTTTGAATTGCGAGCGGGCTGGATCGTGGGCAGGACGGCAGTGGGGCGGACGACGGCCGACGTACTCCGAATGAACCTGCCGGAACGCATGGAACTCCGGCGGCTGTTGGCTGCGTTGGGAGTGCTGGGCGGTTGAGCCATGGTGCGTGGCCACTGTGGGAACAGGGTGCGCGAGGCGCCCGGGTTATGGGGCGCGGGCAGAATTGCCCGAGGACGAATGGAGAAAGTTACGGACCTCCTCGACGGAGATCGCATCCGGGGAACGTCCATTGCGTTGTGCCAATTGGGCCACGGCCTTGACGCCGTCTAATGACTAGATCCCCAGCATCTTCGCCGTCACCATCCACTGGAGTTCGCCCTGGCCGATCGCCGGAGGGCGGTCGAACTCGATGGCCGCGACGGCCCCCTTGCCGAAACGGACGGCGGCCAACGCATCGCCGATCAGGGCGGCCGTCAGGTGGCTGACGTCGGGGGCGTGTCCGACCCAGGCCACGTCGGCGGGCGTACGCCGGCGGGTCCACTCCAACAGGGCGTCCAAGTTGCCGCCGGGCGATAGATCCTCGACGACGGTTACCGGCGGTCGCGACGGCACGAGCTCAGCGATTATTTCGGCGGTCTGTCGGCAACGCGGCAGTGGGCTGGTGGCGATCTGGGCGGGAACGAAACCACGATCGGCCAATGTTCGCACCAGCTTGCGAAACCGCTTGCGGCCTTCGCCGGTCAGCGGGCGCAAATCGTCGTCGGGATACTGCCCCTCGTCCCGCTCCTCGGCCCAGGCATGGCGAATGATGTAGAGCAACATCGACGTGAGTTTTCCTTGGTGGTCGGTTCGCTTCAATGCCCCTTGCCATCCCGCGCGCAAGCCATCAGAATCCAGAATAGTTGGGCTGGTGGGCCGCGCCCACCCCACGCCTGATCTTCGGCCCTGATTATTTATCGTCCCACACCAACCCGCGGCGCAAGCAAGGCTCAGCGTTCAACCTACCTTGCTTGCGCCGCGGGTTAGTGTGGTGGCAGCTTCCAAACTCCAACCCCCAATCTCGCTGTGATCGAAACTCGCGACCTCACCAAGGTCTACGGCCAACTCCACGCGGTCAGCCATCTTGACCTCAAACTGGAGCCTGGCGATGTCTTCGGCTTCATCGGTCCCAACGGTTCGGGCAAAACGACGACGATGAGGATGTTGGCGACGCTCTTGAACCCCACCTGGGGCGAAGCCTACGTCTGCGGTTATTCGATCTACACCCAACCCAAGGAAATCCGGCGGCTGATCGGCTTCATGCCCGATTTCTTCGGGGTCTACGACGACATGAAGGTCATCGAGTACCTCGAATTCTTCGCCGCCGCGTACCGCATCAAGGGCGCCGCGCGGCGCAAGAAGTGTGAAGAGGTGCTTGAGTTGGTCGACCTGGGCTACAAGCGCGAGGCGCTGGTCACCAGCCTCTCGCGCGGCATGACGCAACGGCTGGGGTTGGCCCGCGTGCTTTTGCATGATCCCGCCGTCCTGCTCCTGGACGAGCCGGCCAGCGGACTCGACCCGCGAGCCCGCATCGAGATCCGGGGCCTCTTGAAGCAACTCCGCCAAATGGGCAAGACGATCATGGTCTCCAGCCACATCCTGCCGGAACTGGCCGACATTTGCAACAAGATCGGCATCATCGAGCGGGGCGAGTTGCTGGTGAATTCCGACGTCGATGAGGTGATGCGCCGGGTACGGCGCCAGATCGTGCTCAAGATCGCCGTCGTGGGCGATTCGCAAGCGGCGGTCGGGCTACTCAAAGGACAGGAGTGCGTCGAAAAGGTGTCGCTGACCAACGGCGTCTTGACGACGACGCTCCGAGCGGATCGGATCGATTATAGCGATTTGCCGGGCTTGCTCATCGGCGCCGGTCATAAGCTAACCTTGTTCCGGGAAGAAGAGGTCAACCTGGAAACCGCGTTCATGGAACTGACCAAGGGAATCACATCGTAGGGTGGGCACCGCCCACCGTTGCAGTAGGGTGGGCACCGCCCACCGACGGGACTTCATGGCCGGTGCGAATTGAGTTGCAACGTGTCGAGCGAGCTGGTCACTGTCGCCGTCTTCGCCATCTCCGCCGATGCGGAGTTGGTGCGAACGCAACTGGTCGCCGCCGGCATCGAGTCGCAACTCACGACGAGCGGGAAGGCCGGGCCGGCCGGCCAGATCCATGTGCAGGTGGCCCAGGGCGATTTCGAGCGCGCCATGCGGGTGTTGTTCCCCGTGCCTGAACCAACCCGCGCCCCTACTTCGGAAATCGGAAGTTGGACCTGCCCTAAGTGCGGCCAGAGCGTATTCGATTTTTCGGACGTCTGCTGGATGTGCGGAACGTCGCGCCAGGGCGCGCCGACGGCGCCCGTCTTGCCAACAACACAAGAGTCGGCCGCCGCGCCGCCCTCGTCGCCGCTTTCGCCGCTTACGCCGCCACCCCGCCCAACCGTTCCGGCGCGGCGCATGCCGCGCTTCGCGCAGCTTCCGGCGCCGCCAGCACCCGGTATGGCGGCAGGCACGGACCCGCCGCCGGCCCAAGTCGGCGTGCCACAAGAAGGCCCATCGGCCGTGCCGCGGTTTGCACGACTCAAGCCGGTCGCCGATTCGCCCGTCGAAGTGTCCGAACCGCAAACCCACGCCGAGGCCGGTGCATCCGTCGAACGCAGTGTATCCGTCGAACGCAGTGTATCCGTCGAACGCAGCGCGGCGGCGGGGATGATTGCGCCTGTTGTGCCGGCCGCGCCGGCGCCGGCCGTCGCCGAGGCGACTGTTGCCGCGGCGCCACTGACGGGCCGGTGGGTGATCCCCGGCGGGCCGGCGACGCGAACTCGCTCGCCGGTGGATGCGAGGCGGAAAGAAATCGAGTCGATGGCCCATTGGGCCTGGTGGACCGCGGTTGTCGGCGTGCTCATCTGCCCGGCCACCGTGTACTCGATCTGGGTGCTCTTGACGCTCACGTTCGCCGGCGCGCGCCCCAGCCGCGCCGGCCGATTGCGTTGCGTGGGCGCTTGGTGCCTGAATCTTGCCACGATCATCGGTTGGTATCTGTCGTTGCGGTACCAGATGTAGCGCGTAGGCCAACACAACCAACACACCCGAATTCTTGCGAATTCGGCTACACTCTGTAACCTGCAACCTGTCCTCTGCAACCTGTCCCCTGCTGTAACCTGCCCCTTGCTCGACCTCGACGATACGATCGCAGCCATCGCCTCGCCGCCGGGCGGCGCGGCACGGGGTATCGTTCGCGTTTGCGGCCCCACCGCCATCGACTGCGTGGCAACGTGTTTCGAGCCGTCCGGTCGGAACTCTCACGAGTTCCGCTACGATCGAGACGCCATCTCCCGTGTCCGATTGCCCACGGCGCTCGCCGGACAATTGCGGCTCGACGATTTCCATTCGCCGTTGCCCGCCCAACTTTTGCTCTGGCCCACGGCACGCAGCTATGCTCGCCAGCCGACGGCCGAGTTGCACACGCTCGGCTCGCCGCCGCTCTTGGAGGCCGTGCTGCGCCAAGTCTGCGCGGCGGGGGCGCGGCTGGCCAGGCCGGGCGAGTTCACGTTGCGGGCCTTTCTGGCCGGCCGGCTCGACCTGACGCAGGCGGAGGCGGTGTTGGGTGTGATCGACGCCGCCGACCGCCGCGAGCTCGACACCGCGTTGGCGCAACTGGCCGGCGGGCTGGGCAAACCCTTGCGCCAATTGCGCGAATGTTTGCTCGATTTGTTGGCCCACCTCGAAGCGGGACTTGATTTCGCTGATGAAGCGATCGAGTTCATCAGCGCGGCCGATTTGGAACGGCAGCTTGCCGCGGCGGCCGCCGACGTCGAGCGTCTGGCGGACCAAATGGCATCGCGCGGAGAAGCCACCCGCACCCCTTGCGCGGTACTGATCGGCTGGCCGAATACGGGCAAGAGCAGCCTCTTCAACGCCCTGGCGGCCCGCGGCCCGGCGAGTGCCGTGCCGGCCATTGTCTCCGACCAGGCCGGGACCACGCGCGATTGGCTCCGTAGCCGGCTCGACCTTGATGGATTGGAATGCGAACTGGTCGATACGGCGGGCGTCGAGCCCAACCCATGCGGCAGCCAGGGCATCGCGGCCTCGGCTCAGTCGCTGACCGCGGAGCGGCGGTCCCACGCTGACGTCGAAATCTTCTGTCTCGACGCGACCCGGCCGCTCAACGCCTGGGAAGGAGAGCAGTTGTCGCGCGGCGGCGAATCGAACCGCCTGGTCGTATGGACCAAGACCGATCAAGCATGCGTGACGGACGCCCGGCGCGACGCGATCGCCACCAGCAGCGTCACCGGCGCGGGCTTGGACGAGCTATGTCGCCGCATCCGCGCCGCGGCGCTGGGCGCGCGGGCAAGCTCCCCGCACTTTGTGGCCGGCACGGCGGCGCGTTGCCGCGAAAGCCTTGCCCGCGCCGCCGTCGGCCTATTCGATGCGCTGGTCATCGCCCGCCGCGGAACCGGCGAGGAACTGGTGGCGGCCGAACTGCGTCTGGCGCTGGATGAACTGGGGCAGGTCGTCGGCGCCGTCTACACCGACGACGTTCTCGACCGCATTTTCAGCCGATTTTGCATCGGGAAGTAGCCCCCCCGCCCGCAGTCGAGTTGTGGGGTGATTGCACTGGATGTTAGAATAATGAGATCCCGATTGGAGGAAACCGAAATGTCCACGACCGTCTTTGCCGTTTACCAAGATGGCGTGTTGCGGCCCACGCAACCCCTTTCCTTGGTGGAAGGAGAAACCGTCGAGATTACCTTGGTCCGAGCCGCGGGTTCTCCGCCCGCGCAGAAAGAAGACGAACACGTCGCGCGGATTCGTGCGGCGAGAACGCTTGATGAGTGGATCGCGGCGGCGAACGCGTCGCCCGTCGAGGAGAACGATTACGATCTGCCGCGAGCATTGGAAGCCAACCGCTTTTTCTCTGGCGATCAAAGACCCCTCTTCGGGCCGGAACACACAGGAGCGGTCAAGTCACAATTCGTTTCGTTGGTTGGCCATTGACTTGGTGGCAGGGGAAACCGCCGCCAGTTCGACCGCGATCCGCCCGAACACACCGTCCCAGTCGCCGATGGCCTGCTGCCGGAATAGCCTCATGCTGGGATACCAGGGGCTGTCGTCACGGTCGAGCATCCAACGGTAGTCGGGCGTGAGATGGAGTGCCAGCCAGGTGCGAACGCCCATCGCGCCGGCCAGATGGGCGATGGCCGTGTCGACCGTGACCAGCAGGTCCACATTGGCCAGCACCGCCGCGGTGTCCATGAAGGCGCCGGATGTCTCGTCGAGTTGTGTCCCCAAGCTGGTGACGGGAAAACGGCCGGCCAATTCTTCCAGTTGCTCGCTGCCGGGGCCTTTTTGCAGGCTGATCAGCCGCACACCGTCGATGCGGCCCAGCGGTTCGAAATTCGCCAATTTGCAGGAGCGGTGCCGGTCCCAGGGGTGCCGCGGGCTGCCTTGCCAACTAATCGCCACTCGAAAGCCGCGAAGAGGCGCCAACTGCCGCCGCCAGTGGGTCATCAGGTCGGGGTCGGCCGAGAGGTAGGGCACGCCGGCCGGCACGGTTGCCAAGGTCGTGCCCAAGATCGCCGGCAGGCTCATCAAGGGCGCCTGCGCGTCGAAGGCCGGCGGCGGGTCAACCTGCGCGATCAATTGGTTGACGCCGGCCAAGCTCGATAAGATGGGCACGAGCGAGCGTTGGCACTGCAGCACGACGCGCCCACCCTGAGCTTGGATCAGCGGCGCGTATCGGATGAACTGCAGCGTGTCGCCCAGGCCCTGTTCGGCGAACAGCAAGAGGGTGCGGCCCAACAAGGGCGAACCGTCCCAGCGGGGTTGACTGAAGTTCGGCGCCGGCACCTGCCCCTTGCAGCGCCAGCGCCACTCGTACTCCGGCCAGCCGCGCTCGAAATCACCCAGCAAGAGCCGGGCCAGCGAGCGGTTCCAATGGACGTCGGGATAGTCGGGCTTGAGGCGGATGGCCGTCTCGTACTCGGCCAGCGCCTCGTCGAGCCGCCCCTGGGCGCACAAGGCCGCCCCCAAGCTGCTGTGGGCCTCGGCGAAATCGGGCCGCAGACGCACTCCGCGCCGCAGCCGCTCGACCGCCTCGTCGACCAGACCCAGCGACACCAGCGCCACCCCCAGGTTGATCTCGGCCTTGGCATAGTCGGGACGCAGCCGCAGGGCCTCGTGGTAACAAACCAGGGCTTCGTCCATTTTGCGCTGCTCGCGCAGCGTGTTACCCAGGTTGTGATGGATCTCGGCCAGGTCCGGCTTCAGCCGCAGGGCCTTGCGGTAGTACTCTTCGGCCTCCGTGTACCGCTGCAGTTCGCCAACCGCGAAACCCAGGTTCACCAGGGCCTCGGCGTGATCGGGCTTCAGCTCAAGGCACTTGCGGTAGGGCGCCTGGGCTTCTGACCACTGCTGGAGCTGGAGCAAGGCGTTGCCCAAATGGAAATATCCCTCCGTATCCCGTGGGGCAAGCTCCAGGGCCTGGCGGAAATGAGGGACCGCCTCCGCCACGCGATGCTCCTCCATCATCAGCCGGCCGAGCTCGAACCAGACCCGCGCGTTGCGATGGTCGGTTTGCAGAAGGCGGCGGTAAACCTGCTCCGCGCGGCGCAGGTCACCGGCCTGTTGATATTGCCAGCCCTCGTCGAAATTGGTCATTGGTCATTGGTGTCATTGGTCATTGGTTGCCATCCACCATACTACACGCCGGGGTGGCGTTTGAATCGGCGGCGATCTATTCTAGACGAATGATTGGTTATTGGTTATTTCAACAAGCCATTTGGCCAGGCGATGCCCCGGTACGCGGGAGGCGTTACTCGGGCTCCGGGGCATCGCCAAGGCTCTGCCCCAGCCACCACTTTCTCCTTTCTCCTTTTAACTTTCTCCTCCTTCCCCCATGCACGTCCTTTTCATCCACCAGAATTTCCCAGCCCAGTTCGGCCATATCGCGGCTTACCTGGCGCAGCGCAAAGGGTTCCGCTCGACGTTCATTTCGGAACAGGCGCCTGGCAACGACGGCGGCATCGAACGCATCCAGTACAAGATCGCGGGCGGGGCCACGGCGCAGACTCATTATTGTAGCCGCTCTTACGAAAACGCCATCTGGCACTCGCACGCCATCCATGAGGCGCTGGCGGCGCGGACGGACATCCGGCCCGATCTGGTCGTGGCCCACTCCGGCTTCCTTTCGACCGTCTTCCTCCGCGAGCTCTACGACTGCCCGATCGTCAACTATTTCGAGTATTTCTACCGCACCCAGGGCGCGGACCTCGATTTCCGCGCCGATTTCCCCTACCCGGCGATCAACAAGCTGCGCGCACGGGCGCGCAACGCCATTCTGCTGATGGATCTGGAAGATTGCGACGCGGGCTATAGCCCCACGCGCTGGCAGCGGAGCCTTTTTCCTCGCCTGTTTCAGGACAAGGTACGGACGATTTTCGACGGCATCGACACCACCGTCTGGCGCCCGCAACCGGGGTTGCCGCGGCGGATCGGCGATCGCACGCTGCCTGACGACGTGCGGATCGTGAGCTATGTCTCGCGCGGCATGGAAAGCATCCGCGGCTTCGACATTTTCATGCAGGCCGCCAAACGCATCGGCCAGCGCCGCGGCGACGTGCTGTTCGTCGTCGTCGGCGAAGACCGCGTGTGCTACGGCGGCGACCTCGATTTTACCGGAGGTCAGACGTTCAAACAGTGGGTTCTGGCACGCGACGATTACGACTTGTCGCGGTTCGTGTTCACCGGCCTGATGCCGACCCCGGATCTGGCGCGGCTCTTTTCGATCACCGATCTGCACATTTACCTGACCGTGCCTTTCGTGCTCTCCTGGTCGCTGATGGACGCTTTGGCCTGTGGGGCCACGGTGCTGGCGTCGAATACGGCGCCGGTGCGAGAGATGATCGACCACGGCCGCAATGGCCTGTTGACCGACTTCTTCGACGCCGAGGCTCTGGCCGACGCCGCTTGCCGTGTTCTGGACGCGCCGCGCGATTTCAAGCACCTGGGCAAGGCCGGCATGGAGTTGATTCGAGAGCGTTACAGCCTGGATGTCTGTTTGCCACGGATGTTGCACCTGTACGAAGACGCTTGCGCGGCGCGGCGGGAGTAGGCGGAAGGCAGAAGGCAGGCGACTTGTCCCCCGGCCACTTTCTCCTTTCTCCTTTCTCCTTTCTCCTTTCTCCTTTCTCCTTTCTCCTTTCTCCTCATTCCCACCGCATGAGGCCGTATTTCAGCAACCAGGCCAACGTGGCCCGCCCGCGGCTTTGCGGTATCCCCTGTCGGGACAGTTGGTCAATCAGTTCCGCGATGCTGCGAGCGTCCGCGGTGGTCGCCAGCAGGGTCCGCAGCACCGCCTCGTCCGCCACGCGGCGGTCAGCGGCATAGTTGGTGAGCGGAAGCGACACGATTCGGCCCAAGTGCGACTCGGCGCCGGCAACGGTCTTGAGCCGGTCGTCGTCGGCGAGCATCCGCGACGGATAACGGCCGAAAGCAACCTCGGGCGCGGGGAAGCAAGGCGGGCCGCCGGGCCGCGGCGGTGAGGGTGGCCGGCGCGCCAGCCAGGCGCGGCGCTCCGACTCTTGCCAGCGCCACAGGTCTTCATAGGCTTTGATGACTCCGGCCCAGGTGAACCGTTCGAGCACCGTGCGGCGGCCGGCGTCGCCCATGCGGCGGCGCAGGGCCGCGTCTTCGAACAGACGAGCGTACGCGTTGGCGGCCGCCGCCGGGTCGACCGCGACCGCCTGGTTGCACTCGCCCAGGAACGCGTCGTAATCGTTGGCTCCCAATATCAGCCGGACGGTGGCCTCGCTCGTCGCGCCGCGAACCATGCAGGTGGGCACCAGCCAGCCCGTCCCGCCGTCGACCACCAGGTCGCGGTAGCCGTCCCAGTCGGAGACCACCACCGGCAGACCGCTGGCCATGGCCTCGACGACCACCAATCCGAACGTCTCTTGAATACTGTCTGAAAGCGAGGTGAACACATCGGCCGCGTGCCAGACGCCAAAGCGCCAGTCGGGGTCCATGCCGTCGACCACGCTGACCGGAATCCCCGCGGCGAACGTCCCGGCCGCATCCAGAAAAGCCTGCGGAACCGCGGGGTGGGCGGCCCAGCCCGACAGGATCAAATGGGCGCGCCGGCCGGTCTCCCGCGCCGCCTGGGCAATCCCGTGAAACATCGGATAAGGGTGCGCCTTGGCGTGCGGCGCGAACCGGCCCACGAACAAGACGGCCACCTCATCGTCCGCGATCTTGAGGGCCGCGCGGCGAGCCGACCGTTCCTCGGCTGTCGGCGGACGGAACCGGTGCGGGTCGACCCCCAGGGGAATCGTTTCCAATCCGATCCGCAACGCCGGCGCCATCCCATGCCGGTCGCGAAGGTAATCCGCGTAGGCATCCGTCACCGAGCGTACCATGCGGACGACCGCGGTGGAGGTGCAAATCAAGGCGTCGTAGGGTTCATAGGGGGCCGTGAGCAACTCGCACAGCACGCGAACCGCGGCCGCGGTCGACAGCGTGTGAGTCACGCCCGAAAGCGCGAAAGCACCCGGCGCCGAATGATGGCGGGCCCAAGCGAAAGCCGGGTCCGGCGGACACGGCGTGTACAGCAAAGGAGCGGGCGGCGTCGGTAAGAAACCTTCCTGGAACGCCGCCATGGGCACCAGGCGCAGGCGGCGCTCGTGGATCCTCGCCGCCGGATGCCGCTGAAAGTATTGCAGGAGCGAATTCGCGTTGGCCTGGTTGTAAACGACGGCCGTCAATTCGCTCCAGCATCCATAGGTCAAGTACGCGTTGAGGAATTCACGGCCCGCCACCTGCCTTCCCATCAACCCGACCGGGGCCTCGCCCACCGCGCGCCCTGGACGCTCTTGGCATTCCACGTAGCCGGAATCGTCATACAGCAGGGCGACGTTCACAAACGGTGCGATCGGCTTGGCCATGCCGGCAGTTTGCCGCGCCGGCCGGCGGCCGGCAAGTGCCGTGGGGGAAAAATGTGGCCGATGTCGGTCTATCGAGCGGGCGTTTCGGCGGCGCGGAGGTTGCGGAACGAGAGGTCGGTGGTCGGGTCGTGACCTTGGATGATCAGCGTGCCGGCCTCGCGCCGCAGGCCGTTTCGCGGGTTGGCGTTCGGCGCGCGGGTATCGGTCCAGTCGCTCACCTGGTAGCCGTTGACCCAGACCGCCATGTGGTCGCCCGAAACGGCCAGCGTCTTGTGAAACCATTCGAAATCGTTGGGCACCACCTTGCGCGCTTTTTGCCGGCGGTAGATTGCGCCGGTGCCGAAGTCGAGCGGCCTGGTCCGGTCGCCGCCGACAAAGCCGTTTTGTATTTGGCTTTCATAGCCGTTCCAGAACTCGCCCGGAATGGCGCGGAAGAAAATGCCCGAGTTGAGGTGCTTGCCGTTGGAGAACACTTCCAACTGCAATAGGAAGTCGGCGAACCTCGCCTCGCTTTCAAGTTGTCCGGGGCCGTTCTTGACGTTCAACTCGCCGCGTTCGGCCACCGAGAAGACGCTCGGCTTGCCGGCGAACTCGTGCCAGCCCGCCAGGTCGCGGCCGTTGAAGATCGGTTCCAGCCCGAGCGGACGGAGCTTGATGTCGCGGAACTCGACGGCGCCGGAGTTGAGCTGCAAACCAATGGCGCCGCGGCCCAAAGGCTTGGGGTCGGTGTAGTCGAGCACCAGGCGGCCATCGAGCCGCACGGTGAAGCGGTTGGCGCGCGCGGTGACGTCGTAGCGCTGCCACCGGCCCGTCGTATGGCCGCCGTCGGTCTTCCGCCGCTTGACGAAGCTGCCTGTGGGAAAGGGATTCTCATCGGCGGCAATGTTCAGCTCGTAGCAATCGGCCGCCGGATCGACGGGCATGGGTGGTGTGCGAAGGAAGATTCCGCTATTGGTTTGCGGCGCGGCGCGGAAGTCGACCTTCAACTGGTAATCGCCGAACTCGCTGCTGGTCGAAAGCAATCCGGGTTCGCCCTCGGAAACCGAGATCACGCCGCCGGCCGCTTTCCAGTTGGCCCCCTTGGCGCCCTTCCAACCGAATTCCGTCTCGCCGTCGAAGAGCAGGATCCAACCCTCGGCCAGTTCCTCGGGCGTGAGCGCGTTGTGCGCTTCGACCGCGCGCAGGGAAGTGGCGAGCAGCAAGAACGCGGCCAACGGCAATGGGTATCGGGAAGCAAAGTACATGATCTACTCCTCGCCGTGATCGCCCGTTTGTTCTTCGTATTCCAGCTCGGCCTGTGTCAGTTCGTCGTCGCTCATCGCCTGGGCGGTGTGGGTCGCGATCAACTCGCGGGCCCGCTCGGCGTCGGCCGTTTTGACCACCACATGGACATCGAGAATCCCGGTCAGGCCGGCCTGTCGCTCGCCTTCGACAAAGGCCGCGATCCCTTCGCTTTCCAGGGCCAACTTCGCGATCTCAGCGTCGCCGGCGTCGTGCGTCTCGTAAACGGAAACTAATTCGTCGTCGCGCATGATACCTTCTCGTAGGTCTTGCCACCGTCCGTTTTCGCCGTTGGCTCCGGCGAGATGCGGCGGCGCGGCGGTATGGAGTCAGTGTAATGGGAGGGGGGCGTGGGGGCAATCGACAATCGCGTCACCGATCATCTCCTTCAGCCTATCTCCACTCGCCACCGCTCGTCGGCTTCTTCCTCGACCGCGATCTTCACATCCAAGAACTTTCCAATCACGCCGATATTCGTCATCGCGTGGCTGGTCAGCGGCAGCGTGACGAAGGCGCCGCCGCGGGCGAGCGCCAGCGGCAGCAGCAGTTGATCGGCCAGGTGCTCGCCGACAGGCACATCGGTGTCGAGGTAACGCTTTGCTTCCGTGGCGGCGGCCGTGGCCACGGCCTCGGCCGGCACGCCCCGCTGGCCAAAGCCCGTAAAGACCTCGGTCAATGAATCGCTTTCGATCTCGATCGTCACGGTGTTTCCCTGGCCCGCGTTGCCGTCCCAGGCGCGAACCGCGAGACATTCTTCCGGCCAATCAAGCAGCCTCCCGACGGTGGCAAGCTCGCGCTGGGCGATATGGGCGGGCAAGCACGCCACGAATGCGCGGCAGAGCCGACGCCGGATCGCGCCCCGCGAAACGAGCTCGATCGGCGTAAGCTCTCTGGCCGGCTCGATGATGACCTCGATCCGCCCACCACCGGCCGGGTAAAACCCGGGCCGCCTCAGCGCAAGGGAAACGTGCGGGCCCATTCGGTTGACCAATGGCAGGAACGCCCGTTCAAGAAAATCGACGGGCGGAGCGTGCGGATTGTGCGTGCCGCCCGTGATCGCGATGGTCGAGCGGTTGGCAGCCAGCATCAACGGCGGCAGGACCGTTTGCAGCACGAGCGTTGTGCTGCCCGCCGAGCCGATATCCAATGCGTAGTCACCCGGGCGGACCTGACCGGGCGTGAATTCCAGCTCGCGCGCGCCGAGCCGATCGCCGGCGATCACGGCTCCGCAAACTTCGGCCGCGGCGCGCACGGCCGCCAGGTGCTGCCGCAGCAGTCCTGGTTTTTGCCGGCCGGCGCGGATCCGGTTGATGCGAACGGGCGTGCCGGTGATCAGGGCCAGCGCCAGCGACGTCCGCAGGATCTGCCCGCCGCCTTCGCCTTGTGAACCGTCGATAGTGAGCATTTATATTCCACGCGGCCGACATTGGGATATTTTGCCACGAGAAAGCGGTGGCTGGTGGCGGAGCCTAAGCGATGCCCCGGCTAGATCAGCCACCGTGAATGTCTCATCGTTGGCCGCGTGAAGTATAAGGATGTTGAGCCTTGGGCGAAATCCGCCGAAGGCGGGAAGGATGAAGAACATTGTCGGCGTTGCGACACGGTTCGGGGGGTTGCTTGCGCAAACGGTTGTGTTTGGGCGTTTGTGGCTTTATACTGGTTTCGTTCCGCCACGATGGGGCTCCAGGCGCGCGGGCCAGCGCCACGCGATTTTGGTTAGAGATCGTTGCGCAGGCCGCTAGAACAGTCCCGAAGGGCCGGCAGAGTGTAGCCTGAAGGCTTACGCCCTCCTTGTTCTACACATCTTTTGATTGCGGGTGGTGAAATGGGAATGTTGGGCAATCACGCGTTTCCTCATTAGAGGCCAGGGGGCAAGCCCCTGGCCTCTTTACAAGATGTGTAGAACAACGGGGGCTTACGCCCCAGGCTACACTTTGCCGCCGCTGCGCGGCTAAATGCACGTACAGCGCATGAAACGTCATGACACGGCCGCGGTCGCCAACGTCGTGTCGCAGCACGCCGGTAGAATCAGGAGGGTACGATCATGAGGCGATGCAACGACCGCCGCCTTGGCCCGCGATCGTCGCGGCGGTACGGCCTGGGGCTGGAATTCCTGGAAAATCGCACCCTATTGACTGCGGGCGTGCGCGAAGAATTCATGCTCGAGCTGGTCAACAGCATGCGCGCCGACCCCGCGGATATGCTGCCGCGGTTGCTCAACTCCAGTGACCCCAACGTAACGTCCGCGCTGAACTTCTTCAACGTCAATCAGACGCTGCTGGCCCAGCAATGGTCCACGCTCAGCCCGGTGCCGCCTCTGGACATGAACAACGCCCTGACCACCGCGGCGCTGGGCCACAGCGAGCTGATGAGCCAGGACGACCAACAGAGTCACCAGTTGCCGGGCGAGCCCGACTTTGGCACTCGCGACCAGAACGCCGGATATTCCGCCGCTTCCTCCGGCGGCGAGAACGTCTATGCGTACGCTCTCGAAACATTCGACGCCTTCGCCGGCTTCGCGATCGACTGGGGCAATGGTCCGGGCGGCATCCAAAGCCCTCCCGGCCACCGCCAGAACATGATGGACTCGAGTTTCCGCGACATCGGAATCGGGCTGGTCGACGGTGGCGGCCCGGGAAAAACGACCGGTCCCTTACTGGTGACACAGGATCTGGGGGCACTCAACAACCCCGGCAATCCGTTCCTGGTGGGGGCCGTGTTCACGGGCACCGACGCCAACCCGTTTTACGCTCTGTCGGGCGAGGGCACGGCCCAGGTGACCAGCAACGGCCTGGCCAACGTACTCGTCAGCGCCACGTCGATCGCCAACCCCGCGACGACGATCACGACCACGACCACGGCCGCCGGAGGTTATCAGCTCCCGTTGCCCGCCGGGAGCTACACGGTCACGTTCTCGGGAGGCGGCCTGGCCGCCAACGTGGTGAAGACCGTGAGCGTGGCCGCCAACAATGTCTTGCTGAATATCGACACGCACCAGCAATCCATTCCGCCCACGAGCAGCGTCGCGGCGCTTCCGGCGATGAGCCCTGCGAGCTTCACCGTCTCGTGGAGCGGCAGCGACGGCGGCGGGCCGGGCATTGCCACCTTCGACGTGTTCGTTTCCGACAACGGCGGGCCGTTCACGGCCTTCCAAACGGCGACCACATCCACTTCCGCCACGTTCAACGGCGTCAACGGCCACAGCTACGGCTTCTACAGCGTGGTCACCGACACGGCCGGCAACCGGCAGCCGACGCCCACCGCGGCCCAGGCCACGACTCTGGTAAACGCCGAGAGCGCCAACAGCCGATTCGTCGCGGCGGTCTACCACGACGTGCTGGGCCGCGCCGCCGACGCCGGCGGCCTGGCCTACTGGACGAACTTGCTCGATTCAGGCGCGGCGGTCAGCAGCGTGGCGGAGTCGATCGCGCACAGCGCCGAGTATTACGCCAACTTCGTCATCAGGCCGGCCTATCTGACGCTGCTGGGCCGCGCCGCCGACGATTCGGGCGTGGCGTACTGGACCGGCCAAATGGACGCCGGCGCGACCGACCAGGAGCTCGAGGCCGACTTGGTCTCCGCCGGTGGGACGAAGGGCGAGTTCTACAAGAACGCGGGCGGCACGAACACCGACTGGATCGACGCGGTGTACAAGCTGCTGCTGGGCCGCGCGGCCGACGCTGGCGGCGAAACGTATTGGAACAGCCAATTGGCCGCCGGGGTGACGCTGAACCAGGCGGCGCAGGGCATCGCCGGAAGTCCAGAGAACGACAAGCAGCTCATCAACGACGACTACTTCCATTACTTGGGCCGCGCCGCCGACGCGGGCGGCCTGGCCTTCTGGCTGGGCCAATTCGCCGACGGCAAGACCAACGAAGACGTGATCGCCGGCTTCACCGGCTCGGCCGAGTACTACAAGCAGCACACGACGTAGGGTGGGCACCGCCCACCAAAAAAAAGCACGCACGTTGCGCAGCAACGGGCGTGCAAAAGAAAACGGGAGCGAAGCGAAAAAAAACGATCTCCGATAACCCCATGACGTCTGAGCGAGCCGCGAAAGCGGCATCCAATTGCCTCCGCACCCTTCGCCCTGCCCCACGCGCTTTTCGATCGCTTGGGAGGGGTTTCGGAGTCGTTTTCTTTTCGCGTAGCGCCGCGGCTCGGGGCGCGATGCGCATACAGAACAGGCATTCCGCCGCACAGGCATTCCGCCGCACAGGCATTCCGCCGCACAGGCATTCCGCCGCCGAAACGGCGGGGATTTGTCGCTTTCGTGCCGATCCCGAAGCTGTTGTGCCGCGTTTCTCCCCGCCTTCGCCTTTCAAACCGACTCCGAATCCCCTTCGGTAAAAGGGTACAACGGGCGCACAAGTGGGGCGAAGGGTGGCGCGCCAAAGAACACGCCGCTCACCTTCCCGCCCGGCTGGCCTTCCGCCGCTGTGACGCGCCGTCCTTTTCGAACAGTTTGAGCGGCTTCAGTTCCACCAGCTCCGCCAGGCCGTTCTCGGCCATCTCGCGGCCCGAGACATAGCGGCCGGGCCGCATCCAGCGGTCCATCTCGGCCTTCGAGATTCCAAACAGGTCCGCAAGCAAGTGGTCCATATCGGTCTCGAGCTGGCCAAAGTGCCGCGCCCACTCGGCCGCCTCGGCCAGGCCGACGTGCTCCTCGCTCTGCCACTTCATGGGGTGGAACAAGAGCACGCTGTAGGGCACCACCAGCCGCCGCGCGCAGGCGGCGAACGGCCAGAGCGCGGCGGACGAACATTCGCCCGTCACCACGCCGGTCGCCCGCAAGCCACGCAGCAGCAACAGCGACATCAGCGACATGCCCGAGTAGGGGCTGCCTCCCGGCGAGTCGAAATAAATCACGCAGCGTCCGCCGGGCGGCACTTCGAGCAACTGCCGCGTCAGGTCGGCCTCGCAATCAGTCAGGTCGCCGGCCACGGCGATTTCGGGAATCTCGTCCTGGTCATCGGCGCTCATGGTTTCGTCCTTATCGCCCCCTTCGTCGCTTTGGTTTTTGGCGACTCTTCCAAGGGCCGCTCACGGATGCGAATCGGTCCCTGGCAGCACTCGCACTCCTTCAACTCGTACATTGGGATCGCGCAAACGTCGCACCAATAGTCGAGTTCGTACTTCCCGCCGGGTTTGATCGTGTAAACGCGCAGCACTTGCACCAGCGGCGAACCCTCATGGCGGCGGACCAGCAGTTCCATCTCGACGTCGCGCAGTCGCTCGTCGACGTGGAAGGCCCGCCCGCGGAAATCCTTGACGATCGGGTACAGCATGCCGTCGTCCGCGTCCAAGGCCACTTGCGCGTGGGCGGCGTCGGCGTCGGTCTCGATGCCATAGCGCCGGCGCAACGCGTCGGCCAGCCATACGACCCGTCCCCGCAGTGCCTGCGCGCGGTACTTGGGCTTCTTCGACCCAGCGGCCCGTTCGGCGCCGGAAACCCGTTCGGCGCCGGAAGCCGCGGTCGAAACCTTGGCCGGCTCGTCGGCCGAGCCGTCGGTTGGCCACCCGGCGGCCGAACCGGCGGTTGCCGCGAGCAGCAACAAGGCAGGGATGCGTTTTGTCACGGTCACTCCGCGGCCTTGCCGACGACGACCAACTCGACGACGAGGTCGGCGGTCTTGTCGCCGGCGGTCTTGTCGCCGGTTTGCGAGGGGTTGGCGAAGCGCAAACTCCACAGCTCACGCGATTCGTGGTGGATCATGGCCGGCAGGTCGCCCGGTTCGCCCGGCGGGGCCAACAGGCTCAACATCGCTGGATGGGTCGTGCCCGACGTTTTGGCGCTGAGCTTGAATAACCGCGGCTTGTCGACCGGTTGTGGATCGGTGTCATCGGCCGCGGACAGCAGCAGCAGAAAATCGCGAGTGTCCGAGGTGCCGACGTGGTTGCCATCTTGGGGCTGCAAGCCATACCTCATGATATACACCCCTTTGGGGATGGCGCGCCCGCGGAAGTCGCCCCCCTTGCGAGGATAACGCGCGACGCCGATCAGTTGCCCCATCTCGAAGGGGTAGATCACCGAACTGGACGACTTGAAATCGGCCGCGACGGGCCACTGGCTCGCCGGCCATACTTCACAAATCGTGCGTTTGCCGACCATGACCTTGTAGCCAGCCGGCGCCAGGCGTTCGGCGATCGCCGGCGCCACACCGTCCGGCGCGGGCGTTTCCAGTCGTTCGACGCGGTACTCGTCGGCCGGCGCCTTCAGGGCCATCATCGAGATCAGGCAGGCCACGGCCCATCGCAAGCTCATCGTTATGCTCTCCTCAGTCAGTGGGTTGAATCGCAAGCCCATGATACACGTCACGTTGAGTCAATACGAGTCCCACTCGGCTGGTGCGGCGGGTGTTCGACAATGGAGCGAGTCGGGTCGACCCACAGCCAGAAGATCGCGCCGGTGACGAGCAGGAGGCCGACGCCTTCGAAGACGGGGTTCCAACAGTCGAGCGGCGCCGCGCCCAGTCGTTCGCGGGAATCGACGAACCAACCCACCAGGGACGTGGTCGCGATCACTCCCAACCCCCCCATCGAGTTCATCAGGCCCCACATCGCGGCCCCGTGTTTGCCGCTGATTTCCGCGACCACGGTCCACCAGGTCGGCACCGAGAGCATCGCGAAGAAGCTGGCCGAGGCGTTGCACAGCGTGGCCACCCAAGCGGACTCGGCGTGGGGCACCGCCAGCATCGAGAGGGCGGCCAGCAAGAGCGATCCCGATCCCACGAGCCGGCGGCTTGCTTTGCGATGGGTGGTGAATTTGACGAGTGCGTCGACCAGCAAGCCGCCGAGGAGGCAGCCGGTCGCTCCGCCGATCATCATGGCGCCGGTCAGCCAGCCGGCGGAATGGAGCGATTCGGAGCGGGCTTCCTTCAAATAGGTCGGAAACCACTGGAACTGGGTGTAGAACAACGTGGCCGAAGACATCATGATGGCGCCGAGAAACCACATGTTGGGGCTGGTCAGGACGATTTTCCAGGGGATCGACTCGTCGGTCGCGTGTTCGGGCTTCGCCGCGTTTCCGAAAGCGATGAGTTCGGCTTCCGCCGCGTTGCAGCGCGGATGTTCGGCGGGTGAATCGCGGAACCACCAGTAAAACGCGGCCGACCAAACCACGCCGACCGCTCCGAAGACAGCGAACGTCGACCGCCAGCCGATCCAGCCGATCAGATACCCGGCCATGATGGGCGCCGCGGCCCCGCCGAGCAGCGATACCGTGGTGACGATGCCACGGGCCTTGCCCTGCTCCCGCAATGGAAACCACTTGGTAATCACCAACGCCACGTTGGGAAACGCGCCGGCTTCCCCGGCGCCGAACAGAAACCGGACCACGACCAGCGAGTACAGTCCCACCGTCGCGCCGGTGAGGGCCGTAAAGGCCGACCACCAGATGACGACGCGAGCGATCACGCCGCGTGAACCAAACCGATCGCCCCAATGGCCAGTGGGAACTTCGAACAGACAGTAAGCCAGCGCAAAGGCGTTGAAAACCCAGCTCATTTGCCCCTTGGTCAGCCCCAAGTCGCCGCGCATGGACTGCTCAGCCTGGCTGATGCACACCCGGTCGACGTACAGCAACAGCGCCAGCGTGGATAAGCAGAGGAGGACGCACCAGCGCACCGCCGTCGGACGGCTGGCCGCGGGAGCATCGTCGCTGGATATGGAGTCGGACGAGTCGGTCGTCATGGGGCTGTACCGGCTGTACCGAGCCGAGCGAGCGATCGGCGCGCCGCGTAGCGAACCGATAGGGCCGGGTCCAAGTGTGCTTTTTCGAGCGCGGCGATCACGGTCGGGGTTGCCATACCCAGTTCCCCCAAGCTCGCAGCGGCATGCTGGCGAACGGCGGCGTCGGCATCGTCGAGCGCCTCGGCCAGAGCCTCGGCGGCAGCCGCCGAGTGCGGCCCGGCCAGCCGTAGCGACTGGGCCGCGCCGATTCGCTGCGCGGGGTTGTCGCTGTGAAACAACTCGATCAACGCCGCGACACCGTCGGGGCCGATCCGGGCCAGCGCCTCGCCGGGCCGATCGCCCGGCTGAGGATCCGAACCGACCAAGCGCCACAACGCCATAATGGCCGGCGCCGCCGGCGATCCGATCCGCCCTAACACGTCGGCGGCCGAGTAACGAACGTGCAAATCTTTGGATGAAAGCGCTTCCATCAGCACCGGCACCGCCTTGGCGTCATCCAGCTCGCCGGACTTCTTGCCGCCTGGCAACTCCGTGACCACCAGCGCCCCGCGCCAGCGGAGGGTCTGCGCCAGGCGGCGCGCGGCGGCGCTGGCTTTGTGGTCGAGATCGACGCGGCGCAGCTCGACCGCGGGGCCAAAGCCCAGCATCTGCCGTTCCACCCGGCCGGCGAGGCCGAGCAGCGCACCAACGCCGGCCACGACGGTGGTTGTCTCGATGGTGTCGATCCCCATCGTGAAGCCGTAGTACTCCCGCCAGGCGTCCGCCGTGACCACGACGACCAGTATTCCGGCGGCGGCGCCGAGGAGCAATCCGCCGATCCAGCCGGCGCGCCGCGCGGCCACCACGACCACGGCGGCCGCCAGAAACGCATTCACGAACAACTGCTCCTGCTGCTCTCCCTTGATCATCCGGGGCGTGGCGTACATCCAAGCGCTGAGCGCCGTGAGGAGCAGCAGCCGCTTCACGGACGATAGTCGCGGCGCGCCGCGTGGGGCAATCCAAAGCGCCCGGGCGGCTTGCACCCCTGTGATGAGCCAAATCCAGGGTCGCGGATCGTGGCCGGCGAGGTTCGCCAACGGTCCCACGGTCGCCGAAACGAGCAGCACGGCGACCAGCCCGATCCGGTTGAGCAAGACCAAGTTGGGGACCGGCCGCGTGAACAGGGTAAGGCCGTTGACGACGATCGACGTCGCCGCGCAAGCGAGCAAGGGCTTCGCGAAGCGGTAGCCGTCGATCCAGCCCCACGAGACGACGCCCAGCGCGGCCACATGTACCATGACCAGCAGCGTCGCAAGTGCCCAGTGGGCCTTGTTCAGCGGGATCGACGTCGACTGATTCGTTGCCATCTATAGTTCACACGGTCGAGAATAAGATATTCACGGTGTCGGCGGCGTGAAGTATATCTGGCGATCCGCTGGGTCGATCGGCGCCATTGTGGTGCGGACGTCCCGCCTGCCGGGCGGTTCTGCTGCCAGATCCTATTGCATAGTATACATAAAGGAAAGCGGGCGGTCGGCAGCCGCCAGATCCAAATAAAGCAAACAACGTAACGCCAACCACCTTCGGGACCGGCACCAAAGCGATAAATCCATCGTTGCATCGGTACTCGCTTGTCCCGACGAGACGCTCATGTGGACGACGGTCGGGGGCGCCCTCCCGGGCTCCGAAAAAACTGGCAAAACCGTACCTTTACCCGACGAAAGCCACGGCGCGAGTGGCACAGATGGGCGTTGCGGGTGAAGAAGTCTTAACGCATCCAAGGCCGGGCAATCCGCCGAGACGGATTTCCTTGTCGGTACAGGTACGGTTTTGCCAGTTTTTTCTTCGGCATTTTCGGCTGCGCCGAAACCGCCGTGCCGCGCCGTACAGCGCTTATTAAAATAGGCCCAGGCGGGCGAAGCCCGCCTGGGATAGGCTCTTAGGGCGCCGGCAGGTGCAGGAACACGCCAGGGTGCGAGTGCATGGTATACAGCCGGAAGCCCTGCCCGTCGTACACGACGATGCCGCTGCTCTTGTTCTGCGCGACCGGCTGCAACGGATTGCCGGGAAATTTTTCCCAGTGCAGCAGGTCGGTCGAGCTGGCCACCGCCGTACACCACGGGTGCGCCTGCGATAAGCCGCCGGCCGTGCCGTGATAGTACGCATAATACCGGCCTTGGTGCTTGATGATCTGGTTCAGTGCGATCAAGTCGCGGTCGTAGGCTTCGGGACCAGGAGCGAGGACCGGTTCGTCTCGCACATGGGTCCAGACCTTCATGTCCCGCGACGTGGCCAGCCAAACGCCCCGGTCGCCCCGTTCATAGAAGAGTCGCCAGACGCCGTCCTCGAACCAGGCGGTCGGCGTACCGTAGGGGCCGGGCGGAATCGGCTCGCCGTTCTTCGAACGCACGTCGAGCGGGCCGACGCGCGTCCAAGCGAGGCCGTCGTCCGACACCAGGAGCTGGGCCAGGTCGTCCCGCCCTTCGGCGAACATCCAGTATTTTCCACCCTGCTTGACCACCATCATGTCCTCGACCCAATGCTCGCTGTAAAGCGGATTGCGCGGGTGGCGGGTCCAGGCAATGCCATCGGGCGACGTGGCGTAGCCGAGACTGCGGCGCGCGTCGGGTTCGTCCCGGTAGCCGGTATACCAAAGTTTCCAAACGCCGTTTTCGCGCAGAATCCAGCCGCGCTCGCGGATGCGCTCGTCCCAGTGCCCTGGTCCGGCCTCGGTAAATACCGGATTGGCCTTGTAGGGGACGAATTTCACCAGTTCGCGGGGGAACTTGCCGCTGGCAAGGCCGTCGGCGGCCATCTCGCCAAGCCCCAGGAGGGCGGCAAGCCCCATGACCAAACCCACGACGGCGAACTTGCTGAACCGACTCGCCACGATGAACTCCTTCCACACGGCAGTTGACACGCATGCGGCACAAGGCCATTTTAGCCGCCCTACAAGGCGCGGTATAGACTTCACACGGCCGACCATGCGACATTCCACGAGACAGCGGTGGCTGGTGGCAGAGCCTAAGCGATGCCCCGGCTAGAAAGCGACTGGGGCTTAGTGGTCCGTTTTGGCGTCGGGCTGCTGGATTGGCTAAAAGGCAATCCGCGTGTGCGGAAGCACCCGCAGACGCGTGAAGACTGTCCGTCCTGAAGGCCAAACCACCGCTCGTTTTCACTCAAAAATCGCCAAAAACGCTTCAAAATCGTTCGATTCGACACCTTTCCAGCAACAACCGCGCGTCCCCCGCCCAGGTGTTCCATCAAAATCTCCGGGAATTACGCACGTCCGCCGCGGTCGGCGTTTGATTTCTTGCTAACATGGAGTTGCTAAACGGCAAAAAATGCGCGCCGATTTTACGCCGTGTTGGGGGTTGATGTTTGGTTGGTAGGGGGGTAGGTTGCGCTGCACCCGAACTCCTCCGCCGCAGGTCTGCGCGCGGCGCTCGCGTGCCGTGGCGGCGCGGCGACAGCGCCTCGTCGCCGGCTACGGCGCGGATAAACGCGACTTCAAAATCCCCCTAAAAACGGAGGTCTTGCCCCATACTTTTCGGTTCATCCGGAAACTGCGTACCTGGGGGGGCGACGGACGAAAGTACGGGTTCCTCTTCTCTATCCCGCCGTGGACGGCAAGAACTGCACTGACTTGGCTTTAGGAGCAGGTGGTCCTGTTGGCACCCGAACGTAAAAGGACTCAACAGAGAAGAGGAACCCGTACTCCGTTGCCGCACCTCGCGGGAACCCAGACGCGCGCCCGATCGTCGCCCAGAAGAGCCTCTTTCTTTCCAAGCAGTGGGTTGCTTTATCTGAGCAAAGGGGGATCCTTTTTGGTGAGCGGCATAGCTCCAGCGCAGCTTCCGAAAAAACTGGCAAAACCGTACCTTTACCCGACGAAAGCCTCGGCGCGCGTCGCACAAATGCGCGATGCGGATGAAGAAGCCTTAACGCGTCTAAAGCCGGGCAATCCGCCGAGACGGATTTCCTGGTCGGTACAGGTACGGTTTTGCCAGTTTTTTCTTGCGCCGTTTCGGCTGCGCCGAAGCCGCGTTTTGCGCGTTCGCGTTTCCCTTCGCGGCGCAACGTCACGCCGCGGAACCGCGCGGTGCGCACCGCCTCCACGGCAGCTAACCACCGTCGGGCGCGACGCACCGAAAGATCAGGATCGCGCGGCGCTGAGCTTGGCGCGCGGCGCCGAATTGCCCGCCGCCCTCGGCCACCTTTTTCTTATCGCGCGACGCTTCGGCGTTCAAAGCGTCCACCGGCTTGGCGCCGGCCTTGCGAGCGCTCTCACGTTTGACGTCCTCGTCCTCGCGCGGCTCCTCGCGCAGCTTGAACTTGTCCGACGCGCGGGTCGAAAGCCGCATGGCGCGTCCGTGAACTTCCGACCTGGGCACGGCGCCCTTGGCCGGCTCACGGTCGTCGGCCGGGGTCGCGGCGGCCCGGTCTTTCGGTTCGCTGGTATCGTCCACGTCGTCCTTCAATGCTGCGCCCTTGGGTGCTTCGGCCGGGGCCGGCGGGGCCTGTTGGGCCGGAGAGTCCGGCTTGGCGGCGCTGGCCGGGCCGGCGGGCGGTTTCACGATCGTGCGAGTGCGGTTGCACGCCGTCAGCCCCTGTTGCTCGGGCACGTCGGGCGCCGGATCGACCGCGAGACTCAGGAACAATTCCGAGTGCCGCTCGAAATCGGCCACGACCGCTTCAAGCTGCTCTTCGGTCGCTTCCACCAGCACTCCTTCCACCTCGCCCCCGTCGGGAATACCATCCAGAGCGTCGTCTAGAGCGTCGACAGCCGCCTTTCGGTTTTCGCCCCGCGCGGCGTCGACGTCTCGCTGCCTCCGCCGGAGCCTGTAGAACATGAGATCGCCGTCGTTCTCCGCAGTCCCGTCTTCCGCGCTGATTTTTTTCTCGGACTTCGATAAAGCGAGATCCTCGCCGCGCGACGGCGGCGTCAATTCCTTGAAGCGACGCAGCAACTCGACGGACGCCGGTTCGAGGAGGATGTGATGCTTGGCGAGGAGTTGCTGGAATTCCGGCCGATCGACCAGGTTGGACGCGACGTCGCACACAACCAGCAGCGTATCGTCGGCCGCTGCGACCTCCGCCAGGCGTTTGTCGGAATCCTCGCCGTCGGCGAGCCTTCCCAGACCCGTCGGCTGCGATGCCGTAGCCGGCGGCGGCGAACCCAAGCTCGAAGTCGGCGGCGGCGCCTTATTGGACTGCCGGCCCCTTCGGGCGGCGTTCCCCAGGGGCCTGTCCGCGTTGCCGTTCGTTGGCTTGCCGTCCATGGATTCCAACGAAAGCTCGACGCGATCTCGTTCAGACGATTCTTGCAAAGGCTTGTCGTGGCGGGTTGCCGCGCCGATTTCGGCGTTGCGCGGGGCCACAGCCACTTCGCGCCCATGTGGGCCGGCAGGCCGGTTGCCCCCTCGTTGGCCGGCTCGTGGGCCGGCAGGCCGGCGACCCCCATGTGGGCCGGCAGGCCAATGACCCTGCGTGAGCATGATCAGCAACCCCGCCGCCAGCGACAGGCCGGCGCAAACCAACGGCCGGCGTGCCCGCCGCCATGACCAGCCGGCCCCTGGCGACGACCAGACGCCCCCTGATAACGACCCCGGCGCGGGCTTGCCGGCCTCGCGCGAGCGGCCATTCGCCTCACTCGCATCGCCCTCGACCTTCGCCGAAAGTGCCGCCTCGCCCGAAAAGGCCACCTCGCCCGAAAGCATGGTCCGTTCGGCCGCCCGCAACACCCGTTCGGCGAAATCGTTTTCCAAACGATAACGCGGCACGCCTTCGAGCGTACTCCGTAGCGAGCGGAGCTCGTCCAGCCATTGGCGGCTTTCGGGCTGTTCGGCCAGCAGCCGCTCGACGCGGCCACGCTCATCCGCCGGCAGTTCGCCGTCGAGGTAGGCGCTTAACAACTCCTCCTCACGGATTGCGCCGTCGCCGCGAACCGCGTCGTCGTCGGGAATTGGGTCGTCGGGAATTGGGTCGTCGGGAATCGGGTTCATGTCAGGGGTGGTCCAACTGTAGAACCTGTTTCAATTCTTCACGCAATCGCAGTCGCGCCCGGTGCAAGCGGCTGCGAACCGTACCCACGGGCAGATCGAGAATCCCGGCGATGGCGTCGTAATCGTGTCCGTCCATTTCTCGCAGCACGATCACCGCGCGGTGCTCCTCGCTCAGCTTGGCCAACGCGGCACGCACTTGGGCGGCCAGCTCTTGTTGTTCGAGCCGTTCTCCCGGCGCGCCGCCGCCATCCACCGGTTCCTCGCCGCACTGCTCGCGTTGCCGTTCCACCGACAGGGTCGGTTTCCGGCGCCGCTTGCCGCTGATCGCGGCGTTGAAGGCAATTCGGTAGAGCCAGGTGTAAAAAGCGCTGGTCCGTTGAAACGTCTCCAATTTGACGAAGGCCTGAACGAAGGCGTCCTGCACGACATCGCGAGCATCCTCGGGCGAGCCGATGACGTGCGCGATCGTGTTGTACAGGCGATCCTGGTATTTCCGCACCAGGTCGCCGAACGCCGCCGAATTGCCGGCCAAGGTTTCGTCGATCAGTCGGTTGTCATCTACCACGGCAACATCACCTTGGACGCGGGAACCGGGGCGAAAGTTCCCGCTATCATCCGGGCCCGGCCTCCGGTTGTATACTTTATATATTATAGTGGGCGGTTGGCGACACGTAAAAGGCAGCACAGAGAAGGAGGATCCGTACTTGTGTCACGAGAAAGCGGTGGCTGGCGGCAGAGCCTACGCGACGCCCCGGAAAGATGGCGACCGGGGCATCGCTTAGGCTCTGCCCCAGCCACCGTGAATGTCTCATTCTCGACCGCGTGAAGTGTAGTCACTTATCGCGGCCAAACCGGGCCGCTGGGCCGTTTCGAGAGGTAATACCATAGCCATCCCGCCCCCAGCAACATCAGCAGGCTGATATTCTGCGAAATGCTGAGGCCCGTGCCGAACACGCCGCTTTCGTCGATGCGGATGACCTCTTGCACGTACCGCGAGATCGGATGGATCGTGACCATGAGCGCGAAAACCTCGCCGTCGTGCCGACGGTACGGATAGTAGGCCAAGAGGAAAAGGCAAAGCAGCCCCGCGTCGATCGCGGCGTAAATCTGGGCCGGATGGATCGCCAGGCTATGCTCCGGCGTTCCGCGGAGCGTCATCACACGGCGCAGGGGAGGATCGGCGGTGAAAATTTCGATCCGCCGGCCCGCCCCCTCGATCATCAACAGCGCATGTTCGGCGTCTTCGACCGTTTCGATCTCTCGCGGTTCCTTCAGTCCCGTGCCGTCGATTTGCACGATGCGGTCGCCCACTCGTAGTCCGGCTTGCTCGGCGGCGGAACCGGGCTCGACCGCCTTAATGATCGGCTTGCCGGGTTGCTTGCTCTCGTCGTGACGCTCGAACTTCAAGCCGTGCAGATAGATTTCCGCATCTTTCACTTCTCGCACATGCGGCGGGCTGCGAAAGGGGAACTCGACGGCCCAAGGCAACTCGCATCGGCCGCCCCAGCAACAGCCATTGCAGAAGCACCCGATGCGGCCCAGCGCCAGCCCGAGCATCACGCTGGGGGCGATCAGATCGGCCAGCGCCAGACCCGGCACGCGGTGCCGGCGCGTGAACGCGATCAACGCCGTCCCGGCGCCGATGGCCGCGCCGAACACCACCAAACCGCCTTGGGTGAAGGTGAGCATTTCGCGCAGCGTTTCGCCCAGGGTCGGCTTTTGGAATTCCCGCCAATACTCGATGATGTAGAACAGCCTCGCGCCGACGATCCCGGCGATGAAGACCCAAAAGGCCAGCGAGAAGATCATTTCCGGATCGAGCCCCATCCGCCGCGCCCGGTGGGCCGCGAGACCGACGCCGGAGGTGACGCCCGCCAGCAGCATCACGCCATAGCCGCGGATCGGCAGCCCCTCGTCGTCGCACAAATTCGGCAGCACAAGCCAGATCACCAGACCGATCATCGCCATCAGCGGCAGGTATCCGCGCACTTCGGCATCGAAGCCCCGCCGCCGCGCCAGCACGATCAGCAGGACCGCGCTGAACACCGCCCACGCGGCCAGCAGCCAGCCGAAGCCGAACAGGGGCGCCTCGCGGAACTTGAGCGGGATGTGGAACAGCGTTTGAAGCATGAGAGCGGTTAGAGGTTATGACTCATGGCCAATGACTAAATTATCAATCAACCGCGTGGTGCCGACCCACGCGGCGACGGCGGCCAGCGTCTCGCGGTCGATTCGTTCGACCTCTTGGAGCGTCTCGGGATCGGCCAATACGAAGTACTCGAGGCGGACGTCCGGCGCGGCCGCAAAGAGCGATCGGACGTCGGCTAAGACCACCTGGGCGTGGCGCTGGCCGGCGGCAACCAGTTCGGCCGCCCGGCGCAGCGAACGGTTGAGCAGGAGCGCCTGCTCGCGCTGGCGCGCGGTGAGGTAGGCGTTGCGGCTGCTCATGGCCAGTCCGTCGGGCTCGCGCACGATGGGGCCAATGCGGATCTCGACGGGCAGGTCGAGGTCGTCCACCATGCGGCGGATCACGAGCGACTGCTGGTAGTCCTTCTGTCCGAAGTAAGCCCGGTCGGGCATGATCAGGTTGAACAACTTGAGCACCACGGTCGCCACGCCCCGGAAATGCCCCGGTCGGAAACGCCCTTCGAGCGGTTCGGCCGGACCCCGCACCTCGATGTGCGTCGCGTGGCCAGGCCGGTAGACCTCGTCAACGTCGGGCGCGAAGACCAGATCGACGCCCACTTCGGCCAGCGCGGCCAGGTCGGCATCGAGCGTGCGGGGGTAGCGCTGGTAATCGTCGCGCGGGCCAAACTGGGCCGGATTGACGAAGACCGTCGCCACCGTGAAATCGCACTCGCGACGCGAAGCCTCGGCCAGGCTCACATGGCCTTTGTGCAAGGCCCCCATCGTCGGCACCAGGCCGATCGTCCGGCCGGCCGATCGCACCGCTGCCAGTTCCGAGCGCAACCGCTCGCGCGTGGTGACCAGGTGCGTTGGGCTCAAGGCGGCTGGTTGCATGGCCGAGGGCACCCCGACGGTTTGCGGCCGGCCATCGCCCACTTCGACAACACGCCGCGGCTGTATGATATGTCACCCAAGCAGGCGCGGAAGAGGATGATCCCTGGGGCTTCGCTTCTGCGGTAGGGTGGCCGAGTGGCAAGGCAGCCGACTTATAATCGGCAGTCTGGGCGTCCCGTCAAAGACCAGCCCAGCGGGGGTTCGATCCCCTCCCCTGCTACCGTACTTTATTCATCGGTCGATTCAATGCGGCATGGCCGGGAACGCTTGGTTCCGACAAGTGGCCGTTCGAGTAAGCTGTACCAAGTGGCGTTGGGGTCAAGCTTTGCCCTGTCAACCGCTTCATTTGCCGCAGATCGACTGCTTTGCTTTACCTTGCGCAGTTTTCGCATAGATTCCATCTTCTCCATATTATAACACCTCTCATGTAGACTGAATTCTACCGACACAGGTGATCCCGGACAAGTTCAACGTAATCTCTTCGAGGGTACTACGAAGTTCGTCGTCCAACGGTGCTAGTTTCAGGCCAATTCCACGTATTTCGCTTGGGTAAATCGGGAAGCCGTGCTCTGGGTAGTTCTCGATCAGAATTCGTGAAATTTCCGCAGCGCTATCGCCGTAGGTATTTACCAGAAGCCGCTTTGCGTATTCCTCGGCGATTTTCAGGGCCCGAGACATTTGCGTGTATCGAACGACATCTATTTTTTCAAACATCGGCTCCGCTAGCCGCGCCACGAACTCAGCGACTAGCGGCATTATCGACTTCGACTTCTTTTTGGTTCTCCGAAGAAGAAGGAACATCATTTTATCGAATGCGCCCATCGCAAAAGTGTTCAATTGCTCAAGGGCTTGAACCTCGTCCAGCCCTGAAAGCATCTCCTCGCGGTCCGCGTCCCAGACCTGAACGTCAAGCGGCCCTAGCTCGGCGTGGTCGTTCATGATAATTTGATCGGCACCAAGCGACAGGAGGGTTGCGGCACTCTTGGCATGTCGTGGAATCACCGAAACGAACCCGCCGCAGTGACGGCGAAGGAGCATCGCCAGTTCGTAGGCGCTATTCGCCAGTCCGCCATTCGAGTCAATCAAAAGAGCGATCTTTTCGTTCTTCTTCAGCATTGAGTGTCGCGCGGAAAAGAATGCGGCCGCGATCACGTTGCCAATCATGTGCGGCGTATCTTTGCCGAGCTCCTGTTCTTCAACCAACTCGTTCTGGACCAAGAGCCACACAGGGAGTTTCAATTTCTTTTCAAGCCTCTCCACGCAGGCCACGAGACGCGGAGAAATCTCCGTTTCGTCGCGGCCAGGACGCGACGGAACCCCAGGATAGATGCTGGCAAAACTTTTCTTTGGCAAAACCGCAGTCGGCGCAGGTTCAGGCGCCACGGTGGCGGCGACCGGTGAAAGCGGCTTCTTTGCCGGCTTGGCAGATTTCTTCTTGGCCATGCCGCCATCGTGCCAGACGCCATGCCCCAGGTCAAGCAGCCCTGCCTATTTTTGTAGCACGGAACCCGGCGGCCAAGAAACGAAAAAACCATCCGCTTTTATATTTCACCGGGGGCAAATGGTATCACTACCCAAATAGCGCGGCTAACCAGGATTATTCATGGTCCGGGTGTCCTGCCTCAGATGAAACTGGAATTTCCGGGTGGTTGGGTTAGCATAACCCTTGGCCCTGGAGGTTTCCATGAATCGTCAACGCAAAAAGGTTGCTGGTCCGGAGAAGTTGGCCATCCTGAAGCGGTATCTCGTGGAGAAGGTGCCAACCTCGGACCTGTGTGACCAAAACGGCCTGCAGCCCAGCCAGATCTACCGCTGGCAGACTCAACTCTTTGAACAGGGCGGAGGATACGGCTCTGCTGATGAGGAGCAACCGGAGCGCCGACCCAGTGGCCGAGACCGAAGAGCGGTCGGTGACTGCTCGCAGCACCGCCTGCCCTTCTTCCTCTCTTCGGGATCGGCACCAAAGCGTAAAACCTTCGCGGCAGGATGCCGCGATTCCCCCAGCAGGACGCACCCCCGCGTTCGCTAACTCCTGCCACCCGAAATTCCAGTTCACGCTGAACCAGTACAGTTATCAGAGATCGTTTTTTTTCGCCCCGCCCGCGGCCGACGTTCGCGCCAGTTCGCGGAGCGCCTCGACGCCGCGATCGAGCGTGTCGTCGCCGGCGGCGTACGAGATGCGAAAGTGCGTGTCGCGTTGGCTGAAGAAGCGGCCGGGAATGACCAGGAGTTGCCGGGCGATGGCCGCGGCCACGAACTCGCCGGCCGTTCCCCAGGGCGCCTTGGGAAACACGTAAAACGCGCCGCCCGGCCGGACGAACTCGTAATCGTCGGCCAGGCCGGCGACGATCCGGTCTCGCTTCGCCCGATAGGATGCGATCCGCGGGCTCATATCGACGTCGAGCGCCGCCGCGCCGGCCCATTGCGCCGGTTGCGGAGCGCAAACGAACGTGTATTGCTGCAGCTTGATCATGGCGTCGATCAGGGGGCGTGGTCCGTGCGCGAAACCCAATCGCCAGCCGGTCACGCCGTAGGTCTTGCTGAATCCGTCGATCACCAGCGTATCGGGGTTGTAGCGGGCGGGAGAAACGAACGCCGCGTCGTAGCAGAACGCGCGGTAGATCTCGTCACTGACCAGCGCGATGTTCCGATCGGCGGCCAAAGCGGCCAATTCGCGCGTCTCCGTATCGCCGGCCACCGCGCCCGTCGGGTTGCCTGGACTGTTGAACAAGATCGCTTTCGTCCGCGGCGTGAGCGCCGCGCGCACGCGATCGAGGTCGATGCGAAAGTCGGGGTAGGTGTCGACCAGCACGCACTTTCCGCCGGCCAGGCTCACCAGCGAGGGGTAGATCACGAAGCACGGATCGAACACCAGAACCTCGTCGCCCGGATTGACCAGCGCCAAGAGCGCCAGCACCAGGCCGCCGCTCGTGCCGCTGGTGACGAACACGCCGCGGTCGCGGTGGCCGTACTCGGCATCGATGCGGGCTTGCAGTTTATCTCGCAAGACCGGCATGCCTTGGGTCACCGAATAGCCGTTCTTATCCGACTGGACGGCGTCGATCGCCGCCTGCTTGATCTCGGACGGAACCGCGAAGTCGGGCTGGCCGATCGCGAGGTTGATCGGGTCGGTCATCGCGCCAGCCAAGTCGAACACCCGGCGGATGCCCGAACTGTCGAAATGGACCATCCGGTCGGAGAGCCAACGGTGCGGCATGTCGTAACTCATTACACCCCACAGGGCTCGAACCTGTAACCTTCGGTTCCGTAGACCGATGCTCTATCCAATTGAGCTAGGGGTGCTAAACTTTTTATATCAAGGAGTTTATAGGCTTTCCCAAGGGAGTCGCTATCATGCGGATGACACCCATTATGACACCTGCCACCCCATGGAGATAAAGCCAACATGCTCTAGCTTACCGAAAAAACGCCGGCCAGCAAGCCCGTGAAGCCACACCCCGCTTTTCCGCACGCGACCAGGCGACTACGATCGCACCTGCGAGTCCGCCTTGCATCAGATTGTCGGCTAAATGCCTGACCGGCCGCTGAATCCGCGTCGTCAACGCCTTTACAAGCCGTTCCCTTCGGACGGCTTGGGCAGCAGTTCGATCGCTTCGCGAATCGAAGCGCCGTGTACGACGATCGCCAGACCCATCCGGTGGCGGGTCATGCCCGACTGGTAGATCATCTTGTACTGCTCGTCGATCATGTGCTGCCCGCTGATCAAGCCCAGGATCAACTGCACGCGTCCCTCGTGCGACTTGCCCGCGTAGAAACGGTTGTGCTCCTCCAGAAAGACCGGCGCGCCGCTGTCACCCTCGAAGACGTTGAAGTCGAAGAGGAATCCGTTGGTCTTCTTCGTCGGGACGAGGGGAAAGCTGGCCACGCAACCCAGCCTCGCCACGGGAAAGCCCGCCGGGTTCGACTCGAACTGGCCCGAGTGAGGATAGCCGACGCAACGGAGCAAGTCGCCGGGATGAACTTCGTACTGCTTGAGCATGTCGTCGGTGGCCAACAAGTCGACCGACAACAGCATGGGCTCGACGTCCTTGGGCAACGTAATCGCCAGCGCCGCCACGTCGAGCGCCGGATGCTTGGCCCAGAGCGGCTTGCCTTCCTGGCGGAGGCGGATCTTGACGGGCACCTTTTCAACGGAGTCGTCGGGACCGTGCTTGCGCGTCAGCAGGTCCACCTCGTCCCCCACCATCTGTTCGACGACGTGCGCCGCCGTGATCAGGATCGTCTGCGGTTGGCCGTCGGCTTTCGGCCGGCTCAGCAGGAACACGGTGCCGTTGGTCGTGCCGTTGGTGAGCTTGAACGTCGAGTGCATCAAGCGCGTGCCCAGGTCGTCGGCGTCGGCGCGGGCTGTGCCGGAAGTCGCCAAGCAGGTCGCGACCGTCAAGAGCAAGCGGAATACTCGAACGGTAGTCATCTGGGCTCCGAGGAAATGTTGGGGTTTGTGTTGGGGATCGGCGCGAACCACGGAAATGTCCGGTTCCGGCTCGCTGGCGCCCAGCGTGATCGGTTCCTGTCGCAGAAGTTCCCACTCCGGCGGCAACGAAGGGCTCAGTGCCTTTGACAGTAGATGCACGGAGCGTCGATGAATCGGGCCAATGGGCGGCATGAGAACGAGTTGTCCTTCCAAGAGTTCGACGTGCCCGCGCACAGTATAAGCTCAGAGCCTATCCCAAAACCGCCAGGCAGGCGAGACGCCTGCACCACAAGGCGGTATTGGGATAGGCTCTAAAGCCATTCACTCACGCAAAGCTGGCCCACCTTTCGGCCGGCCAAAACCAGCTCGATCACACCGAGTTCGCCGACTACTCGCCGCTTAACATATCGTGCTGTTCGGCGTACACCGGCGGGTTGAGGTTTGGTGTGGATTTCAACCTGTCGATCCGCGAGATTCACGATCCAATACTCGACGATGGCCGCCGCCGCATAGATCGGCGCCTTACGGTCACCTTCGGATCATGAGTCCAATGTTTCGTCAGGCCGGAAAGCCTGACCTACATCCGTTGGGTTGGTGGGCAATGCCCACCCTAGGGACTATCCCAAACTCACCGTCACGGTCTTGGTTTCGGTGTAGGCCTCCAACCCCTTCTCACCCAACTCGCGGCCCAGGCCGGACATCTTGAACCCGCCGAACGGCGCCGCGGCGTCGAACACGTCGTAGCAGTTGATCCAGACCGTGCCGGCCTTGATCTTGGCCGCCAGGTGGTGGGCCTTCGACACGTCGCGGGTCCAGACCGCCGCGGCCAACCCGTAGAACGTGGCGTTCGCCCGGTCGATGATCTCGTCGACGTCCTTGAATTTCAAGATCGACAACACCGGGCCGAAGATCTCGTCCTTGGCGATCGACATCTCATCCTGGACGCCGCCGAACAACGTCGGCTCGATGTAGAAGCCGCGCTCACCGAACCGCTTGCCGCCGGACAAGCACTGGGCGCCCTCCTTCTTGCCGAGGTCGATGTAGTGCAGGATCTTGTCGAACTGGGCCTTGTCGACCTGCGGTCCCTGCTCGGTGGCCGGGTCGAGCGGGTCGCCCAGCTTACGGGTTTTGTTCATGGCGAGGATCCGGTCGACGAGCTTGTCGTGGACCTTCTCTTCGACGAAGAGCCGGCTGCCGGCGCAGCAGCACTGTCCCTGGTTGAAGTAGAGTCCGAAGTGGGAGCCGGCGGCGGCGGCCTCCAGGTCGGCGTCGGCGAACACGATGTTCGGGCTTTTTCCGCCCAGTTCGAACGTCAGCCGCTTCAAGGTCTGCGCCGCGTCGCGCATGATGATCTGGGCCGTCTTGTATTCGCCGGTGAAGGCGACCTTGTCGACGCCTGGGTGCTTGACGATGGCCGCCCCGGCCGTGGGTCCGTAGCCGGGCACGACGTTGATCACGCCGTCGGGAATGCCCGCCTTCTGCGACAAACGAGCCAGCCGCAAGCACGTCAGCGGCGTCTGTTCCGCAGGTTTCATCACCACCGTGCAGCCGGCGGCCAGCGCCGGACCCCACTTCCAGCAGGCCATCAAAATCGGGAAGTTCCAGGGAATGATCTGCCCCACGACGCCCACCGGCTCGCGACGGGTGTAGGTGAAGTAGTTGCCGCGAACGGGGATCGTCTGGCCGTGGATCTTGTCCGCGTAGCCGGCGTAGTAACGCAGGCAGTCGATCGAAAGCGGCAGGTCGGCCGCCTTCGCGTCGCGGATCGGCTTGCCGTTGTCGAACGTCTCCAAGGCCGCCAGTTCTTCCGACTCCTCCTCGATCAGGTCGGCCAATTGGTACATCAAGCGGCCGCGGTCGCGCGCGTCCATCCGGCTCCAAGGTCCATTTTCCAGCGCGTCGCGCGCGGCGGCCACCGCCGCGTCGATGTCTTCGGCGTCTCCCTCGGCCACCTGCGCGATCACCTCCTCGCTGGCCGGATTCACGGTCTCGAACGTCTTGCCGCTGGCCGCCGGCACCCAGCGGCCGCCGATGAAGCATTCGGTCTGACGGATTTGCGGTTCGGCTACGGATTTCATGACAGTCGCCATCGTACACCTCCTGAGCGATGAGTGAAGCGGAACCTGACTTCTTGCGAAGCCAGCTACGAGACCATGAATCATACGGGGTATTGTATCGCCTGGGCCACTCGCGAGCCAATCCACGCGACCAGCGCGTATTATACACAACGGCCCAGAATCTAATCCTCGCATTCCGCGCGCTCGCCAGCCGCGCGCTCAAGAACGCTTGCGATCCACTCGCGCGCGCGGATCGCCCGCGAGCGCCTGGTAGCCCGGATTATTCATGGTCCCGTAGCTGGCTCCGAGTAGCAAGGTAAGTCCAACGCTGGGCCTTGCTTGCGCTGCGGGTTGGTGTGGGTAGCCCGGTAGCCCGCCACCGAACCAAGCCGCCCCCAGCGGCGTAATTGGCATTGGCGACACGCCGCCGGGCAGTTGTCTCGTCTTGGTTTCTTGCCTGGGTTCGTGTTTCGCAGGATGTGACGCCGCCTTTTTTCAAGGCGGCGGCCGGGGTTTTCGGTTCACGCGCGGTCGGAACGCTTGCGACCGTCGCCAAACGCATTCGAGCCTATCCCAAGACGGCCATGGTGGTGCAGGCGTCCCGCCTGCCCAGCGGTCTTGGGATAGGCTCTACAACCCGGCGCGCCTCGCGCTCCGGGTGGTCAACTCGTCGCGGCCCGCATTCTCGGCGCCGGGCCGGGCGGACTTGGCGACGGTGCTAGCGGTTGTACGGCGTCCATGCGGGAATTTTGGGCTGGGGTTTTGACCGCGGCCCAATTGTGTCCTATACTCGTGGAGCCGGAAACCTAGACCCGTTTTCGGCCGCGTCGTTGACGTACAAGCAGGCTTCTCTCCCGCGAAGGATGCGAAATACCATGCGATTCCGGGTTCCGCTCGTTACCTGGTTCCTGCTGTGGGCGGCCGTTTTGGCCGGCCCTTCCCTTTCGGCCCTTTCGGCGCCGGCGTTGGTCGCCGCCGAGACGGCGGCCGATACCGCCGACCTTGGCGACGTCTTCGACCGTGGTCGCACGCTCGAAAGCGATCGCCGCTGGGGCGAGGCGCTCACGCTTTACGAAGATGCCCTGCGGCAGTTCCCCGCCGACCGGCACCTCGAACAACGCTTGCGGCTCAGCCGCATTCACTACGACCTGGGGCGTCGCTACAACGACCGCAGTTTCCGCGATTCGCTCGCCTCGCTTTCGACGCGCCAGGCCCAGGAACTGTATGGCGAGGTGCTGCTGAAGATCCAATCGCACTACGTCGACACGCCCGACTGGCGGCAACTGGCCGATCAGGGCACGGCGGGGCTCGAAGTGGCTTTGGCCGACCCCCTCTTCATTGAAACCAACCTCCGCAATGTGCCGTCGGCGCGTATTGCCCACTTCCGCCGGCAGTTGCGCGATCTTTTGGGTCGGCAAGATCTCAACAGCCGGCAAGCGGTGCTGAACCTGGCGACGGCGGCGGCCCGGCTCGCACGCGGCCAGATCGGGCTGGCCGAGGCGGTGGTCGTGTTGGAATACACCTGCGGCGCCACGAACTCATTGGACAGTTATTCCACGTTCTTGACGGCGGGCCAGCTCAACGAGGTCTATTCGCAGATCGAGGGCAACTTCGTCGGTTTGGGCATCGAGTTGAAGGCCGCCGACGGCGCTTTGCAGATCGTCAAGGTCATTAGCGGCAGTCCCGCCGAGCGCGGCGGTATCGAGCCCGGCGACAAGATCACCTCGGTCGATGGCCAATCGACCGCCGAATTTTCAACCGACCAGGCCGCCAACCTGCTGCAGGGACGCGAGGGGAGTCTGGCCGACGTGACCGTGGTGACGCCGGGACGCGCGCCGAGGCAGCTCCGCATCCGCCGCGAGCACGTCGAGGTGCCCAGCATCGACGACGCCCACATCGTCGACTCCGACTTTGAAATCGCCTATCTCAAGCTGACCTGTTTCCAAAAGACCACCACCCGCGACCTGAACGACGCCCTTTGGAAACTGCACGGCGTGGGGATGAAGGGCCTGATCATCGACCTCCGCGGCAACCCCGGCGGGCTGCTGACCACGGCGGTTGACGTGGTCGACAAGTTCGTCGATCGAGGCGTCATCGTCTCGACCCGGGGGCGCAGCCGCCAGGAAGACGCCAGTTACTCGGCCCGCGAGTCGGGCACCTGGCGCATGCCCCTGGCCGTGCTCATCGACGGCGACAGCGCCAGCGCCAGCGAGATCTTCGCCGGAGCGATCCGCGACCACCGCCGCGGCACGATCGTCGGCGCGCGGAGCTACGGCAAGGGCTCGGTGCAGGGCATCTTTCCGCTGGGCCAGGCGAGTGCCGGCCTGCGCCTGACCACGGCCAAGTTTTATTCGCCCACGGGAAAACCGTTCAGCGGCGTGGGCGTCATGCCCGACGTCGTCGTGCCGCACCGTGTCGCCAGGGTCGACCTCGACGGCAATCAGCCGCCCGCCGTCGGCGACTCCGACGACGCGCTGGAAACAGCCATTCGCGTCCTACGAAAAAAGTTGCCGCGCCGGTAATCTCCTTCTCTGTCGTAGCGGAATTCGTGAGAATTCCGAGCGTCGTGGGGCAGGTTTCCAACCTGCCATACACCAACCCGCGGCGCAAGCAAGGCGCTTGATCGCGGATTACCGCGGCAACGGCATCTGTAGGGAACGCCCTCCGTGGCGTTCCGTGTCCTGCCAGATGACGTCGCTCCAGCTTCACCGAACGCCACGGAGGGCGTTCCCTACAGTGCGGCAAATCGTCCGTTTCAATAGAAAGGGAAAACAACTGTCCGCACTGTCCGCACTGCCCGCACGAGGAACGCAACTGCTTACATGACATGCGGTTACGTCATCTGATCGTGCGGACAGTCGTCTCACGTCAACTGTCCGCGACTGTCCGCACCTGTCCGCATGGATGGTCCCGGGAGGAACTCGCGCACGGTGGTGTAGCGGAATTCGCAAGGAATCTGCTTCACCGACCCCGACGAGCGGGGTGGGGTCGAATCGCCGCGCGTGCGTGCGACTAGCACACCATCTTCTTCACCGACCCCGGCGAGCGGGGTGGGGTCGGTGCGTCAAATTCCACTCGAGCTTGAACTCGCACCGGAGGAACAAAACTGGGATAACGCTCCAAACGCCGGACGGCGGCATTTTGCGAAGCCAGCTACGGGACCATGAATCATCCGGGCTAGTCGTCGGTCTCGGGCTGCGTGGCGTAGCTTGCGCGCCGGACTTGGATGATGCGGCGGCGCCCATGGCCGAAGCGAGTGAACTCGACCAGCAGGTCGAACGCGCGGAGGCTCGGCGCCAGCCGCCGCAAGGCGTTCGACAACTTGAAAATCGTCGTCGGCCAGTCCGGGCGGCGGCGCTCGGCTGAAGTGGCGTTCCGATTGATCGCCGCCAGCAATTCCGAGGCGGTCCCGCACCACTTCTCGCTCCGCGCCAGGTTGTAGATGGGCAGCGCGATGGGGCTTGATTCCAGCGCGAACGCGTTGATCGCGTCGTTGTGCCGGGCATAGAGGCGCGCGAACGCATTGGGTTCGCAGCCCAGCGCCGGCTCGGCGGCCGCCCCCCACTGGGCGAAGTCGGCCAGGCGCGGCAAATGCGGCGGCCGAATGCCGGGGAGCCTCGCCAGTGCCGTCGCGGCGGCATCGAGGAGCGCCCCCACAAGGCTCGGCCTACACGCTTCGAACTCGCGCCAGAATTCCGCTTCGGTCTGCCGGCGGTCGGCGGGAATACTCGGCAAATGGACCACCAGCGCGCGGTCGAGCAAATCGCCACGGGTCGCCAGGTCTTCGATGCCGGTGATCAGCACGGGCCGTTGGGCGTCGAAGATCGTTTCCTCGTCCTTCTCGTAGAGCGCGCGGGTGGCGAAGCCGCCGCCCGTCGAGAGCCTGCACAGCGCGTCGGACAGCCAGCCGGGCAGGCGAGAAAGATTGTCGAGCGCGACCAGCCAACTGTTATTCGCGGCCACCGCCAGGTCGTGGACTTCCTTGGGCGCGGCGCGCAATGGGGCGGCGTTGGGGTCGACGAGCGCGCGCAGCACGCGCGCCTGCGTGCTCTTGCCGCTCCCCTGCTCGCCATGCAGGAACAAAACCGGGTAAGGTCCGGTGGGCCGCAACGTAGCGACGAGCCAGGCGGCGACGAGCGGCCAATCGTCGTTGCTGACGTTGATGAACTGGCGCAACAGCGTGAGGGGCTTGCCCGGCACAGGTTCGGGAAGGGCCAGCGCCGCATGGGCGCGGCGGAACCGAACCGGCGGCCGCGAGACGATGCTCCACTTGCCCGCCTCGACGCCGACCGCGCGCCACTGCCGGTCGGCCAGGTCGAGGTAAATCCGCCCTTCGTGCCCCGCCACGCGCGAAAACACCGGGTGTTCATGGCTCTCGAACCGCGCCTGGGCTTCGAGCATGTCCAACGCCTCCGTCTGGGCCGAGGAATACGGCGCGCAGTGGTACTTCTCGACGTGGCGACGCGCAAGCCACTGAGCGAACGCCCGGCTGCGCAGCCGCCAATGTTGCCGCGAGGATTGCACGTCGATGGTCGCGTAGGCGGTGCCGTCGGCCGTGTGCCACAATTCGGCGCCGTCGGCCAGCTCGGCCAGCGCCGTGGCCCGCGAGGCCGCCGGCCCGGCGCCCCGCCGCGCCTCGGCGCCGCCATCGGCCGGCGCTTGAGTCGCCGCCGCGGCGGAATCGGCGGGCATGCCGTCGTTCGACGTGGAGCTTGGTTGCAACGTGTCGGGGGCCGGAGGGGAAGTTTCGGTCGTCATGGGGATCGCTCCTGAAATAGGGACACATGTACTGATAGATACTTTTGTATAGTTATCGGGTCGCGTTGTCAAGCGTTCCAGAGAAAAAAAAGCGATGTCCCGGCAATTCGCTGCGCGCGTCTCAGCGACGGTCTGGAAAGTCCCTCCCAAGTCCCACCCACCGGATGGGTATCGACGTAGGGTGTTGAAAATTCGGTCTTGACACAGGTTTTTCTTCCTGCCAGTTTCATGCCTGGATATCCGCGCGGGAGGGAACCGCGCGATCGGGTGCTAGCAGGGAGGTTGAACATGTTGGCCGGTCTGGTTTCGTCGCCCGC
>DATKSN010000277.1:0-9406 GCA_035531595.1 Pirellulales bacterium | reverse complement strand
TGGCTGGTACGCGACCGGCGCGCGCCCGACGACGCGCTGGCCCACCTGTCGGCGATGAACGCCAAGCTGGACGTGAGGCGGGAGCGGCGGACGTTGGACCCGGCCGAGTTTGTCGCGTTGATCGAAGCGGCCCGCCGCGGCGAAGCGTTCCGCGGGTTGTCTGGACCTGACCGCGCGCTCTTGTACATGCTGGCCGCGAACACGGGTCTACGCGCGAACGAGCTGGCGAGCTTGACGCGGGCGAGCTTCAACCTGGAAGGCGACCCGCCCACCGTGACGGTCGAAGCCGGCTACAGCAAGAGGCGCCGGCGAGACGTGCTGCCCTTGCGTGCCGATTTGGTTGTCCGCTTGTGTCCCTTCCTGTCCCTTTTCGATTCCAAGGCCCCTGGCGTTGCGCAGAATCGACGATCGACCAAACCCGACACGAAGTCCGATGAAGGCGACGACGACGCGACGGCGGGCCGGCTGTGGCCTGGCACCTGGGCGGAGCGGGCGGCCGACATGTTGCGGGCCGATTTGGAAGCGGCGCGGATGAAGTGGCTGGGCGAAGCCGGCGACGACGCGGCCGAGCGGGCGCGGCGCGAACGATCGACGTGGTTGACGGACGTCGACGACGCGGGCCGAGTGTTCGACTTCCACGCGCTACGCCACCAGTTCATCAGCAACCTGGCGCGCGGAGGGGTTCGGCCGAAAGAGGCCCAACTGCTGGCAAGGCATTCGACGATCACATTGACGATGGATCGCTACACCCACCTGGGGATCGTCGATTTGACGGCGGCCCTCGACGCGCTGCCGGCGCTGCCCAGCGAAGGCCCCTCGGGCGAAGCGGCCGAGTTGTTGGCGACGGGAACGGACGGGCGGCAACATCCGTTCAGTTTGGTTGCGCAAATGGTTGCGCAAAATGCTGGGATTTGGTGTCCCCCGGTGTCCCCCAGTGACCACGAAGCGGGCGAAGGCGGGCGCGAAGAAAAGCCCGTAAAACACGGGGTTTCCGCGTGTTTTGCGGGCGAAAATGAAGATAGCGGCGCAGGGATTCGAACCCCGGACACGCGGATTATGATTCCGCTGCTCTAACCAACTGAGCTACGCCGCCAAGAGGTCAAGTCTATCGCATCGACGGGCGCCCGCAAGTCTCCCAAGCCCGCCAAGCCCCACCCCGACTTCCCGCTCTTTCCCCACGCTACGAAACGCTTGGCAAAGAAGATCAGAGGCAATCTCCACTACTTCCAATCCGTTGCGATAGTTCACCGCAGTAAGTTAATGAAATCAGCAACCATCAAGCCAGCAGCTTCTATCTGGCTCTTGAGAAGTCCCTTTCCGACGGTCTTGCCAGAATGTACTGGGATCGAAAGTCGATTCGGGTTGTCTGGATGCTTCAAGATGTGGTGGCTCCCGCTAATCCTTGCAACAACGAAGCCCACCTTCTCAAAGGCGGATATTGCGTCGTCACCTGAGATGCGAGGAATCCTAGGCATTCACCAAGATCCATTTTTGTTCTACGCCGTCTCCGATGGCATATGTGGTCGAATCGCGCCATGGAATGTCAAGGCCGTCTTCCAGGTAGGATCCGATCACGCCAAGCGCAGCCTCGCGAGCGTTCGCGATTGCATCTTCCTTCGTATCGCCATCGCCACCAGCTCCGGGCAAATTCAGAACGATCGCGGAAAAGCGACCATCTTCATCGCATGAAATGGCCAAATGGCAACGATAGGTCTTTGGGGCCCATTTGGTTTCGCCAAACTGAAATTGGCCACACTTGCCGCTAATGAACACTGTATTAGACATGACATGAACTCCCTGTGGTGCTTCCCGTGCCCTCACGTACCAGCCAGCGTCGCAACGATTCTGTGCGAGCCAATTACTTCGCCTTCACAGACGATCTCAAAAGCGTAGACGCCAGGCCGGCCAAATGGGAGGTGAGGCAAGGCGTCAACGATTTCAATTGTCGCTAAACGATCGGACGAGTACAGTGTGATGTCTTTGCTGAACAAAATCTTGTTTTCCGTTAGACTGACAAATTGGAGGCTCAACTCCGTCTGATCGCACACATCTGTCAGACTGATATATGCCCACGGCGAGCAACCTGCACTACTGGCTAAAGCACGGCCCTCCTTCTCGTCTTCGGTCAGTGGCCTCATGACCACCGCGTTGAACGTACCTGCAACGACGCATTTTGTGCTTACACGATCTACGTATACGTGCTCTGCAACGACCAATGCTTGGAGGAGGGGTTTCACTCATTCACCAGCGCAAACAAAAGGCCGCGCAGACCATCGCGGCCGACAGGTCGTACATCGAAAACAGCGCCATCCTGGCCACCGCCGGCCGCTCTCCAGCATCGGTCGGCATCCTTTCCATCCTCGACATTCTACCTGGTTGACATTCGTTGTCAACTAAAGTAGCCTGTGCGTTTTCCCCTGACCGAGAAACGGCATCAGGGCCAACAACGGGCCGCTGTTCGACGGCCGGGAAATTTCCACTGCCTGTGCTCGTGGCGTCGCTCGCGGCGTCACTTGCACGGCTCCCACCCGACGCTCGAAAATGGATCCCTTTTCAAGCTCGGTCCCAGTGGGTCGCGAGCCTGCTACTTGGTGCGATAGGCGGTCTCAATGAGCACCGTCTCGATGGGTAGCTTCTCGAAGTCGTCGGTGTCGTGGACCCCGACCTTGGCGAGCTTGTCGAGGATCTCCATCCCCTTGATCAACTCGCCGAAAACGCAGTAGCCGAATTCGTCGGGCGAGTCGCCGCGATGGTCGAGGCTGGGATTGTCGTTGAGATTGATGAAGAACTGGCAAGTTGAACTGTCGATCTCTTTCGGCGAGCGGGCCATGGCGATCGTGCCGCGGAGGTTCTTCAGGCCGTTGTCGGCCTCGTTGGGGATCGGATAACGCCCCTGCTTTTCAACCAGATCGGCCGTGTAACTGCCGGCCAGCGCGACGTAGTCGGCGTCAACCTGGTGGAAAATCGTCTGGTTGTAATGCCCGACCTCCACATAGTGCAAGAAATTGTTCACCGTCTGGGGGGCCTTCGCCACGTTGAGCTTGATCGAAAGCTCGCCGAGCGAGGTGTGCAGCACCACGACCGGAAAAACGTCGCCTTCCGCCTTGCGGCGATTCTTCTTGCGCGCCGAGGCCGCCGTGCCAGCCGATTCCGAAACGGCTTCGGCGTCGCTTTCCTCTTCGATGGCGGCGTCGGCATCCGCGGTGCCAGCCGTTCGGGTACAGCCCGCCAGCGGAATCGAGATCGTCAACAACAATCCCGTTAACCACAAGCCTACCAACGACTTGAAACAGCGCTCCATCAGCGTTCGCCTCCTTGCGGGTGAAGGTCCAGCGTTCATCGTACCTTGCTTGCGCTGCGGGTTCGTGTGACGGCGGACGGCGCTCGTTGTCCCGTGGACCATGCTCGTTGTCCCGTGGACCATGAATAATCCGGGCTAGGGGATTAGCCGCGGGGGCGTATCATGGCGAGATTCACGGTTTCGTGCAAGCTCGGAATTCCGTCTGCTATCAGCGAATCAGAACAATTCGGCGATCGGCCGGCCGCCGTTCTCGACGATATATCTTGGCCGGCCACGGTTGTCGAGGTAGGTGGCATCCCGCGGCACGCCCATGTGGCGATAGATCGTGGCGGCCAGGTCGCCGGGCGTGACCGGGCGCTGCTGGATCTGCCCACCGTCGCTGTCCGTTGCTCCAATCACTTGTCCGTGCCGCAGGCCGCCGCCGGCCAGGCACATCGACATCACGACGGGCCAATGGTTGCGGCCGTCGGTGCTGTCTTGCGTGCCCATGTGGGGCGTGCGCCCGAACTCGCCCATGGCCAGCACCAGCACGTCGTCCAAAAGACCGCGCACGTCGAGGTCGGCGACCAGCGTGGTGATCAAATGGTCGAAAAGCGGCAACAGCGGGCCGAGGCCGTTCTTGATGCCGCCATAGGGCGGAATGTTGTCGCCGTGGGTGTCCCAGGTGCCGGAGGCCGTGTGGTGGCTCAGGTCGATCGTTACGAAGCTCACGCCCGCCTCGACCAGGCGCCGCGCCAACAGCGCCTGCTGGCACCAGAGGTGCTTGCCATAACGGTCGCGCATGGCTTCCGGCTCCGCCGACAAATCGAAGGCGGCCTGGGCCCGTTGCCCAACGACCATTTCCACGGCCTGTTGTTGATAACTCCCCAGCGCTTCCATCGAACCGGATTGATCGAGGTCGCAGCGGAGCTTGTCGAGATCGGCCAGGAGCGACCGGCGATCGCGCAGCCGGTCATGGCTCAGGCCTCGCGGGAGCTGGAACAGGTCGGCCCCCGTCGTGCGGCCGGTGTCGTTGCCGACCAGGTCGTAAAGCGGCAGCTTGGCGGCCGCCTCGGCGAGGAACGGGTCGTACTTCTTTCCCAGGTAGCCGCCGAACGCCAGGTGCGAGGGCGACTTCATGAAGGCCACATAGGGTGGCATGGCGGGGTGGTTCGGTCCATGGAATTTGGCGACGATCGAGGCGATGGCCGGGTATTTCTCGGCCTCCGAGTTCTCACGCGGCTCGGCCGCCAAGTTGGCCGTCTGGAACACGCTGTTGGGTGAGTGATTGCTGAAACGGGCATCGACCGAGCGGATGAGCGTGAATTTGTCGAGCATCGCCGCCTGCTTCGGCAGATGTTCGCAAATCCGCACGCCCGGCAGCCTGGTCGCGATTGATGAGAACGGGCCGCGATTGATGAGCGGCCGATCGGGCTTGACGTCCCAGGTGTCGATGTGGCTGGGCCCGCCCGCCATCCACAGCAGAATGACGCTTTTGGCTCGCACCACCCGTCCGGCGTCGACGGCCGCCGCGCGGCTGCGCAAAAGTTCGGGCAAGCTCAGCCCGGCAATGCCGGCGAGGCCCGCCTTGAGCATGCCGCGGCGACCGCAAACGGTGAGCCCTTCGCGGGCCGTGCCGTGGAAATTACCGAAAGCGTGCGTTCGGTGAGCGCGTGTGCGGCAACCGGCAGAGTTCATCCAAGCCACTCCAATCCAATTCCATGCTGGGCGGCGCCCACCGTGCGTAGCTTGGTGGGCGGTGCCCACCCTGCGGGGAAACGCCTCTATATCGCCCTCGACCCTCAACATATCAACGAATGCCGATCGTTTCAATGTTTGCTGGGCTTGCTAGCCAGCGTTTCCGTGGTAAATTCAAAAGGCACTTGACGTGTGACGCGGGCAATAGGGTGCGGTGTTGCCTAGAGTCAATGTGTTGCCTGAAGTCAATGTGTTGCCTGAAGTCAATGTGTTGCCTAAAGTCAAGAAGCCGCAAGTGCATGAATCCCAAGCGATAGGGGGCGTAGCTCAATTGGTTAGAGTACCGGACTGTCGATCCGGTGGTTGCGGGTTCGAGTCCCGTCGCCCTCGCTAGACGCAAGTAGCCGCAAGCCAAACACTTGCGGCTACTGGCGTTTACAGAGTGATTACGGCCTCGATTTATTTGGTAACGATTTGGTAACGCGGCTTCGGCGCAGCCGAAACTGCGCAAGAAAAAACTGGCAAAACCGTACCTGTACCGACCAGGAAATCCGTCTCGGCGGATTACCCGGCTTTAGACGCGTTAAGACTTCTTCCCCCGCATCGCGCATCTGTGCCACACGCGCCGGAGCTTTCGTCGTGTAAAGGTACGGTTTTGCCAGTTTTTTCGTGACGAAGGCGCAACCCATCGCGGCGCCAGTTTGAACTCCGCGCCGACACGCCGCGAACACTCACCGGAATTTTTTCCAAAACTGGGCTTGACGGTTTTTTTTCTAGACTTCCGCGAATGCTGACCGCCTTTACGCCACTCCCGCAGTTTGAGACGTGCGGAGCGCATAACCCCGTCCGATCTCGCTCAGACGTCATGGGGTATTCGGAAGTCGTTTTTTTTCGCTTCGCCGCCGTTTTGTTTCTTGCACGTTCGTTGCTGCGCAACGAGCGTGCTTTTTTCGGGAAAATGATCCCTACGCGTTCGTGGGCCGCCCTGGGATCCGGTGAGCTTGCGCCGCGGATTGGTGTGCCACGCGGGCGGAGCGCGACGTCGGCTGAACGGAGGCCGCACTGCTACGGGCACTCATGGAAACCGGCGGTTTGCAGGCCGGTGCGGCGGCGAACCAGGTCGACGATGGCGTCGACTTCGGCGTCGGCCAGCGGGGCGACGAAACTCTCGGCGGGTTGCCTCGCGACGGTATAAATCTGCACGAGCTTCAACTGGCCGCCCGCCGCGGTGATGTCGTTCAGCCGGTCGCCGAAGGCTTCCAACTCCGTCGGCGGCGGCGGCTCGCCGTGAATGCGCATGAAAAGGGCCTGAATCACCAAGGGCCGAATCCGCGCCGCGGCCGTGATGTTCCGCAGAATCCGGCTCAGCGGGATCGTGGTCCGCTCGACAAGGCGGTAAAACTCGTCGGTACCCGCCTCCAGCTTGGCCCAGATTTCGCCCTGGTTCGCGTCGAGGATCGCCAGCCCGCGCTCGACCGCCGGCCGGTGAAACATGCTGGCGTTGGTGATCAGCACCATTTTCACGCCGGCCAGTCCGTGCCGCCGCTTGACCAACGCGCAAGCGCCGATGATCTCATCGAAGTTGCGGTACGTCGTCGGCTCGCCATCGCCGCTGAAGGCGATGTCGTTCAGTCGCCGTAACGCCGCCGGCGCGCGGGAGAACTTCTCGTCCTGAAACAACTCGCCGCCGGCCACCAGCGCGAGCATCCCCTCCAACTCGGCCAGCAACGGCTCGATGTCGACGAAGCGAGTTGAACTTTGCCGGACGCGATCGACCTGGCAGTAGATGCAGTCGAAATTGCAAACTTTGTCCGGGTTGAGGTTGACGCCGATCGAGACGCCGCCTGAGCGCCGGCTCAGCACGGGATAAACGAAGCGGTTCGCCGCGAACGAACGAGCGTGATCGCTGAATAGTCCTTGGTTATGGGTCATGGGTCTTCGTGACATCCGTAAACTCGTCGATCGTCACGGTCGACAGCGTTCCGTCGGGGAGCTTGAGCACGACCAGATCGCTGAACACCTTGTCGTCGTACCGGCGCCGATAGTGAAGCCCGTGCCGCCGCCGTTCGACGCGTTCGACGGTGCCGACCACCCGCGTGTTCCAGATCTGCCGGCCGACCTTGACCTGGTGCGTCACTTCCACTCGGTCGCCGGGCGTCAGGACGTTGAGCACTTCTCGAGTTGTCGGTTCGATGGCGGGCATGGCGGAGATCCTTGGTCAGTTGTAGGGTGGGCACCGCCCACAACGAACGCGGGTTAAAGGCCGGCAGGCGGTGGGCGGTGCCCACCCTACACCTCCTTGGCCTTGATCCAACTCATCAGCCTTCTCAACTGGCGGCCGACGACTTCGATTCCGTGGTTTCGCTCGCGGCGGCGGATCGCCTTGAACGCCGGGGCGTTGGCCTTGTTCTCCAGAATCCACTCGCGGGCGAACTGGCCGTTCTGGATCTCCTCCAGGATCTTCTTCATCTCGCGCCGGGTCTCGTCGGTGACAATCCGTGGACCGCGCGTGTAGTCGCCGTACTCGGCCGTATTCGAGATGCTGTAGCGCATATAGTTCAGCCCGCCCTGGTAAAACAGATCGACGATCAATTTCAGCTCGTGCATGCACTCGAAGTACGCCATTTCGGGTTGGTAGCCGGCGTCGACCAGAGTCTCGTAGCCGGCCTTGACCAAGGCGCTGACGCCGCCGCAGAGCACGACCTGTTCGCCGAACAGGTCGGTTTCGGTCTCTTCGGCGAATGTGGTTTCGATCACGCCGCCGCGCGTTCCGCCGATGCCCTTGGCGTAGGCCAGGCCCAGCCGGCGGGTTTCATCGCCGGCCCCTTCGTTCATGGCGATCAAGCAGGGGACGCCGCCCCCTTTCTCGAACTCGCTGCGCACCAGGTGCCCCGGCCCCTTGGGAGCGACCAGGAGCGAGTCGCACTTCGGCGGGGGCACGACCTGGCCGAAGTGGACGTTGAACCCGTGCGAACACATCAAGATATTGCCGGGCTTCAGATGCGGACGGATGCTCTCGCGGTAGACGTCGCCCTGCACTTCGTCGGGCAAGAGCATGTTCACCAGATCGCCCTTTTCGCTGGCTTCCTCGGCCGAGAGCGGCTTGAAACCGTGCTCGATCGCCAGGTCGTGGTTCGGGCTTCCGGGCCGTTGGCCGACGATCACGTCGCAGCCACTGTCGCGCAGGTTCTGGGCGTGCGCGTGGCCTTGCGAGCCGTAGCCGATGATGGCGATCGTCTTGTTCTTCAATGCCGAGAGGTCGGCGTCTTTGTCGTAGTAAATCGTGGCGGGCATGATGGATTGCGGATTGGGGATTGGGGATTGGAAATAACGCGTGTAGTCAAGCGGCAGGCGTTAGGCGTTAGGCGTTGGGCGTTGGTCGTTGGCGCCGCGGCGGCCGCGGACCATCGCGATGCGTCCGGTGCGGACGAGTTCTTTGATGCCGAAAGGACGCACCAACTCGATAAAGGCTTCGATTTTACGCTCTTGGCCGGAGATTTCGATCATCAATTCCTCGGGGCAGACATCGACGATTCGACCGCGAAAGATTTGCACCAACTCATTGACGTCGCTACGGCCGGCGCCGGAGTCGGCCCGCACCTTGATGAGCATCAGATCGCGTTCGACGAAATCCTGCGAGCCGATGTCCATGACCTGGACCACGGTAACGATCTTTTCCAGTTGCTTGCGGACCTGGTCCAGAATGCTGTCGTCGCCGACGACGACGAACGTCATGCGCGCCAGTTGCGGATCTTCCGTTTCGCCGACGGCCAGGCTGTCGATGTTATAACCGCGCGAGGCGAGCATGCCGGAGATGTGCGCCAGCACGCCCGGCACGTTCTGCACCACCGCCGAAAGCACATGCCGCATGTCGAACTCCGCTTCACCGTAGGGTGGGCACCGCCCACCCACTTCACCGTAGGGTGGGCACCGCCCACCCACTTCACCGTGGCAACCCTCCCATGCTAGCCGCGGCGGGAGGGAGGGACAAGGGGCCTCGCTGGATCTCTACTTCACGCGGCCGACAATGAGACATTTTGTCACGAGAAAGTGGTGGCTGGTGGCAGAGCGTAAGCGATGCCCCGGCTCGTGCTCGTCGTTGGCCGACGTGGATTGCGGATTCCTTCGGACGACAGTCCCGAAGGGACGACATAGCTTAGCCTGGGGCGTAAGCCCCAGGAATGACGCCCAAATTGAATGTCGTCCAGCACCGAAGGGGCGACAAATAGAGTTGCGCCGGGTTCGGTGTCGCCCCTTCGGGGCTTTACGACGGGGAAACGCTCGCGCTTCCTGGGGCTTACGCCCTCGTTGTTCTACACATCTTGTAAAGAGGCCAGGGGCTTGCCCCCTGGAGTTTCACGCTCGTATCTACACACGCAGGCTCCCCTGATTACCGGTCTTTCCGCGCATCGCCCCGCCGGCTGCCAA
>DATKSN010000276.1:0-5186 GCA_035531595.1 Pirellulales bacterium | reverse complement strand
CAATGGGAGTTGGAATGCATGAATTTCAGGCCACGCGTGGGAAAACGCCGTGAATCGCGCGGTTCCATAAAAGGTACCAGTGTATACTAGCGAGGTCGATCCTGGAGGTCTGGGTTGTGTGCGAGTTCTCGGAAAGTGCAGCGGAAAAAACTTGGGAGGTTATTTAATCCGCGATGCTTATCTCGGTCGGCTTGACAAACCAGTCGAAACGATCGAAGAACAGTCCACCAACGGCCCTCTAACCAATGATTACGCGCCTGGCTCTGCTTATCCCCTCGGGCTGGTCAGAGGCAAGGTGTTTTCCGTCTTGCAGCGCGACAAGCGATTGATCGCCAGGAAGGTCAAGGGGCGAGTGGAGTTTGTCGTCCCGGCGGACAAACTGGCTGACAAGGAAAAGCAAACGGCGCTGCGCCAGATTCAGCGAGTGCTGGCCAACGTCTACGCTCGCGAGCATCAGATCAGCAAGATCACGGTGACCGAGGCGGGGCACGTCGTTTACGTATTTCAGAATCATGCCTTTTTCGTGGGGCACGCCCCGGAAGGAGCGGAGGGTTTCGTTTTCGAAGAGAAGGACAAGACCAATCCGTAGGAGCGAAACCCGATGCCAGGTCGCATCATTGGAACCCGTCTTCCCTGTTGTCCGGGCAAGGATTCCCGGTATACGGTCAAACACAACTCGCTTAGGGCAGGAAGACCTTGGTGGGTCTTCTACGAGCCCACTGGCAATGATCCTATCCCCGCCGACGATCCTCACGAAGAACTGGTCGCCCTGGTGAACTCCCTGAAGATGGAAATGGCGCAATCCGAGGGTGGGCCATTCAGCATCAACGAGCACGATCAAGTCATCGCCCGCTGCAAGGCGCCTGCCGGCCCGGGCAATGTAATTCACATCATCAACATCAAGAGCAACCCGCTCTCTGCGTGGTTTCGGCCGCTCACGGCGCGGTCGTGATTTTCACCCGCCCCTCCTCTCAATCGACGAACAGGAATTCGTTGCGGGCCAGCAGCGTGCGGGCCAAGGCCGACCAAACGAGCGGCTCGTGGTCGGAGGCCGAAAGGCCACTCGCCTCGAACTGCCGGCGGTAACGAGCGAGAAACTCTCCCGACTCGGCCAACTCGACCGGCGTCGGCGGCCGGGCAAACGCCAACTCGAAGGCCCAGGCCAGGCGACCGGCGTCGTCGGAGGCGGCCGCGACGATCCGCTCGGCGAAGCCGGCCGCCTGCTCGTGGACGAAGGGGTCGTTCATCAGGAACAACGCCTGCGTGGGAATCGTCGTCGTCACGCGCTCGGCCGTGCTGGCGTTCGTATCGGCGCCGTCGAAAAGCGAGAGGAAGGGATGGCGTTTGAGCCGCTGCGTCATCAGGTAAACGCTACGGTGCCGCGTTTCGTAGACCGCATTGAATGGGTTGTGCTGGGTGAACGCGCACTGTTCCCGCGGCGGGAACGGGTGCCGCCGCGGACGCGAGGGGTCGAGCCGTCCGCCGACGGCGAGCATCGCGTCGCGGATCGCCTCGGCGTCGAGCCGGCGACGAGGGAAATGCCCGAGCAGCTCGTTCAGTGGATCCACGGCCGCCGCGCGCGGGTCGCCGGCGCCGGAAAGCTGATAGGTCCGCGAAAGCATGATCAGCCGGTGCAGCGACTTGATCGACCAACCCCCCTCGATGAACCGCCGGGCCAGAGCGTCGAGCAGTTCAGGGTGCGTCGGCAGCCGACCGCGGCTGCCGAAGTCGTTGGGCGTGGCCACCAGGCCCGTGCCAAAATGGTGCTGCCAGACGCGATTGACAAGCACCCGCGCAGTGAGCGGATTGCTCGGCCGAATGAGCCATTCAGCCAGTTCGCGCCGGCCGCTGCCCGATGGGTTGGCCAAGATGTCGCCGCCCAGAACGGCCGGAAACCGCCGCGGCGCGAGCTCGCCCGGCGTCGCCGGTTCGCCGCGCTTCTGGATCGGCGCGTCGTGCGGTGTTCCTTCCGCGACACCGTAGGCCATTTTGAAGGGACCATTCTCGATCAGCTCAGCCCACTCCTGCTTCAGTCGGGGGCCGCGCTCGGCGAGCCGCGTCGACATGGCCCGTAGCTCGGCCACCTGGCGCCGCGCCGCTTGACGCTCTTCCGCCGTCGTCTTCGGGCCTGGCTGGGCCGCCGGGCCCGACTCGGTCGGCGGTAAAAGCGGCGCTTCGGCCAGCGCGATGTTGTCGACGTCGAGCGCCGGCTTGACTCCGGCGAGGTGGCCGTAGGAGTCGACGAACGTGTAGTCGATCGTGCCGTCCCAGTTGGGGGCGAACGCCTTGCCGGCAAACTCGATCCGCCGCTCGCCTGCCACGAGCGTTCCCGAGTAGGTCGCGGTCTTGAGGTCGAGGGCCAGTTGGACGTTGCTCCAGACGCCGACGGCAAGCTCGCCGACGGGCTCGATGGCGGCGCCGCCGCGCAGAAAGAACCGGTCGCCCGTGGCGAAGAGTTCGACGGCGGGCGATTGGCCCGGACCATGCCCGACGTAGAACCGCCACGAGCCTGCACCGCCGGCCTCGACGCCGGCCACGCGGAAATCCGCCTGGTAGTAGAGCGTGTCGCACTTGTCACGCGAACGCGAAGGAGCGATGGTCTGGCCGAAGCCGTTGTAGTCGCCGCTGTTGGGCAGGCCGATGCCGCGCGTACCCGGCGGAAAAACATTCGTGAACGGGCTTTGCGACGCGGCGCGGATCTTCACCACGCTGTTCGGTCCTGGTCCCCAGGGGAATGCCGGCGCCGCGTCGAGCGGCTGGGTCTCGAAATCGCCGTCGAGATCGACCCACCGCCGGATGCGCGCATGGATCTCGTCAACGCTCAGTTCTTCGACGGGCGACTCGGCTGAGGGCGGCAAAGTCGAACGGCTTGGCAGCGGCTCCTCGCCCACCGCCAAGTTGTCGAGCTCCAGCGGCGGCCTCACGCCAGGCTGGTGGCCGGCGCCGTCGACGGCGACGTAATCGATGCGGCCGTCGCACGACGCCGAACAGGCCTTGTCGGTGAACGAGGCGGCTTCGCCCGGCGCGCCGAGCGTGCCGGCGAATCGCCGCCGGCCGAGGTCGACGGTGAGAACGAGGTGGTACCAGACGCCGAGTTGAAGGGAGTGGACCGGCTCGACCGTTTCGCCCGAGCGGACGAAGAGCGTGCCCGCGTTGACGAAGGCTTCGACCGCGGCGCGGTCGGGACCATGGCCCAGAAAGAACCGCCATGAACCTTCGCCGCCGGAGGCCGAACGGCCGAGGCGGAAATCGAAGCTGGCATGGACGACGGCGGCGGTGCGCGGCGGCCAAACGGCCTGGCCGAGCGCGTGCTCGGCGGCATCGCCGGGGAGGCTTACGCCGCATGTGCCGGCCGGATAGATGCGCGTCCACGGACTTTGGGCGGCCGCCGTGACGGCCAATTCACCGCGGTAGAGCCAGGGCGTCACGAGCACGCCGCGGCTGCCGCCGGCGGCCGGGGCTTGCAGCTCGAAGTCGCCGTCGATATCGTCCAACGTGCCAAGCTTCATCCGTGGCACACCGGTCTTCAGCCGATCGAGCGTTGCTTGCAGCGCCGCCAGCCGCTCGCGGTACGACCGCCAAAGCGGCCGGGCTTGTTCGTCGGGCATCAACGGCGCCATGGCCCGCGTGCGCTGTTTCTGTTCAGAGCCGGGAAAGGCATAACGCGTGCTGTCGAAGATGCCGTAGAGCGCGTAATAATCGGCCATCGAAAGCGGATCGAACTTGTGGTCATGGCAGCGGGCACAGCCCAACGACAGCCCGAGCACGGCCTGGCCCAGGTTGTCGATCGTGTCCTGGATCGTCAGATGGTGATAATTTTCGCTGTCGAAGCCGAATCGCCGCGAGAGCGCCAGGTAGCCGGTGGCCGTGACCCGCTCGGCGAAGCGTTCGGGTGGTCCCTCTCGGGCGAGGATGTCGCCGGCCACTTGCTCGCGGATGAACTCGTCGTAGGGGAGGTCGCGGTTGAAGGCGTCGATCACCCAGTCGCGGTAGCGGTAAGCTTCGTGGACGGGGTAATCGGCGGTCTCGCCCGCCGTGTCGGCGTAGCGGACGACGTCGAGCCAGTGGCGGCCCCAACGCTCGCCGTAGCGCGGCGAATCGAGCAGGCGGTCGATCAAGACGGCGAAGGCGTCGGCCGATTCGTCGGCCAGGAATTCGGCAACTTCCTCGGGCGTGGGCGGCAGCCCCGTGAGGTCGAACGTGGCGCGGCGGATCAGCGTCCGTTTGTCGGCCATGTGCGCGGGCGTGATGCCTTGGGCTTCGAGCCGGGCGAGGATGAACGGGTCGACGCCGGTCAATGGCCACGACGGGTCGGCCACGGCCGGCGGCGGCCGATCGGACAGCGGCCGCAGCGCCCAGAGCGACTCGGGCGTGGCGCGCACGGGACCGGTTTGGGCGGCGGCGGCATGCTCGGCGGGCCACGGCGCGCCGATCTTGATCCAAGCCACGAGCGCCGCGATGTCGGCCGCCGACAGCTTGCCCGCCGGCGGCATTTGCACTTCGCCTTCATAGCGGATCGCCACGACGAGCGGGCTTTGTTCCGGCTCGCCGGCGACGACGACGGGCCCGTTGTCGGAGCCACGGGCCACGCCGGCGGCCGTGTCGAGTCGCAGCGACGCTTCCTGTTTCTTGCCGCCGTGACAAGCGAAGCAATGTTGGGCCAACAGCGGCCGCACGCTCGTCTCGAACGCGGCTTCCTCGTCGGCGGTCGCCCCTCGCAAGGTCCTTGGCGCGTCGGCCGCCTGGGTCGGCCCGAGCTGGCACGATAGGCGGAACCAACATGCCAAAGCAATTAGAAGGCGGAATACCAAAGGCGTCATATGACCAGTATATGAAAAGCGGGGGACACATGCGTCAACCGGATGGGCCAACTCTCCAGCAACCTTTCCGATTACCTGCATAGAAGAAAAACCGATAGGGACCGGTTCGGAGCACGGTGGGCATTTTGCCATTGTATATTCCTCCGACGACCGTGGCAATTCAGTGCCGGGGGCGGTTCGACGCGGTCGGTTTTGTTCATGGCGGGCATGGGAGAGTGGGGGGGTGGAAGCGTGCGTCAGAGTCCAGGGGATCCAAGGGCGCGCTGGCCCACACCGCACACGTGGTGCAAACCGTCGTCTGCGAGAAGCTCGCCCCCCATTGGCGCGAGCCCTATACTCGGGTGGCCCGGGTACTCATCCGGACGG
>DATKSN010000275.1:0-30879 GCA_035531595.1 Pirellulales bacterium | reverse complement strand
AGACCACTTCTCGGACCCTCGATCGATCCATCGGCAACCGCGACATTCCGGCCTCCTTTCCGAATTGCGGGAAAGGATTGTCGCTACTGCCCTGGATCGACGCCAGACCAAGAAAACCAGCAATTAAGCGGATCGTTGTTTCAAAATGCTCGCCAAGGGACGTTGCGCACTGGTGATAGCCGACACGCTCCCCTACGAGTGCTGCACATCGCGCGATCCAGATCGTTGGATTCACGCTCAGCGAAAGCTGATGCAGTGCCCGCATTCAGTGGAGGTCTGGACACATACCGGCGAAATCCTTCGCGCTGAGATCCAGTCGGCGGCACCCGCCAGCACGCGGGTCGACCAGCCGCTCACGGAGCAGACACGGAAATGGTTCAAGACACAGCAAACTTATGTTCCCGACGACCTCCGGGTCTTGGGCCAATAGCCGCCGCGATCAAAGCGGCGTTGACTCGCTCCAGGCGTGTCCAGCCGCGCAAGCAAACTCGTTGATCTGAACTCGCTCGATTGAGTCGGCCAGACCGGGCGGAGCCCAGCTACCCGGTAGTCCACACGTCGGGCAAGGCGGCTCGTCGTCGCGCCGATCCTCGAGGTTAGCAAAAATTTGCACAGAAACCATAGCCACGACCTCCCTGTCGGAAACAAACGTAAGGCCGTCCCCCGATGGGCCGGATTAATCAATCTTACGGCCAACGCCAGGAAAGGCAAGGGCCGACCGGGCAGAACGCGCAGTAAAAGAAACGCCGCGGTCGGCGTTCGCCACGGAGGCCGGAACCGATTCCGCCGGGCGTTCCGCAGGGAGGCCAGTCATCGTGCAATGATTCGGGCGAACTGAAGAGTATTTGCCTCGACCCAATTCACGACCCCGAACACCGCCAGGTTTTCCTCAACCTTGAATGGCGTCGGGTCGCCAGCGGTTGCTGCACTAACCACGCGGCGAAACATCGCCAGAACACTCTCATCGCCGCGTTGACGGAACTCGCGCCGATGGACGCCGCACGGAAAGGCGCGTTCCCCCGTCGGTGCATTTTGGGGATGCAAGACGCGGAGGAGATGATCCACGCCAGCGGAGAAGGATGACGGCTGATGCGTCATCCTTTGCGCGCTCCGAGCGCCTGCTCGTAGCGCTCAAGATCGTCGGGTTCCGCAGTACCGGCGCAATAGGCACGTAAGTCGTCGCGATGACGCACGTACGTGAGTTTGGAGCAGCGATCCGGGCCAAGACTCATTGGCTTGTCGAAATCTAGCCAGGTTGCATGTGCAAGGCTAAGTGGCTCGCAGGTGATGCAATCGAAGTGCTGCGCAAAACGACGCGGGTAATCACCGTCGTCCACGTTTTCGGCAAGCCATTGATCGGTGGCGCACCACATGGAATTGGCGCGGAATCGCTCAGCGGGAACATTAAGGCACTCTGAGAGCGATTCGTGCAAGCGGGAACAAAACGACTCGTGATCGGAAAACGTACGGAATCGCAGGCCTGGCAGATTCGTCACGCAGTCATCGATCAAGCTCTCATCAATCAAGTCAAGATGCACGACATAGGAACTTCGAGGCAGCAATGCCTCAATCTGCGACAGGATATCGTCCAAAAAATTCCGTTGCAGACCCATGCGCGCCGCCATCCAGGTTCGCGTGGTGAGTCGGTTTTTTTGTAGGAACTTCTCGATGACAAACCGATTGAATAGATCCTCCTCGAGCAGTGATTCACTGGTGAAACGCTCAACGGCCTTGAGTAACGCACTATTGCTCCTCGGGTCGTCGAGCGCGTAAAAGTCCGACAGGTATTGCAGGTCAATGAGCTTCCCTCGGAGCATTTTGAAGCGGTGGAACTCAATGCCTTCAAACGCCATGCTGGCACCCTTGTAACGTGAACCGCGGATAAAAAAGGCGACATTCGGCGCCAATCAGCCCACCGGCAGTCGCTGGAGCACGGACATCCTCAACGAGGTGCTCAAGGAAAAGTAACCCGTCGTAATCGGTTGGACGAGCCCATGTGGTGCAGTCCCGGCCACCTTCCTCCCACCCTGAGCGTTCTTGGGAAACGCCTGCCGTAGTTTCGAGGGGCCGTGGCAGCATGACTCGGTAAAATCTCCTATGTAGCCCCGCAGGATTCACGAGGGTCTTTGTCGCGCCTCGAGTGGCAAGTAGACTCGACAATTCGGGCAAATGTGAAAGGCGTTGGAAATCTGTGCCTTGCACTTTGGACAGATTCGAGCCTTGCCGGGTTGTGCGGGCTTCTCCGGCGTCCTGATGATGACCGACCGATCGGGCTGATGGTCTCCTAATACGGCGAGGATCGACGTATCGGAAACTTCACGAGCGGCCGGCAGGACGAATCGGGCGAGACACCTTGGACAAATGCCCTTCTTTCCGCCGTCCTTGGCATCGATTCGCAGCTTGTGGCCGTTCGGGCAACGAAACTTCATCGTCATGGTACACTCCTCTCGCAGGTTCCGCCCTTGCCCCACGAACCAGCGACTTGGGCGAGGCTCGGTGGACTTCAGTTCGACGTCCGACAAGGAGTCGGGGCGTGTGTTTTGCCAGGTGGGATCAAGCAGGCGTGGGAATCCATCAGGATTCAACAGCCACCCTAACCGAGGTCCGGCCGCCGTTCAAGACCAATAATCCACCGTGCGGCCATGCGCAATGTACGCTGTGGATTTTCGCATTGTTTTCGCGGAAATGATTGCAAGAAGGCGTAAGTCCTTGACGATTCAAGAAGAAGACATCCATCCATCTTTGGCCGTGCCGGCGCGCCAAACACCAGACGTTCGACGCTGATCGGCAGCCCGAACCGCCGGCCTGTTTTCACGATCCGAAGCATGTAGCGCGAAATCGGCGTCCCAACTCGAGGTGCTGAAGCGGGAATGCTCAATCGACGTAGAGGAATTCATTGGCATTGAACACCGCGCGGCAAAACGCGGCCGGGCCGTGTCGCGCGATGAGGGCGCCGGCCGCGGCCAACTCGTCGGCCTCCGGTTCGCGGCCAAACGCCAGGCGGAAGGCGCGGCGGATTTGCGCCGCGGAGTCCGTGCCGGCTTCGGAGACGAGCCGCTCGGCGAAGAACTCCGCCTGCCGGGCGACGAACGGGCTGTTGAGCAGGTTCAAAGCCTGTAACGCCGTGGTCGAGATATTGCGTTTGGGCATGGCCTGGCTCGCATCGGGACAATCGAAGGCGCCGAACGTCGAGTCGGGCTGCATCCGCGCCTGCTGCTGGTAGACCATCCGCCGCCACTCGGCCGGCCCAAAGACCGTCTTGGGCGTATAGACGTGAACGTAGTTCGTGTTCGGCTCGAACGGGTCGTAGCCCGGCCCGCCAGGCGTCCGATCGAGCCGACCGCTCACCGCCAGGATCGCATCGCGGATCAGCTCGGCCTCCAGCCGCCGCGGCGGATAGCGCCAAAGCAACCGGTCGCCCGCATCGACGGCCGCGGCCGAAACGTCGAAACGGCCCGCTTGCCGGTAGACGGCCGAGTGCATGATCAGGCGGTGCATCGCTTTGACGCTCCAGCCGCGGGCGACGAACTCGCTGGCCAACCAATCGAGCAGTTCGGGGTGCGTGGGGAGCCCTCCCTGGAAGCCGAAATTGCTCGGCGTGGCCAGTAGCCCTTGTCCGAAATGATACTGCCATAAGCGATTGACCATCACGCGGGCCGCCAGCGGGTTGGCCTCGTCGCCGATCCAACGAGCCAAAGCCAGCCGCCGCTGGCTCTCGGGAGCGTCAGCCGACAATTCCAACGGACGCCCGAGCGCCGTGATCGCACCGGGTACGACCGCCTCTCGCGGCTGCATGGGATCGCCGCGGTGCAGTCGATGCGTCGGGCCTGCCTGTCCGAACGCCCCCGCATAGACCTTTTGAAGCGCCGCCGCCGGCAAGCGCGAGAGGAGCTCTTGCCGGCGAGCGACCAGCGCCGCCAAGTGCTTCGCGTCGTCGGCCGGCAATGTCTCCGTCGGCACGTCCGCTTCGCGCGGCGCTCCGAGGGCGTACGGCCGCCGGTCGTCGCCGCCAGCGACCAGGCGCCATTGGTTCGGCTCGACGGCGACCTCGACCTTGTACCGCACGGGCAGCCGGTCGGAAAAGGCGCCCTCGCGGTCGCGGGCCCATGCGACGCGCTCGATCTCGACCAAAGCCGGCAATTCGAGTTGCACCCAGCCGGTGCCCGCCTCGGCCGAAATCCAACTGTGGCTGTTGCCGTAAAGGCCGTCGTGTACGTGGGCAAGCTGATGAATGGCCACCGCGCCGTTGGCGAAGACGCTGGAGGCGGTCGCCTTGGCGCCGGCCGCGGCGAGGCCCACGTTGCGCGGACTGGGCCCCGCGGTATAGACCTCCAGTTCGTCGAGGCAAGGCTCGCTATCGTTCGTGGCCAACGCGGTGAAACGCACGAACCGGGCCGGCGTCGGCCGGAAGCGATCGATATTACCGAGATGGTGTACCGGTGGCCTGCGACCCGCGGACTCAAACGGTGGCGTGGTCTGAGCCAGTGGCTCGAAAGCTGACAGTTCGCGATCGACCGTGGCAAGTTGCCTACGGGTTTCCGGCTCGCCGCGCAACCGCTCGTCGTCAGCGGGTCGTTTAAGGTCGCGTTCGCCGTGGGTGACGCCGGCGAACACGGCTTGCAAGGCGTAGTAGTCGCGTTGGGTGATCGGATCGAACTTATGGTCGTGGCAGCGGGCGCACTGCGCGGTCAGCCCCAGAAACGCGGTGCTCGTCGCGGCGAGCATGTCGTTCAGGTCGTCGGTTCGTTGCTGGAGCTGACCTTCGAGCGTCTGGTTGCCGACCACGTCGTGCGCGCCGCCGACGAGAAAGCCGGTGGCCACGTCGGCCCCGACCTGATCGCCGGCAAGCTGTTCGAGCACGAACCGCGGATAAGGCAGGTCGTCGTTGAAGGCGGCGATCACCCAGTCGCGATAGGGCCAGGCGTTGGGCCGCGGTTTGTTGGTCTCGTAGCCGTCGCTCTCGCCGAAGCGGACCACGTCGAGCCAGTGCCGGCCCCAACGCTCGCCATAGTGGGGCGACGCCAAGAGGCCGTCGATCAGCCGCTCGTAGGCGTTGGGGGCCAGGTCGGCGACGAACCGGTCGATTTCCTCCGGCGTCGGCGGCAGGCCCAACAGGTCGAATTTCGCCCGGCGCAGCAACGTCGCGCGCTCGGCCTCGGGCGCCGGTGATAGGCCGTTGGCTTCGAGTTTTTGGGCGATGAAGGCGTCGATTGGGGTGCGCATCCAGGCGGCGGGCCCAGCCGGGGCGCCGGCGGCAAGCCGCGTCAGAGGAACGTGGGGCCGCATGGGCGGCTTGAGTGACCACCAATCGAGTCCGGCGCGGCGCTCGGTCGTGAACTCGAACGGGCTGAGCACGCGACCATTGGGCCACGGCGCGCCGGAGCGGACCCAGGCCGTGAGCGCCGCGACATGCTCCGGCGTCAAGGGCGCGGCCTTGCCTGGCGGTGGCATTTCGCCGGCCGCGACCCGGTCGAGCAGGTAGCTCTCGTCGGCCGCGCCGGGCACGACGGCGGGGCCTCCGTCGCCGCCCTTGAGCAATGTTTCACGGCGCGTGAGGTCAAGGCCGCCGCCGGCCTCGCTGCCGTTGTGGCAACCTAGACAGCTTCGCACCAAGAGCGGCGCGACCGCTCCGTTGAAGTCGCCGGCCGAGGACGCTGGGCCTTCGCCGGCGGCAACCGGCCAAGCCGGCCCAAGCAGGCAGTATGCGACGATGGTCACAGTCCATATTCGGCCAGCAGACCCATTCACGCCAGGATCTCCGCGATGACTTTGCCATGCACGTCGGTCAGCCGCCGCTCGACGCCGTCGTGGAGAAAGGTGAGCCGCGTGTGGTCGAGCCCCAGCAAGTGCAGGATCGTGGCGTGCAGATCGTAAATGGTGCGTGGGTTCTCGACGGCGCGATAGCCGAATTCGTCGGTGGCCCCATAGCTTGTCGCACGCTTGACCCCGGCGCCGGCCAGCCAGACGGTGAAGCCGCTGGGATTGTGATCGCGTCCCAGGGCGCCTTGTTGGAACACCGGCATGCGGCCGAACTCCGTGACCCAGACGACCAGCGTCTCGCTCAGCATGCCGCGGGCCTTGAGGTCGGTGAGCAAGGCGGCGGCCGGCTTATCGAGGATCGGGCCGTGGCGGTCATAGTCGCTCTTGAGTTGTTTGTGGCCGTCCCAGTTGCCCTTCCCCTCGCCCATCGCGTACGATCCGTTGAAAAGTTGGATGAATCGCACCCCTCGTTCCAAAAGCCGCCTGGCCAAAAGACAATTGCGCGCGAAGCCCGCGGTGAACGCGTTCGGGTCGTTGACTCCGTACATCTCGGCCGTGGCCGCGCTCTCGCGCGACAAATCGCCGACCTCCGGCGCGCTGAGTTGCAAGCGCGCGGCGAGTTCATAACCGGCGATCCGCGCGGCCAGTTCCGTGTCGCCCGGATGCCGGGCCAGGTGGCGTTCATTGAGAAGCTTCAGTAAATCGCGCGTGGCCCGCTCCGACGCGGGACCGAACTCGGCGGGCGTCGCGAGGTTCTGAATCGCCCGGTCGGCATTGAAGGCGGTGCCCTGAAAGACGGCCGGCAGAAAGCCGCTCGACCAGTTGTTCGGGCCGGCCTGCGGTACGCCGCGTGGGTCGGGAATGGCCACGAAGGCGGGCAAATCCTCCGCCTCGCTGCCCAGGGCGTACGAGACCCATGAGCCCATGCTGGGAAAACCGTCGAGCGTAAAGCCCGTGCTCATCTGGTTCTCGGCCGGCCCGTGCGTGTTGCTCTTGGCGGTCATCGAATGGATGAAGCACATCTCATCGGCCAGTTTGGCCAAATTCGGCAACAACTCGGAGACGTACTTGCCCGTCTCCCCGCGCGGCTTGAACTCATACGGACTGCGGGCCAGATTGCCCGACGGGCCTTGAAACGTGATCAGCTTCTCAAAGCCCGGCATGGGTTGGCCGTCGCGTTGGATCAATTCGGGCTTGTAGTCCCAAGTATCGAGATGGCTGCATGCCCCAGAGCAAAAGATCACCAGCACCTGCTTCGCACGCGGCTCGAAATGCGGCGGCCGCTTGCGCAACGGCGCATTGGGCAAAATCGCCGGGTCGATGCGCCCCTGTTCGCCCTGTTCGGCCAGCAAGCCCTGTTCGGCCAGCAAGCTCGCCAACGCCATACCACCAAGACCGCTCGCCGCGTCGAACAGAAACCGGCGGCGGTCGAGCAGCGAACGGCCAGCGGAGGTAAGCGGCGAGTGGGTCATGGGGCTCTTCGGCTCAACGAATGGGGGGGATCCCGATCGGTTTCAGGGGGCCCGGTCGCTATCGAGCCGGGGCATCGCTTAGGCTCTGCCGCCAGCCACCGCTTTCTCGTGCCAAAATGTCTCATATCTCAGTCTACGCAAGATCACGCCCAAGGCCAAGCTACTTGTAGGGGACGCCCTCCGTGGCGTTCCCTACTAATGGCGCTTCCGCCTCGTCGTCGGGCACCGCTTGGGCAATGGCGCGCATTTCGGGTAGCAGCGACAGGAAAATATCGACCAAACGCGAATCGAAGTGGGTGCCTCGGCCATCGCGCATCATCCTGACGACCTCCGCTTCGGGAAACGCCGGACGATAGACGCGATCGTGCGAGAGCGCGTCGTAAAAGTCGACGATCGCGACGATGCGGGCGGTTTCCGGGATTTCGAGTCCGGCCAATCCCGTCGGATATCCCCCGCCGTCCCACCGCTCGTGATGGCAGAGGGCGATCTCTTGCGCCATGCGAAGCACGGGCGTCGTCGATCCGGCGAGCATTTTGGCGCCCAGGAGCGTGTGCGTCTGCATCACGGCCATCTCGTCGCGCGTGAGTTTGCCTGGCTTACGCAGAATCGCGTCCGGGATGCCGATCTTGCCAAGGTCGTGCATTGGCGCCGCCAGGCGAATCTGATCGACTAATTCCCGCCGCCAGCCCGCCGACGCGGCGAGCAACTCGCTGTACCATCCCGTGCGTTGGATATGGGCGCCCGTTTCCTCGTCCCGGTAGAGCGATACTTTGACTAGCCAATGGATGGTCTCCTCGTGGGCCCGGCGCCTGCGCGTCTCCGACGCGACCAGTTCATGGTTGGCCGCGATCTGTTCCCGGTTCTTGGCCTTCAGTTGTCCACAAGCCCGTTCCAACTCACGCGTACGCTCGGCAATCAGTTCCTGGCTCACGGCGCGCCGGCGCATGTCGATTAGACTGTGTCGTATCGACAACCCGATAAACGCGACTTCGAACAAGACCCAGCCCGCGCGCTCCAACGTCATCCAACCACCCGTCGCCACGAGGCCGTAGGTCGCTTCCGGCCAGCCGGTTCCGCGGCACAGATGGTCGAGCGCGACGGCGACGGTGGCCGTCAAAAGCACGCGCCAGCGCCGGTAACACGCCAGGGCGGCCAGCGAGCCGAACACATGAAACTGCATATCGACTCGACCTCCGGTGAGGTGGATCAAGAGCGCCGACCAGAGCACTTGAGCGACGGCGATCACATGCCGCGTGACGGCGCCGCCGGGATGGACCACCGCGAGGAAGATGGGCAGGCAGGCCAGCGCGCCGCCGAAAAGCGCGGCGCCCTCGACGTCGACGTTCATCAGCGGAGCCCGCACTCCCTCCCCGGCCCGCGGCGAGAACGACGCCACGGCCGTCACCGCCGCGATCCATTGCAGGCCCATCAACCATGCGAACATTCGATCCGTTCGCCGCGCCATCGACGCCAGTTGTTCTTCAACCAGGTCATCGGCCCCACGGGTGTACTCGGCTTCATTAAGCCCGCGACGATCCTCCCGTAGGTTCACAACGCATCCTTCCGGGCCGCCTGCGAGCCCTGGTTCGGTCGGCATTTTCGTTCTACCCTCAAGGATTGCACCAACTTGACCTGTCGGCCGGTCTTTTTGGCGAACCTCGTACTTGGAAGCTATCCGAAAACTCGCGGAAAGAGATGGCGCGCTGTCGTGGGACGGCCTTCCCAGGCCGTCCGCGGCGGAAGACGGCCTAAGAAGGCCGTCCCAGGGGGAGTTTTCGGATAGCTCTGAGTGCGAAAATGCCAGGAAAGTGCGCCAATACCGATTGTGCCGACAACACTGTACTAAGCGGCTCATTGCCCTTGGCATCTTATACTTTATACTTCACATGGCCGATCATGAGACATTTTGTCACGAAAGTGGTGGCTGGTGGCAGAGCGTAAGCGATGCCCCGGCTCGATGGCGACCGGGGCATCGCTTAGGCTCTGCCCCAGCCACCGTGAAAACAGGAGGCGTGTCATGCGGAGGCGGATTGGTTTGACAATCGCGTTGCTGGTGTGGCTGGGTTGGTTTCCGGCGCTGCTCACGGGCCAAGAGTCCGACGAGGGGGACGAGCCGGCGTCCGTCGAAACGCCGAAAAATGCAAAAACCAAGGCCGGAAAACGAGAAAAGAAGGGCGTGGACGCCGAATCCGGCGAGGGGGCGGACGACCTGTTCGAGGCGGTCAAGAAGAAAAAGCTGCAAGTTCACTTCGTGCCGCAGAACGCCGCCTTGGCAAGCCTGACGATCGGCAACACGACCGACCAGCCCGTCAAGGTGCGAATACCTCTGGTCGTCGCAGGCACCCCGACGATGCCGACCGGCGTCAGCGCCGCGGCATACCTTGCGACCTACGGCACCGCGCCACCACAAACCGTTGCGGGAGTTACGAGAGTTCTCGGCCAGAGCGCGGCGCCCCAAGTATCGAAAAAGAAAAAATCGACCGGCCGCGCCGCGGCCAAGAACACCGAACCGCCCAAGGGACCGGTGTTGACGTTGCAACCCGGCGAAACGCGGATCGTGCCCGTCGCCTGCGTCGGCCTGGAGTTCGGCAAGCCCAATCCGTTGCCAATCATGCCCTACACACTGGTCGACATCGAAAAAACCAGCAAAAAGCCCGAAGTCAAGGCGACGCTCGAAGGCTTTGCCCAGGGAAAATTCAACCAGCAAATCGCACAGCTCATCGCCTGGCATTTCAACGGCGGCATGACTTGGAACCAGCTCGCCCAAACCGGCACGATTGCCGAGGACAAGCTGCAGACCGCCATGAAGGCGGCCGAGCAGATTGAGAAGGACGTCAAAGCGAAAAGCAAAGAAAAGGCAAGCAAGGTAAAGAACAAGAGCAAGCCTGCCGAAACAGTGGATTGACGGATCCTTCTCGTGACAAAATATCTCATTCTCAGCCGCGTCGGGTATAGCACCACAACCAGACAGGGATGGAGCATGAAGCGACGCACCGTGGCACGGAAGCCACTGACCGGCAACACTCGCAACGACGACACTCCCGCCGGCAACACTCCCGCCGGCAACACTCCCGCCGCCGCGCCCCCCGACGCGAAGGCCGCTGAAAAACGCTGGGAGTTCGACCAGCCCGAAGGCATCGCGGCGCCGGTGATCCGAGCGAACATGATCTCCTTGCGGGTTTCGTACCAGGGCACGGTCCAGGTGGCGTTTTTCGACCATCGCTGATGTCAATCAAGGTACTGGCGAACCAGGCGATAGCGGCGGTCGGCGATACCGTAGGCCGAGAAACAGCCGAATGCGGTAAAAATTGCCGCGAGGAAGGCGGCAACGGTGTATTCTTTGACCAATGTCGGCAGGAATGTCACCGATACCCACCAGCCGCCTTGCCCTTGTCGAGTGTTCCAGTGAATCCAGCAGACTTCGGCCAGCACCATGGCCAGCATGCAGGCGGCCACTTGGCAGCAGGCCGCGACGCGGCTTGGCGCGACCGTCAGCTTGCGTGAAACGGTTCCCGCCAAGAACCCCAAGAACCAAAGCCCCACGGAACCAATCTCGCCAAGGGCGCCAATCAGCCACCCACACGCAACGCCTCCGACAATCGACACGACCACGGCCCAAGCGATGGCCAGAGACAGTCTTCGCGGCGCTTCAGGTACGAGTTGGAACGGAGTGGCGCCGGCCGATCCGTGCGGGTTGATTTCTTGGTCGGCTGACATGACGGCGACCCTCTTTCCAGGCCGTCCGCGGCAAAAGACGGCCTCGCCCGGATTATTCATGGTCCCGGGAGGAACTCGCGCACTGTGCTGTAGCAGAATTCGCAAGAATTCTGGCGTAACTCGCGTCTACGGCCTGACTTCTTGCGAAGCCAGCTACGGGACCATGAATAATCCGGGCTAGGAAGGCCGTCCCACGGTGAGTTTTCGGATAGACTCTCAGTATGCCCTGGATCAGCGAGGCGTGCAATCAATCATTGCGAAAATTCAGCTTGCCTCGGTCGATAAACGCGCGTATGATACGATTGATTCAAACGGATGTTTTACTCGCGAGGCGAAAGCAACTCCACCATGACCGAGCACGACCCTACCAAAGAGCGGCTGATGGAAATGGCCGGCAAAGTGTTTGCCGAGAGGGGCTTCCGCGACGCGACGGTGCGTGAGATTTGCCAGCGGGCCGGGGCCAACGTGGCGGCCGTGAACTACCACTTCGGCGACAAAGAGCGGTTGTACATCGAGAGTGTGAAGCGGGCGCATTCCCGCCGGGCCGAGGAAGTCCCGTTGCCGCAATGGCCGGCCGATGCGCCGCCCGAAGCGAGGCTGCGCGGCTTCATCCAGACGTTCCTCACGCGGCTGCTTGACGATCCGAATTCCGATTGGCACGGGCAGTTGATGATGCGCGAGATGCTCGAACCCAGTGGCGCATGCACGGAGCTTGTGCGCGAATACATCCGCCCGCACTTCGAACCGCTCCAGGCCATCGTGCGTGAGATGCTCGCCGCGGATGTGGACGACCAGCAGCGGCGGCTCATCGTGCTGGGCATCGTCGGACAGTGCGTTTATTTCCGCGTGGCGGCGCCCATCCTTCGCCTCTTGGTGCCGCCCGACGAATACAGCCGCTACCAGCCGGAATACCTGGCCGACCACATCACCCGCTCGACGCTCGCCGTGCTGGCGGGCTTCGGCGGCGAACCCTCGCCGACGCGCGTGCCGGCGGTCGCGTGCTCCTGGCCGACCCACGACGCGCCGAGCGACGACGGAGGCCGGCCATGATCTGGATCGCCTGGAAAATGCTGACCGGCAACCGTGGCAAGTACGTGGGGATTATCCTGGGGATCGCCTTCGGGTCGCTTTTGATCGCGCAGCAAAGTTCGATTTTCTGCGGCTTGATGCTGCTGACCACGAGCCAGATCCTCGACATCGAAGGGGCCGACCTTTGGGTGATGGACCCCAACGTGCAGTTCGTCGACGACATCAAGCCGATGTCGGAGAACGACCTTTACCGGGTGCGTGGCGTGGCGGGGGTCGAGTGGGCGGTCAGGCTCTACAAGGGCCTCAGCCGCGCGCGGCTCGCCGACGGCAACTTCCAGCAGGTGATTCTGCTGGGCCTCGACGACGCCACCCTGGTGGGCGCCCCGCGCGAAATCGTGGCCGGCAAGTTGGCCGACCTTCGTGGTTCCGACGCGATCATCATGGACGTGGATGGATACCATCTCCTCTGGCCCGGCGAGCCGATCAGGCTGGGCAAGACGTTCGAAATGAACGACCGCCGCGCGGTGCTGGTTGGCGTCTGCAAGGCCCGGCGGACGTTTCAGACGTTTCCGATCATCTACACGCGTTACAGCAAGGCGACGTTTTTCGCGCCGTCCGAACGAAAGATGCTCTCGTTCATCCTGGCCCAAGGCGAAGCGGGGATCGCCCTCGACGAAGTCTGCCGCCGCATCCAGGCCCAGACGGGATTGCAAGCCCAGTCGCGGCAACAGTTCGCTTGGACGACGGTCATGTACTACCTGCGGAAGACGGGTATCCCGGTGAATTTCGGCATCACGGTGCTGCTGGGCTTCCTGGTGGGTACGGCCATCGCCGGCCAGACCTTTTACCTGTTCACGATCGAAAACATCAAACAGTTCGGCACGCTGAAGGCGATGGGATGCGGCGGAGGGCGATTGGTGCTGATGATTCTGTTCCAGGCGCTGGTGGTGGGGCTGATCGGTTACGGCTTGGGCGTTGGTGGCGCCGCGGTGTTCGGCGAGCTGACCAAAGGGTCGTCGCGGCTGGCCTTCTTCATGCCCTGGCCGGTGCTCGTCGGCACGGGGGCCGCCGTGGTGCTGATCTCGCTCTTGTCGAGCCTGTTGTCAATCCGCAAGGTGCTGGTGCTCGAACCGGCCGTCGTGTTCCAAGGATAGCCACGTAGGGTGGGCACCGCCCACCAACTCGACGCGTGCGAGAAAACAGTCCATGTTCCCAACCTCACCACAAACGGCGATCGCCTGTCGCGGGATCACCAAAGACTTCGGCGCCGGCGGCGCGCAGGTCCGCGCGCTGCGGGGCGTCGATCTCGATGTTCTCGCCGGCGAACTGACGCTTTTGGTGGGCCCCAGCGGTTGCGGCAAGACGACGCTGTTATCGGTGATTGCCGGGATCATGGAGCCGACGGCCGGAAGCGTGACCGTGCTGGGAACCCATTTGGGCCGCTTGTCGGGACGGCAAAAAGTACGCTTTCGCGGCGAGCACGTCGGCTTCGTGTTCCAGCAATTCAATTTGCTGCCGGCGTTGACGGCCGCCGAGAACGTGACCGTGCCGCTGATTCTGGCCGGCTGGTCGCGTCGAAAAGCGCTTTCCAAGTCGATCGAGTTGTTGGGCCGCATGGGAATGGCCGACCGGCTGCGCTCGCTGCCGTCGAAGCTCTCGGGAGGCCAGCAGCAGCGGGTGGCCATCGCCCGCGCCTTGATCCACGAGCCTCAGCTCCTGGTGTGCGACGAGCCGACCTCGGCGCTGGACGCGCGGACGGGCCACACGATCATGGAATTACTCCGCGGCGTCGCGCTCGAGGCCCAGCGGGCGGTGGTGGTGGTCACGCACGACAACCGCGTGGTCGAGTTTGGCGACCGCATCGCGAGCATGGAAGACGGCAAGGTCATCGACGTCCGGCGGCAAACGCCAGGGGTGCCCAGCGCCGCCGATTCGGCCGAGTCATCGCCGCGGCTAAGCACGGTTTCTTGAAAGGAGATGTGGGGATGTTCACCAAATACGTTTTACCCGCCGTCGCCCTCGGCCTGCTCGTGTTCGCCGGATGGCATGTGCAAGGGACGCGTCACCAGGAGCCGCCGGTGCCACTGGCCAACGAGCCGGCGCACAAGGCGTTCGCCGACACCGTGGCCGGTTCGGGGGTGGTCGAGCCTCAAACCCAGAACATCGCGGTGGGCTCGCCGGAGGCCGGCGTGGTCGTCGAGGTCAACGTCAAAGTGGGCCAGCGGATTCGCGCCGGCGAGGCGCTGTTCCGGCTCGACGACGCCGTGAAGCGGGCCGAGTTGAAGTTCCGCACGGCCATCGCCGCCTCGTCCGAGGCCCAGCTCACCCAGCTCCAGCGCCGCCCGCGCCCCGAGGATCTGCCGGCGGCCGAGGCCCAGGTGTCGGAAATGGAGGCCAACCTGGCTGATCGCCGCGACCAGCTCGAACGTGCCCAGGAGTTGAACGCCAAACACATGCCAAAAGTCGTCACCGCCGAAGAGGTCGTCAACAAGCAGCAGGCCGTGAGAATGGCCGAAGCCCAGTTGCGGCGGGTCAAGGCGCAGTTCGATCTACTCAAGGCGGGCACCTGGCAATACGACATGCTGGTGCAACGAGCCGCGGTCGAACAGGCCGAGGCCCAGGTCGAGCAGACCCAGGCCGAGCTCGAGCGGCTGGTCGTCCGGGCGCTGGTTGACGGGGAGGTGTTGCAAGTCAACGTGCGTCCCGGCGAGTTCGTCGCCGCGCCGGCCAACCAGGCGCTGGTGGTGATTGGCGACGTCGAGCGGCTGCACGCGCGCGTGGACATCGACGAGCACGACATCCACCGTTTTCAGCCCGGCGCCAAAGCCTCCGCCACGCTGCGCGGTCTTCCGGGCCAGCCGTTCGCGCTGGAGTTCGTCCGGGTCGAGCCCTATGTCGTTCCCAAGCGCTCGCTGACCGGCGACAACACCGAGCGGGTCGATACCCGCGTGTTGCAAGTCATTTTCCGCATCGACACCCGCGACCGCGCGCTCTACGTCGGACAACAACTCGACGTGTTCATCGACGCGCCCCGGGAAGGCGAATAGCCGGCGACCATTGATCCGGCACAGGGTGCCTTGGGTCAACTGCCACAAATCGACCCTCACTGGATATTCACCACATCGTCGGCTGGGACGACACGATCCGTGCCGGCAACGACGTCATGGAAGGCCACCCGAACCGTGCTGGGAGGATGCAGATCGATGCCAACGGGAATCGCTTGGATCGCGGACCCGTCACGGAAAGTAACCACCGAGGGTTGTAGAGCGCCGGAGCGGTTCATCAAGCTGGCGACCGTTTGCAGCACCTCGTTTCGCGTCATCTCGCCTGAAGCTCGCGGGTAGATGTACGCTTCGTCGACCGTCAGGTTGCCGAGCCGCTTTCCCCGATACCGCGTGGGGATTCTTCCTGGATAGCGGTCGCGGGCCGCAATCGCGTCGCGCGCGATCGGGTTCGTGGGATGAACGAGATTGATCTCGGAAAAAGAAACCGACGGATTGGGAACTTGGCGCAGGCAAGCGTAAATGCGCCGATAGTTGTCACCAATGTTTTCCGCCTCGGCTGACGTAGACCCAATGTAAAGATGCCACAGTCCCTCTTCGCTGGTCAGAATCCAGAAAGCCACCGTAACGTCGAAGCCATCGCGGACAAGTTCAGCGATGAGCTTTCTTCCGTCGTCGATCCGATTGTCTACCAATAATTCCGTATCCATCGAAGCACCCCGTCAGGGTCGTTTGTAATTGCGGCGTAAAGCGACACAGCCTCGACTTCCGTCTTTGGCTCGTAGCGGCTCGTTTCCTTCCACTGCTTGGCGTTTCCCCAGTGGGCCACGAACGCCGCGTTGGCAGCGAGGTTCGCATTGAGATCGTCGGTCAGGCCGGCAAGGTCGACGAGCTCGCCGTAGTCGTGAGTCCAACACCACTCGGCGAACTTCTTGTCTTGAAAGACACCGCCGGTGTGGACCATCCGGGCGAGGATACACGACTTCAGAGCGCACTCGACAGCATACCCGGCCACGTAATAGGCATAGGCCCAGCGGTTGCCATTGATCAGGGCCTCGGCGTCGAGAATCCTTTCCTGCGCCATCAACCGCAGCTCTGCCTGGTTCACTGGATCGGCCTCGCGGACCAATGTTGAGCCCCGAACGACGACGTTCTGGCCGTGACTATGATACCACGCTTTTTCACTCGTGCCCAGCGGCGACGGGTAGTGGTGGTAGTGGTTGCGACGGGGCTCGAGCCGCGTTAAGGTGGAGAGTGCCGCACGGATTTGTATGGTTGTTTCGCAGAAAGAATTGAGCGATATGCCCCAGCGACTACCCCAGATCTACCTTGCCCGTCACGGCGAAACGGCTTGGACGATCACCGGACAACACACCGGTGTGACCGATCTGCCATTGACCGAGCGCGGAGCGCGCAACGCCGGCCGGCTCGGCCAACGGTTGCGAGGCATTTCGCCGGCTCGGGTCTTCTGTAGCCCTCTCGCGCGGGCCCGGCAAACCTGCGAATTGGCCGGCTTCGGCGCCCTCGCCGAGATCGACCAGGATCTGGTCGAATGGAATTACGGCGACTTCGAAGGCATCACGACCGCCGACATCCGCGAGAAGTGGCCCGATTGGCACCTTTTCCGCGATGGGTGTCCGGGCGGCGAATCCGTGCCGCAAATCGGCGCGCGGGCCGACCGCGTGATCAGCCGGCTGCGCTCGCTTTCCGCCGACGTGCTGGTGTTTTCGAGCGGCCATTTCTTTCGCGTCCTGGCCGCGCGCTGGCTCGGGCTCGAACCAGCGGTCGGCCGCTGCCTGGTGCTCGATACGGCCGCCCTGAGCGTGCTGGGCTACGAACATGACCTCAGCGACCCGGCGCTGCGCCTTTGGAACGAAGTCCGGCACGCGACCGAGTGAGGGGCGTCGTGGCGTGGGCTTCAGCCCGCGTTCGTTGTGGGCGATGCCCACCCTACGTGGCCGCCGTCATCACCTCATGCACGACGAGCATGTTGTGGCCTGTGGCGACCAGCCCGATGCCGCTGATCAGCAGGATATGGTCGCCCGGCGAGAGACAACCCTCCCGGCGGCCCCACTCTTCAATGAACTTGATGAGCTGCACGCTGGCGCGGGTCGGAGCGCCTTCCAGGGGCGTGACGCCCCACAACAGACACATCTGCCGCGAAACGACTTCCGACTCGGTGACGGCCACGATCGGCACATGGCTGCGCAGCTTCGACAGGGCCAGCGCCGTCGCGCCGCTGTGCGTCGCCACGACCACCAGCTTCGCGTCGAGTTGCGAGGCGATGAACTGCACGCCATAAACCACCGCCTGCGTCACGCGGTGCAAGTCCTCGACCGAATGGTCCGCGAGAGGCCGCGGCGGACGCTCGCGCAACAACGGCTCGGTGGCCAACGCGATGCGGCTCATCATCTCGACCGCGTCCTGGGGGAACTCGCCCATCGCCGTCTCGCCCGATAGCATGCAAGCGTCGCAACCGTCGAGGATCGCGTTGGCCACGTCGGTCACCTCGGCGCGCGTCGGATAGCGAGAGTGCTGCATGCTGTCGAGCATCTGGGTGGCGATGATCACCGGCTTCTGATATCGGTTGCAGGTGGCCACGATCTGTTTTTGCGCCACCGGCGTGCGGGCAATGTCGATTTCGACCCCCAGGTCGCCGCGGGCCACCATCACGCCGTCGGCCGCCGCCACGATGTCGTCGAGCCGGTCGAGCGCCTCCTGCTTTTCGATTTTGGCGATGACCATGGCCTGCGATTTGTGGCTGCGCAAGAGATGCTTCAACTCGCGGACTTCGTCGGGCGACCGGACGAACGACAGGCCGACGAAATCGACCAGGTTGCGCGCGGCCCAAACGGCGTGCTGGCGGTCGTCGTCGCTCATGGCCGGAAGCCCGATCCTCACGCCCGGCAAATTGACGCCCTGCCGGCTGCGCACCCTGCCGGCCTGGATGACGCGGCAGCGGGCGAATTCCGCCGCAAGCTCCTCCACCAGCAGGCTGACCGTGCCGTCGGCCAGCATGATCCGGTCGCCCACGGCCAACTCGTCGATCAACCGTTCATAGGAGCACACCAGTTCGCCGGGCCGCTCGGCGACGTCGCCGCGGACGAACCGCAAGTCGCTTCCCTGGCCGCAATCGACGAGGCCCTCGGGAAGCTCACCCAGGCGAATCTTCGGGCCGGCCAAGTCGGCTAACACACCGATCGGCCGGCCAAGCTGCCGGCTGACCTCGCGGATGGACGCCAAGGTTTCCTCGTGCTCGTTCAAATCGCCATGAGCCATGTTCAGACGGAACACATTGGCGCCGGCCTGAATCAAAGCGGTCAGTTGGTCGGCCGCGCGGCAGGCCGGGCCGACCGTGGCGATGATCTTGGTGCGGACGCCCAGGGCGGTGTGCGAAGTCGTCATAACGCGGCGAGAACGTGGTTGGTTGACGAAGTCCCAGGCCGGCGGCCACAATACCGCCGGCCGCTTGGATACGCCGCCGGTCGAAAGATCATGCCCAAGTGGGTTTTGATGACCACAGTTTACTGAAGCCACGGCGCGCTGGCCAGGGGGGTGGGGCAGTAGGCAGGAGGGCAGAAGGCAGTGGGCGGGAGATTGGGGTCGAGTCGATGACGGGGAACTTGAAACGGCTGGCGGCCGGCTGCGCGTTGGGGTCCGTCGCCACGCTGTTGGGAATCATTGGAGTGGCGCTGGTACTGCGCAATCGAAGCGCATTGCCGCCGTTGACGGCCGACGATCTGGCTGCCGCGCAGCGCCTTTGGGACGAACAGGGACCGAGCGACTACGATCTGGATGTCGAAATCGGCGGCCGGCAATCGGGCCGTTTTCGCGTCGAAGTCCGTTCCGGGAAACCGACCCAGGTCACGCGCAACGACGTGTCGCCTCAGCGCCGCACCTGGGACACTTGGACCGTGCCCGGCATGTTCGACACGCTCCAGCAGGAACTCGACCTGGCCGATCGACCGGACGGCGCGTTCGGCCAGCCTGGCGCGCGGGCTGTCATGTGGGCCGTCTTCGATGCCCAACTCGGCTATCCGCGGCGGTACGAGCGATTCGTGCTGGGAACCCCTTACGAGGTCCGCTGGGAAGTCACGCGGTTCGAAGCGGTTGACCGGTAAGGGGCCTATCGGAACGAATGGGTTATACGTCACGCGGCCGACAATGAGGCGTTTTGCCACGAGAACGCGGTGGCTGGCGGCAGTGCCTAAGCGATGCCCCGGCCGGGGCATCGCTTAGGCTCTGCCCCAGCCACCACGCTGGCGAACGGCCGATGGGGGAGTTAAACTGGGACTGTCGGAATTGTTTTCCCCTCCCTTTTCGCGTTTGCCGAGGAGTTGCGCATGAATCGTTTTCGTTCGAGCCGCCGCGGGTTCCTCAAGACCACGGCCGGCTTGGCCGTCGCCGGGACGGCCGTTCCCTATTGGTTTACCAACTCCTCGCGTGCGGACGAGCCCAAGAAGGAGTTCGTTCTGGGGGCGATCGGCGTCGGCGGACAAGGCACAGGCATCGCCCACGGCGCGCGCCGGTTCGGCGAGATCGTGGCCGTCTGCGACGTCGATCGCGGCCATGCCCAGCGCGCTCGCGAGGCGTTCGGCGGCAAGGCCGAGATCCATGACGACTACCGCAAGCTGCTCGATCGCAACGACATTCAGGCCGTGACGATCGGCACGCCCGACCACTGGCATGTGCCGATCGCCCTGGCCGCTGTGCGGGCCGGCAAGGACGTCTACTGCGAGAAGCCGCTCACGCTGACGGTGAACGAGGGAAAACTGCTGGTCAAGGCGGTGCTGGAAACGGGCCGTGTCTTCCAGGTGGGCACGCAGCAGCGCAGCGACGCGAAGTTCCGGCAGGCTTGCGAATTGGTCCGCAACGGCCGCGTCGGCAAGTTGCGAAAGGTCACGGTCTCGTTGCCACGCGCGACAAAGACGGGTGGCCCTTTCGCCACGCTGCCCGTGCCGGCCGGCTTGAACTGGGACTTCTGGCAAGGCCAGTCCCCGGCCCACGAATTCTGCGTCGAGCGTTGCCACCACGATTTCCGCTGGTGGTACGAGTACTCCGGCGGGATCATGACCGACTGGGGCGCTCACCACATGGACATCGCGCATTGGGGGATGGGCGTCGACGATTCGGGACCCATCACGGTTGAAGGGAAGATGGACGCCAAGGAGCGCGAGCGGATTCTCGCGGCCAAGACCACCCGCTCGTTCAACACGGCCGCCGATTTCACGGTCGACCTGATCTACCCCAACGACGTGCTGGTCGAGGTCGTGCTGGGCGACGAGGGGGTGTTGTTTGAAGGCGACGGCGGGCGGCTCTATGTCAACCGCGGCCGAATCACGGGCAAGCCGGTCGAGGATCTGGCCACCCATCCGCTACCGGCCGACGCGACGAAGCTTTACGAGAGCAACGACCACATGGGCAACTTCTTCGCCTGCGTCAAGAGCCGGGCCCGGCCGATCTCGGACGTGGTCAGCCAGCACCGCTCGGTGAGCGCCTGCCACCTGGCGAACATCTCGCTGCGGCTGGGACGCAAGCTGACCTGGAACGCCGCCCGCGAGGAGTTCGTTGACGACGCGGAGGCGAACACCATGTTGAGCCGCGCGCCGCGCGCCGGGTACGAGGTCGGAACGTGAATGGGTTACTGGCAAGGTAAAGCCGCGATCGTGACCGGCGGATCGAGCGGCCTGGGGCGGGAAATCGCCGCGGCGCTGGCCGACGCGGGCGCCCATGTGGCGATCGCCGCGCGCGGCGCCGAGGCGCTAGAGGCCGCGGCCGACGAATTGCGCCGGGCCGGCCGACAGGTGTTGGCCGTGCCCACCGACGTCACGCGCCAGGATGACGTCGAGGGGCTGGTCGCCCGCGCGTTGGACCAGTTCGGCCGGCTCGACCTGCTGGTGAACAACGCGGGCCGCTCGATGCGCCGGGCCGTGCTCGAAACCACGGCCGACGATTTTCGCGAATTGATGGAGTTGAATCTGCTGGGGCTGGTCCGCACGACGCGCGCCGCGGCGCCGCACCTGACGGCGAACCGAGGTCACCTGGTGAACATCGGCTCGCTGGCCGGCAAGTCGGCGACGCGGTTCATGGGCGCCTACCCCGCCACGAAGTTCGCCGTTTCGGCTTATACGCAGCAATTGCGATTGGAACTGGGGCCGCAAGGATTGCATGTGCTGTTGGTCTGTCCTGGGCCGATCGCTCGCGACCTTCCTCGCAGTGAAAGCCAGCGCGCCGCGCGCGGCGACGACCTGACGGGTCTGCCGCCCAGCGCCGAGCTGCCCGGCGCGGGCGTGCGGACGCGGGCCATTCGGCCCGAAACGCTGGCCGCCGCGATCCTTCGCGCCTGCGAACGCCGCCGAACCGAGTTGATCTTTCCGCGTTCCGCTCGGCTGTTGTTTGCCCTGCAACAACTATGGCCGACGTTGGGAGATTGGATCGTGCGCAGGACCACCTGAACCCAATGAAAATCCGAGCTTGAGGTCGGTGATCGCCAGATAGCCCAGCACCTGCGCGACGTGAGCGTCACTGAACGACTCCGCAACCTTTTCTCCCCCATCCGTGCTATCTGAGTTATCCGCGTTATCTGTGGTTGCCTTCGGCCTGCTTCTGTGCGATCCGTGGTTGCCCCCCCGCTGCTTTTCAGTTTCCCGAAAGCCTCGGCTTCCCCCCGTTGCCTCCCGTCCCGCGATCTGGCATGCTGTGGGTTTTCCGTCTCGTCCAGTCCGCTTCCTCGAGAGCCCCCGCCGATGCCTGCCTTTCCCGAAATCGCAAAAATTCCCTTTGAAGGTTCCAAGGGCCGCAATCCGCTGGCGTTTCACCACTACCAGCCCGACGAACGGGTGGAAGGCAAGCCGATGAAAGACCACTTCCGCTTCAGCGTGGCTTACTGGCACACGTTCCGCGGGACTGGGAGCGACCCGTTCGGGCCCGGCACGATGAAACGGCCCTGGGAGACCCCACTCGACTCGGTCGAGAACGCCAAGAATCGCGCCTTGGTGGCCTTTGAGTTCATGGAGAAGCTCGGCGCCGACTACTATTGCTTCCACGACCGCGACGTGGCCCCCGAGGGAGCGAACCTGGCCGAAACGAACAGGAACCTCGACGCCGTGGTGAGGGTGCTCAAGGACCAGCAAGAACGCACCGGTATCAAGCTGCTGTGGGGCACGGCCAACCTTTTCAGCAATCCGCGCTTCATGCACGGCGCCGCGACCAGCTCGAACGCCGACGCCTTCGCCTATGCCGCCGCGCAGGTGAAGAAGGCGATCGAAGTCACCCAGGAACTGGGCGGCGCCAATTACGTGTTCTGGGGCGGGCGCGAGGGGTACATGAACCTCGCCAACACCGACATGAAGCGCGAGCTCGACCATCTCGCCCGCTTCATGCACATGGCCGTCGACTACGCCAAGGAAATCGGCTTCAGCGGCCAGTTCCTGTTCGAGCCGAAGCCGAAGGAGCCGACCAAGCACCAGTACGACTTCGACTGCGCCGCCTGCATCAACTTCCTGCGTGGCTACGGTCTGGCCGACAAAGTGAAGATGAACGTCGAGACGAACCACGCCACGCTGGCCGGCCACACGATGCAGCACGAGCTCGAATACGCCGGGCATCAAGGGTTCCTGGGCTCGATTGACGCCAACACGGGCGACCTGCTGCTGGGCTGGGACACCGACCAATTTCCGACCGACATCTACCTGACCACGCAGTGCATGCTGTCGATCCTCAAGTACGGCGGGCTGGCGCCGGGCGGCGTCAACTTCGACGCCAAGGTACGCCGCGAGAGCTTCGAGCCCCTCGACCTGTTCCACGCGCACATCGGCGGCATGGACGCCTTCGCCCGAGGGTTGAAGATCGCCGCCGCGATCCGCGCTGAGGGGGCGCTGGCGAAGATCGTGAAAGATCGCTACGCCTCTTGGGACGCGGGCGTGGGCGCCGAGATCGAGGCCGGCAAGCACGGTTTCGCCTCGCTCGAGAAGTACATGATCGGCCAGGGGGAAATCACACCCAACGTCAGCGGCCGGCAAGAGATGATCGAAAACCTGATCAATATGTACTTGTAGGGGAAATTGTCGCAGGAATCTTGATCGAATCCTGATTCTAACCAACGGGGAGGCGCGCCGATGCCCGTGCATGATTGGACCCGCGTGAGTGCCGGGACATTTCACGATTTTCACTGTACTTGGATTCCAGAGATCAAGATCCGTCTCAACGACGGAATTCTGCCTGCCGATTACTACGCCCAGGTCGAGCAAGTGGCGGGCGGCATGACGGCGGATATCCTTACGCTACGACAAGAACCTGACGACGACTTGCCTGACGTCGGCGAACTCCGCGGCGGGACCGCCGTCACCGAGGCCCCTCCAGAAGTCCGTCATACCGCATCGCTGGAAATGGACCACTACGCCGCGCGGCGCCGGCAGGTGGCCATCAAGCACAGCAGCGACGATCGGGTTGTGGCCTTGATCGAGGTCGTTTCGCCGGGGAACAAATCCGGCAAGAGAGTCTGGCAAGCGTTTCTGGCAAAGGCCGTTTCCACCCTGGCGCAGGGCCGGCATCTCTTGATCGCCGACCTGTTCCCACCAACACCGCGCGATCCAAACGGGGTCCATGGGGAATTGTGGGCGGAGCTCGGTGACGAGTCGTATGCCGCTCCGACTGACAAACCACTGACGCTGGCCGCGTACTCCGCCGGCCTGACGAAGACCGCTTATGTGGAACCCATCGCGGTGGGCGACCCATTGAAAGCCATGCCGTTATTCCTCACGCCCGACATCTACGTCAGCGTGCCCCTGGAAGAAAGCTACATGACGGCTTACCGCGGCGTACCGCGCCGCTGGCGCGAAGTGCTGGAAGCCGCGGCCTAGATTGTCGCCCCGCCGGCCGCCCGAGGCGGAGGCGGACGGTGGGAGTGCGGCCACTTTCGATCTAGAAACCAACGCCACAAAGCGAGCCGCCGCGTTGGGTTGCGGCCCAGTGCGGCGCCGCCGCGTTACCAATGACCTATGACGTGGCAAACAGGGGGCTAACGCCCCCCGCTCGCCACCCGATTGTACCCGTTCAGCGCCGCGACCCGGTAGGCTTCGGCCATCGTGGGATAGTTGAACGTCGAATTGATGAAATATCGCAACGAGTTCTGCTCGCCGGGCTGCGACATGATCGCCTGGCCGATGTGGATGATCTCCGAGGCGTTGGCCCCAAAACAGTGAATCCCCAGGATCTGTAGCGTCTCGCGGTGGAACAGCAGCTTGAGCATCCCCACCGTCTCGCCGATGATCTGGGCGCGCGCCAGGTGCTTGAACATCGCGTGGCCGACCTCATAGGGCACGCCGGCGGCGGTCAATTCGCGCTCGGTCTTACCCAACGAACTGATTTCGGGAGTCGTGTAAATGCCGGTGGGAATGTCGCTGATCAACGCCCGGTCGCACGAACCGTTGATCAGATGCACCGCGGCGTACCGCCCCTGGACGTACGCGGCGCTGGCCAGCGCCGGGGCGCCGATCACGTCGCCGACGGCGTAGATGCGCGGCACGGCCGTCTGAAAATGCTCGTTGACTTCGATCTGGCCGCGGTGGTTGGGTGCGATACCGATCGGCCCGAGGTCCATGTCGTCGGTGTTGCCGGTGCGGCCGGCGGCCCAAAGCAGGACGTCGGTCTTGAGTTGCTTCGCACTTTTGAGGTAAACGACCACGCCATCGTCCAGCGGCTCGACGCGCTCGTAGCACTCGCCGTGCCGGATGATCGCGCCGCGGTCGCGGAGGTGGTAACTCAGGGCGTCGATGATCTCGTCGTCGAGGAACTCCATCAGCTTTTGACGCGTGTTGACCAGGTTCACTTTGACGCCCAGGTTGCGGAACATCGAGGCGTACTCGCAACCGACGACGCCGGCGCCGTAGATGGTGATCGAGCGCGGCGTGTGATCCAGATTGAGGATCGTATCGCTGTCGAAGACGCGGCGGTGGCCGAACTCGACGTCGGGTGGCCGGTAAGGGCGGGCGCCGGTGGCCAGGACGAAGGCGGCGGCCCGTAGCTCGCGCCGGCCGCCGTGCTGGTCGCAAACCTCGATCGTGTTCGGATCGCGGAAGCGGGCATGCCCGTGGAACACCGGCGCGCCGTTGCGCTCGTAGAACCCCAGCCGCATTTCCACCTGTTTTTCGATCACCGCCGCCGCGCCGCGCCGCAGGTCGGGAAACGACAAGCTCGCCGAGATTCCGGCGTCGCGAAACAGCTTGTTGTTGACGATGCTGGTGGTCTGGTTGATGGCGTGCCGAAGCGCCTTGCTCGGGATCGTCCCCCAGTGCGTGCAGCCGCCGCCGATCTTCGCGAAGCGCTCGACCACGGCCACGTTCTTGCCGAGCTTGATGGCCTGCATCGCGGCGCCTTCGCCGCCCGGACCGCTGCCGATCACCACGATGTCGAAGACTTGAGTGTCCATGAAGTCAAGTTGTGACGGATTGCGAACCGGCTGGCAATCCCCTAAAGGCCCTAAAGGCCCTAAAGGAAGACCACTGGCTAGGGATGGGGCCGTCTTGTAGAATCATAACTGCCCAGGCTAGCCGGAGGACTGAATCATGAGTACCACATCCGAAAGACCGAGCGATTCCCAGCCCGACGACAGCGAAATCGAGGCACGAAATCGGCGCGCCACGTTCACCCCGCGTACCGCTCTAGGGAAACGCCTTTGGGAATTGCGCCAGCAGATCGTCGCGAGCGGTGCATCATTGCTGGATTGGAATCAGATTGCCGTTGAGGTGCGCGCCCGGCGCGGGGAGAATGTTGGCGGAGATGCGCCGTGATTCGCACATTCGTCGATTCGGGGGTGTTGATCGCAGCCGCGCGCGGCACCGACGCGATTGCCATTCGCGCCTTGGAAATACTCGACGAACCCAACCGTTGGTTGATTTCCAGCGACTTCGTCCGGCTCGAAGTTATCCCCAAAGCCATTTACGAGGAACGACAGGCTGAGGTCGAGTTCTACGACGAGTTTTTTGAGCGCGTGCGAACTCACGTCCACTCGTCGCGGACTTTGGTCGAGGAGGCCCAAAGCGAAGCGTGCGTCGCCGGGCTCTCGGCGGTTGACGCCTTGCACGTCGCAGCCGCCAAGCGAGCGACGTCGGCGGAGTTGGTGACTACGGAACGCAACACGAAACCGCTATTCCGCGCGACGGGGATTTTGGTGCGATCGATACAACCTTGATCGGCACGCTGGGAAGTCGACTGCTACCACGACCCGCGACGTGGCCCCAAATGTCTCCCCGCGCCGCTTGACTCGCCCCGTGCCGCGCATTCTACTGACGGAATCAAGTTTACTTGGAGTTTTAGTGCTCAAGGGACCATCCGTATGCCAACCGTGCTTGTCGTCGATGACTCGGCCGTCGATCGCCGCCTGGTCGGCGGTCTGTTGGGCAAGGGGACGATGCTCGCGGTCGAAACCGCCGAGAACGGCGCCGACGCCCTGGCCAGGATGAAGCAGGGTCTTCCGGACGCGGTGGTGACCGACTTGCAGATGCCCGAGATGGACGGCCTCGCGCTGATCAAGGCCATCCGGGCCCATTACCCGCGCGTGCCGGTGATCCTGATGACCGCGCACGGCAGCGAGGAGTTGGCCGTCGAGGCGCTCGAGGAAGGCGCGGCGAGCTACGTCCCCAAGTCGCAGCTTGCTGAATACCTGCTCGACACGGTCGAACAAGTCATGGCGATCTCGCGGGCCGACCGTAATTACGACCGGCTCACCGACTGCCTCGTGTGGGCCGAATTCGCCCTGTTCCTTGAGAACGACGCCGCGCTGATCGATCCGCTGGTCGACGCGGTGCAACAGATCGTGGAGCGCATGCGCCTTTGCGACGCCACCGGCCGCGTCCAAGTGGGGGTGGCCCTGGAAGAGGCCTTGCTCAACGCGTTGTATCGCGGCAACTTGGAGCTGGGTTTCGAGGAAATGCAGGAAGATCGCGCGAACTTGCTGCGCGGCATGAGCGCCGGCCTGCTGGAGCAGCGCCGCGGCCAGCCGCCGTATTGCGATCGCAGGATTTTCGTCCGCGTGCAAGTGTCCAAGGACGAAGCTCGCTTCGTTGTGCGCGACGATGGCCGCGGCTTCGCCGTGCCGCCGCCGTCCGATGTGGCCGATCCGTCCGCGGTGGTCCGCGAGGGTGGCCGCGGACTGGTGTTGATGCGGGCCTTCATGGACCAGGTCAGCTTCAACGAGACCGGCAACGAGGTCACGATGGTCAAACGCCGCGACCAGAACGGCGAGCTGGCTGCGTGAGCCGGGCATTCCCCCTTGGTCCTGCGATGTACGGTCTGGACGTCATTCCCTACGTAGGCCGCCGGCACTGGTACACCGGCTATCTCAAGAATCCCCAGTTCGTCAACATCATACGGCCCTACGCCTTTCCGTGTCCTGCCGGAAGACGTCGGACCCGCTTCACGGAACGCCACGGAGGGAGGGCGTTCCCTACAGAACCAAGGGGCCACGCTATGCGGGCGTTTTCGGCTTCGCGGCCTTGAGCGCGGCGGAAAGCCGCGACTTGACGCGCGCCGCCGCGTTGGCGTGAATCACCTTGCGTGAAGCGGCCTGATCGAGCTTCTTGGCGGCCACGCGAAAGCGAGCTTCGCCTTCCTCGACGTTTCCCGCCGAGGCGGCGTCGCGAACCTGGCGCACCAGCGTCCTCAGGGTCGCGCGGGCGGCGCGGTTGCGTGTGCGGCGAACGAGGCTTTGACGATGGCGTTTCTTGGCACTGGCGGTATTGGGCATGTTCGCAATGGCGGCGGGGTGGAGTGGATGTCAAAATCGGTCAGGCCGAATCGTCCCCATCTTCGCGTAATTTCTGAAGTTTGTCCAGCCGTTCCGAAACATCTTTGTAGCTGAAATCAAGCCCGGCCAGCACCGTCAGGTGCTGCTCCGCCTTTTCCGGATCCTTGAGACGGTCCATCGCAACCACCCCGGCCCGGTACAGGGCTTGCTTGAGAGTTTCTGGATCGCGCTGCCCGATCTCCTCAATCGCCAATTCATAGTTGCTCAACCCCAGGCGGTATTGTTTGATCGACTCGAAACAAGCGCCCAGGTAAAAGAGCACCATGCCCTTGCGTTTCAGATCGCCGCGGGCTTCTTGAAACACCTTGATCGCCTCCTGAAAGTTCTTCGCCTTGAACAGCCGCAAGCCAAGTTCGGTGCGATAGCCCAGGTTGTTGGGATACCGGTCGCAACGAGCGCGATAGACTTCCAGTTCCTTGGCGTTCAGCTCGGCCTTCATCTGCTGCACCAGCTTGACCGCTTCGTCCGTCTTTTCGGCCAAGGCCCTTTTTTCGGCGATGGCCACCTGCTTGCGCGCGCGCTGGAGCTGGACGTCTTCCAGGCGCTCGCGCATGTCGATGCTGCCGCCGGAGGCCGCCAGCGCGCGCTCGAACACCTTCTCGGCCTCGTCGAACTGTTCCACCTTGAGGTACAGGTCGGCCAGTTCGAGGTAGAGCGACGTGTTTCCGGGATCCTTGGCGATCTTCCGTTCGAGCTGCTGTTCAGGCGCGGCGCGCGGGCCGGCGCTGCCCTGCCGCTCGGCCTGGGCCTGCTTGTCGGCCATTACCTCCGTGCTCGATTCGGCCTTTTCGTAGCCCCCTTTCTCAATCGTCTTTTCGGTGGTCAAGCCGGGAATGGCCCGCTGGGCCTCTTCATCGTTGGGCTTGGCTTGCAGCACGCGGGTCCAGCAACCGATGGCCTTGTCGTATTCGCCCTGCCGGCCCAAGGCCCGCGCCAACAGGCGGTTGGCATCGGGGTCGCGGACATCGGCGTCGACCGCCGACGAGAGGTAGATGATCTGGCACTCGTCGTAGCCGAGTTGCTCGCAGGCCTGGGCCATGTCGCCCAGGGTCGACGCATCCCAGGGGTTGAGCTTGAGCATCTCCAGGCCGCTGGTGATAACGGCCGTCCAGTCCTTCTTGCGAACCGAGTTCTTGACCGAGCCCTTGATCGTCGTGCCGCGAACGGAGGCCAGTTTCGCGCCGCTCTTGTTGTTGTTATACTTCTTGTGCAGGTTGCCGATGAAATTCCCGACGTAAATCGGGTTGCTCGGATCGCCCACGACGCACTGCGTGAACATCTGGTCCGCATAATCGAATTGGCCCTGGGCCGAGCTCTTACTGCCGTGCTCGAAGCATTGCTGCAGCATGCGCCGCTTGGCGGGTGGAATCGGCTCGCGAGGAGGTTTGTCAGCCATATTCGCATTGTAACCATTTCGAGCGCCATGACAACTTCCATGCCCAATGCCCAATCGACTTCCGGCCGGGTGTACCTTGTGGGGGCGGGGCCGGGCGACCCCGGCCTGATCACGCTTCGCGGCGTCGAATGCCTGCGGCGGGCCGACGTCGTGCTCTACGATTACCTGGTCAATCCGCGGGTTCTCGACCACGTCCGCGGCGGGGCCGAAGCGGTCTGCCTGGGTCGCCACGGGCGCGGCCGGATCGTGCCCCAAAGCGAGATCAACGAACGGCTCGTGCGCGAAGCACGCGCCGGCAAGACGGTGGTGCGGCTCAAAGCGGGCGATCCGGCCGTTTTCGCCCACGTCCACGAGGAGATCGATGCCCTTGCCGCGGCCGACATCGCCTTTGAGATCGTGCCCGGCATCACCGCCGCTCTGGCATGCGGCAGTTACGCCGGCATCCCGCTCACCCAACGCGACGCGGCCTCGGCCCTGGCCCTGGTCACGGGCCAAGAGCACCGCGATAAGAACTCGCCCGCGCTCGATTACCACGCGCTGGCCCGTTTTCCCGGCACGCTGGTGTTCTATATGGGATTGACCTCCGCGCCGCATTGGACGAAGGCCCTCATGGACGGCGGCAAGCCGGCCGACACGCCGGCGGCCATCGTCCGCCGCTGCTCCTGGCCCGACCAGGCGACCGTTCGCACGACGCTTTCTCGCGTGGCGGACGAGATCGCGGCTAGGCAACTTCGTCCACCGGTGCTCGTCGTCGTCGGCGAGGTCGCGGCCCTCGCGGCCGGATCGAGCTGGTTCACCCATCGGCCGTTGTTCGACGTGCGCGTGATGGTCACTCGCCCGCCGGCGCGCGCCGAATCGCTTTACGAGCGGCTGAGCGAGTTGGGCGCCGACGTACTGGCGCAGCCCGCGATTGACATTACGGCGCCGGACGACTGGCAGCCGGTCGATGCGGCGCTGGCACGGCTGGCTGAGTTCGACTGGCTCGTGTTTTCCAGTGCCAACGGCGTCAACTACCTACTCGATCGGCTCTGCCAACGGCATGGCGATCTACGCCGGCTGGGGCCGCTGAAGCTGGCGGCGATCGGGCCTGGCACGGCCGACGCCTTGGCCGGCTACAAGCTACGGCCCGACGTCGTGCCTGACGAGTTCCGAGCCGAGGCGCTGGCCCAGGCCCTGGCTGGCGGCGCCGCGGGCCGGCGGTTCCTTTTGGCGCGTGCCAGCCGCGGGCGCGAGGTGCTGGCCGAGCAGTTGCGCGCCGCGGGCGGTGAGGTCGAGCCAATCGTGGTCTATGGCAGCCGCGACGTCCTCGCGCCCGAACCAGAGGTCGCCGCGGAGTTGTCGGCCGGCACGATCGACTGGGTGACGGTCACCAGCTCGGCCATTGCCCGCTCGTTGGCGGCGATGTTCGGCGACCAGCTCCGCAAGGCCAGGCTGGCGAGCATCAGCCCCGTCACCAGCGGCACCTTACGCGAACTCGGCTTCGAGCCGGCGGTGGAGGCCGGCGAGTATACGATGGCGGGGATCGTCGAGGCCATCGTGGGGTATCACGTAGCGTGGCACTAGCCCGGATTATTCATGGTCCGGGGAGGAACTCGCGCACTGTGCTGTAGCAGAATTCGCAAGAATTCTGGCGTAACTCGTGTCCACGGCCTGACTTCTTGCGAAGCCAGCTACGGGACCATGAATAATCCGGGCTAG
>DATKSN010000274.1:0-2638 GCA_035531595.1 Pirellulales bacterium | reverse complement strand
TCGCGGGCTCGAACTTCCAACGTCAATGGACCTCTTTCAAGCTTGGCCAATAGCACCCGGCCATCAGTCGCGATCTGCCAAGGCGAGTCGGGGCCAGTTCGGTACTCGAAGGTGATCGCATCGTCTTCCGGATCGCGGCCTGACACACGAACTGTGAGCGAGCCGCCTGCTTCCGGCGCCTCCGGCTCGACATTCACGATTTCGACGTTCGGAGGCAGGTTTTCCCGCGGTGATTCGCGCGGCGACGGGTCGAGTCTTGGTGTCGGCTTCGGGTCGGTGGACGCCGGTTTAGGGGCTGGCTGGCCAGGTGCGACGCGAGCCACATCCCCGCCGCCTTGCTTTCGCAGCGCCGTGACGACGCTAATGACCCCGACCAGAACGATTACCGCCAATAGCCCACCAAAGGCGGCAAAAGGCCACAGTCGCATAGACGCACTCCGGCCTCGCGCGCGCCGCGTCGCTAAGGGCGATGGTCGATGTCGGACCGCGGGCGCTCCCGACCATGGCGGCAGGTCCGGCATGAGCGGCATTGGCGCCGGCTCGAACTCGGCCGCTGGGCGTGGCGGCGCAATACCTGGCGGCGCAGTACGAGGGGGCGCGATACGAGCGGGTGGCGGCAAGCGGACGGATACAGTTGGTGGCGAGACAATCGGCCGTTGCGGGCTGACAGGCGGGCGCTGGGGCGTTGCGACCGGCGGCGCAGCCGCGGCGGCCATGTGGGCCCGAAGCTGTTTGTCGTAGGCGAGCTTCTTGTCGGGGTTCAACAAGGAGACCTTGGCCGAGGCCAATTCGTTGAGCACGCGCTGCGTGATGTCGGCGTATTGGCTGAGGGCCAGCGTGCGGACGAAGGTCATCCGCTGTTCAGCGGCATTCGAGATGGTTTCGAGATCGTCCTCGAACGCCTCCAAGCCGAGGAGTTGATAGTGGTTGAGCGGGCGTTCCGGTGAGCGGATACCCAACCATTTCCGATAGGGGTCGAACGACTCGTGCATGATGGCCCTGCGGCGTCGGAGTTGGCGACGACGAAACTTGGTTCCGATTATCGCCGTTCGCGCGGCGGCTGGCAAGCTTGTGTTTCGTGTGTTTCGTGGTTTCGACACATTACGAAGAGAGGCAACCACGAAATACACGAAACACACGAAAGTTTCATTCCGAACCGCTCGCGGTAAAACTGTCAATCATCGGCCGGTGTACCCACGCAGTGGGCCGGGAGGCAAGCTCCGTGGGGGCCAAGTGCCTCACGCTTGGCCGCGTGTGGTATTCGTCGCCGGGGATGGTCCTCGACCGGGCGGACGAAAGCCTGTTATATTGAAGGTCTTGGCAGTCGGTTCTGGGAGGTCGAGCCATGCTGGCGTCGAGGGTTCCGTCATCCTCGAGTGGCAATTGCCCGGCGGCACCCACGAGGATTGGGAGGTTGAACTCCGACACCGAGAGAATGACGAGATACTCAAGACCATCGCGGAAATTGCATGGCGGCAAATCAAGCCGCGGGCGGCGATGCGGCTCAGCCGCTACCCAAGATTCACGAAGCCAGCCGTGCGACTGGTGGGTCAGGCGCTGTCATCAAAGGATCGGAGATTGATGAGGCCCATGCTGTGATTCGCCGTCAGCGTGGCGAAGACGTGGTCGTCTGCGGCGACAACCTGGCCGCGAATCGGCAAACGGCGATAAACGTCGAACTGGCCGTCGGGCCAGTTCTACGACAACCGAAGCACAGCTACTCCGCCGGCCCGCAGGCGCTGCCCCATTTTCAACAAAAAAACGCCGCCGCCCGCCGGACATAGTTTTTACGAGACGCAAAAAGCCAAAGCAAGGAAGAAACGATGAAGTACTTCACGCCGGAACTGTACGTGCGGCTCCAACGTCTCGACCCGCGGGTGATGGATGCGGCGGATGCGCAGTGGGAGCAGGCGGGAGAAAGGTACGAGCGCCGTTTGAAGTCGATCCGCTCGAAGCTCCCGCCGTCGGCCCTGGCGATGTTGGGTCAAACGCGGCTGCACGACGCGGAGGTGTTATGGATCGGCCATGCGCTTCCCTTCTTCGCAATCCTGTTGCGGCTTGACGCCGCGCCGCGCACGACGATCGGTTTGAACTACTTCGTCGTCGAGCCGGCGCGCTTCGACGAAGGAACCATTCCGGCGGAGTTTTGCGGTTCGCCGATGCAATGGATGTATGATGAAATCGATTTAGGCGCGGAAGCCCATAGCTTCAAGCACTCGATTCTCTTCAGCAACGGCTGCCACCTGGAGCTCGCTGCCCGCGAAGTGCATGTGGCCAATTTCGACACCGTTTATTCAGGTTCCAACGGCGGTGTGGTGGTTTCAAGCTGACGCATGCCTCGTACGCCCCGGTTGGCCGTTGACGGGCTTTTCATCGCCCCCCGCAGGCATCTTTTTCGTCCGCGCCCTTTTCGTCGGCGTTCTATTTTGAATAGAGCGGCATGTAGCGGTAGTAAACTTCGAGCGTCATGGCGGCCATCGCCGTCGAATAGAGCCGGCCGCCTGGGTCGCTGCCAGGATCGCCTTTGAAGACCCAACTGCCGTTCTCGTGCCCGTCCGCGGTGCTCTGCGATTCAACCAGCATGTCGCGCATCTTCGGGTTCCACTGGTCCTCCCAGAGCGGTCCTTCGTACTGGCAC
>DATKSN010000273.1:0-41050 GCA_035531595.1 Pirellulales bacterium | reverse complement strand
GTGCCAGTACGAAGGACCGCTCTGGGAGGACCAGTGGAACCCGAAGATGCGCGACATGCTGGTTGAATCGCAGAGCACCGCGGACGGGCACGAGAACGGCAGTTGGGTCTTCAAAGGCGATCCTGGCAGCGACCCAGGCGGGCGGCTCTATTCGACGGCGATGGCCGCCATGACGCTCGAAGTGTACTACCGCTACATGCCGCTGTATTCGAAAAAGAGCGCCGACGACGATTTTGCCGACTGACGTTTTCGCCGACGGATCCCGTACTTATCACTATGGTTTCTTTAGTGGGGATGAAAGGAAAAGCAGGAGAGAACGACTCTGTAGGGAACGCCCTCCGTGGCGTTCCGTGTCCTGCCGGAAGACGACGCTCCAGCTTCACGGAACGCCACGGAGGGCGTTCCCTACAGATGCCGTTGCCGCGGCAATCGTAGCCTTGTTGTTCGTGTGAGCCAGGAACTTCTTCGATGGCGTCTCACTCGACGGTCACCTCAGGCCCCGGCGGCGCGCCACCAAAAACCGCGCCGTCGCCGCCCCCCGCCGTGGCTGCTCCGGCTCGCGCGGCGCCGTTCGGCGCGCCACCTCCCCTTCCAGCCGCTGATGGCGGCGAGTCGTCGCCGCGCTGGTTCGCCCCGTTGGGCCGATCGTGGCGCCAAGCGTCGAGTTGCCTCGTCAGTATGGTCTTCCACGCGCTGGTGATCATCGTGCTCGGACTTTGGAGTCTGGCCCGAACCGAGAAAGGCGGACTGTCGAACCTGGTCGCGTCGCTCGACGACGCCTCACCGGCGCTCATCGAGCGGATCGCTCCGCCGGAGTCCGACGACGTGCGCATCGAGACGGCGCCCGACAACCAGGTCCAGAACACCAGTACCGAACTGTCGGCGCGCATCCGGGCCGATCTCGACAAACCCCGCGGAGAGGCCGGCGCGCCGCGGTTGGCCGCCGTGGGTATCGCCGTGCCGGGCGGGTCGGGCAACCTTTTACACTCGTTTGCCGGCGACGCCGGCGATGCGGACGTCACCGGCGCCCTGGCCGGCCGGCGCAATGCGCGGGTCCGCGCTCGACTGGTCGAAGAGGGCGGCGGCACGCCGGACAGCGAAGACGCCGTCGCGCGCGGGCTGCGCTGGCTTGAAGTCCACCAGAACCCCGATGGCAGTTGGCACTTCGACATCGGCGGCCCCTCGGCCTGTTCCTGCGGCAATCCAGGCAACGTGAAGTCGACCACCGGGGCCACCGGCCTGGCGCTGTTGGCCTTCCTCGGCCGCGGGAACACGCAGCGCAAGGGCAAGTACCAACGCTGTGTCAAAGATGGATTGTACTACCTCATGAGCCGCCTCAAGCTCACGCCCCACGGCGGCGACTTGCAGGAATTGGATGGCAGGATGTACGATCACGGGATCGCGGCCATCGCCTTGGCGGAAGCCTACGCCCTGACCCGCGACGAAGAGCTCGAGGAGGCCGCTCAGCAGGCGATCGACTACATCGTTTACGCCCAACACAAGTCGGGCGGCGGCTGGCGCTATGTGCCCGGAATGCCGGGCGACACGACCGTCACCGGCTGGCAGTTGATGGCGCTGAAAAGCGGCCAGATGGCCTACCTTCGCGTACCCCCCGATACGATCCAACGCGCGATCAAGTTCCTCGACAGCGTGCAACTCGACAAGGGCGCGCGTTATCGCTACCAGAGGCAGGACAAGGACCATCAGCCCTGGGTCACCACCGCCGTCGGGCTTCTCTGCCGCATGTATACCGGCTGGCACAAGGACCATCCGGCCTTGCTGCACGGCGTCGAGTTGCTGAGCAAGAACGGCCCCTCGACCGACAACATGTACTACAACTACTACGGCACGCAGGTCATGCATCACTGGGGCGGAAACATGTGGGAGAACTGGAACTACGTGCTGCGCGAGCACCTGATCGAGACCCAGGCTCGCGACGGGCACGAGTCGGGCAGTTGGTACTTCGACGGCGGCCATGGAGACGCGGGGGGGCGACTCTACAACACCTGCCTGGCCGTGATGACGCTGGAAGTCTACTACCGGCACCTGCCGATTTATCGCGCCGAAGCGGCCGGCGACGGATTTTAGTGGAAAGTTGAATGAAAAACGGGCGCCGCTCCCGATGCCAGGAGCGGCGCCCGAAGTGAAGAAAATGGGTTGCTCGCGGGGTCCATTCCCGACAATCCGTTACGAGCAACCCATGCTGTTGCCACAGTTGTGGCAAAGATAACAGTTGCCGTTGCGAACGGTGATCGCACCGCAATTGTCGCATGACGGGGCATCCACCTGGAAACTGGCGAACTGGTCGCTGCGATTGCCTTGGCCGGCCCCAGGAACCGTTTGACCCGCCGACATGTTCCACTTCGGCGCCACGCCGGCCCGCTCCAGCAAGCTCGCGCTCCTTTCGCCGGCTGCGTGCTTTTCGCCCGGCGGATGGGCGGAACCATTCTTGCGGGCGGCGGCGCCGTGGGGGGTCGCGCCGTTGGCGGCAGGCCCCTGGTTGGCGGACCTGGTCGCGCCGTTGGATGTCACCGTGGCCGACGCTTTGGGCGATCCCAGCCCGACGTTCCGCCCGCCGGCCTTCCTGGCGGCGGGCTTAGATTCCCCCGGCACATCGTCGCCTCCCGCCCCCTCCTCTCCCGCCCCCTCGATTCCCGACATCGTTTCGATCGCCGACAGACCGGCACTCGCCTCGCGGTAGCCCGGCAGGAAGGTGATCCCCAGCCAGCGGAAAATGTAATCGACCAGACTCTTGGCGATGCGGATGTCGGGGTTCTTGGTGTGCCCCATCGGCTCGAAGCGCGTGTGCGAGAACTTGTTCACGTACACCTCAAGCGGCACGCCGTATTGCATGCTCATCGACACCGCGGTGCCGAAACAGTCCATCAGGCCGCCGATCGTGCTGCCTTCCTTGGCCATCGTGATGAACAGTTCGCCCGGACGGCCGTCGTCGTACAACCCCACCGTGATATACCCCTCGTGCCCCGCGATGCTGAACTTGTGCGTGATCGACTTGCGCGTGTCGGGCAGGCGCTCGCGGCGCGGCACGGCCTTCTGCTTGTCGGCCGCCTTGTCGCCCTCGGTGCTGGTGGAAAGCGGCTGGCTCTCCTTTGAACCGTCGCGATAAACGGCCAGCGCTTTGATCCCCAGCCGCCAGCCTTCAAGGTAGGCCTCGGCGATGTCGGCCGGCGTCGTGTCGCGAGGCATGTTCACGGTCTTGGAAATCGCGCCCGACAGAAATGGCTGGGCGGCGGCCATGATCCGCACATGAGCCCGCCACGAAATCGAACGCGTGCCGTTGCGGGGCTGGAAGGCGCAGTCGAACACCGGCAAGTGCTCGGCCTTCAGGTCGGCCGCGCCTTCGATCGTGTCTTCGCGGTCGATGTGCTTGAGGACCGACTCGATTTCCGGCGGGTCGTAGCCCAGGGTCGCCAGCGCCAAGGGGACCGTCTGGTTGACGATCTTCAACATGCCGCCACCGGCAAGCTGCTTGTATTTCACCAAGGCGATGTCCGGTTCGATGCCGGTCGTGTCGCAATCCATCAGGAAACTGATCGTGCCGGTGGGGGCCAGCACCGTCGCCTGGGCGTTGCGGAAGCCATGCACCCGGCCGTTTTCCAGAACGTCGTCCCACACCGAGCGTGCCGCCTCCCGCAGGTAGGCCGGGCAAGCGTCGTCGATCGCCTCGACCGCGTCGCGGTGCATCCGCATGACGCCGAGCATCGGTTCGCGGTTTTCGGCGTAGCCGTCGAACGGGCCAACGACCGCCGCCATTTCGGCGCTCGCAAGGTTCGCCGCGCCGTGCAGCAGGGCCGTCATCGCCCCGCACAGGCCCAACGCGCCCGGCGAATCGTAGGCCAAACCGCTCGACATGATCAGGCTGCCCAAGTTGGAGTAGCCCAGCCCCAGGGGCCGGAAGCGATGGCTGTTTTCAGCAATCCGCTTCGTCGGGTAGCTCGCGTGGTCGACCAGGATTTCCTGGGCGATGAAGAAGATCCGGCACGCCGCCTGGAACCGCTCGACGTCGAACGTCCCATCTTCCTGGCGGAACTTCATCAGATTGACGCTCGCCAGGTTGCAGGCCGTGTCGTCGAGGAACATGTACTCGGAACACGGGTTCGAGGCGTTGATGCGCCCCGAGTTGGGGCAGGTGTGCCAGCGGTTGATCGTGGTGTCGTACTGCACTCCCGGATCGCCGCAGATCCAGGCCCCCTCGGCCATCTTGGCGAGCATGTCGCGGGCCTCGAACGAGGGACCGGCCTTCGTCGGATCGGTCACCCAGTGCGTGGTCCAGGACTTGTCTTCGACCGCCGCCCGCATGAAGTCGTCGGTCACGCGCACCGAGAGGTTGGCGTTCTGAAACAAGATCGAACTGTAGGCCTCGCCGTTGAAGTTGCTCTCGTAGCCATTGGCGATCAGGATGCGGGCCTTTTTCTCTTCCTTGGCCTTGCACTCGATGAACTCCATCACGTCGGGGTGCCAGACCTTGATGGACTGCATTTTGGCGGCCCGGCGGGTCTTGCCGCCGCTTTTGACCACCGCCGCGATCTGGTCGTAAACCCGCATGAACGATAACGGACCGGACGGCCTGCCGCCCCCCGAGAGCTTCTCGCGGTGCGACCGCAGCGTCGAAAGATCGGTTCCGGTGCCCGAACCGAACTTGAACAACATGGCCTCGCTGCGCGCCAGCTCCATGATGTCTTCCATGTCGTCCTTCACGCTCTGGATGAAGCACGCCGAACCTTGCGGGTACTCGTACGGGTTGTCGGGCTGCTTGACCTGGGCGCTTTCGGCATCCCAGTGCCAGTTGCACTGCGCGCCCCGCACGCCGTACTGGTGGAAAAGGCCCACGTTGAACCATACGGGCGAATTGAACGCCCCGTGCTGGTGCAGGCAGAGCCAGGTCAACTCGCGGTAGAAATTTTCACCGTCTTGGGGGCTGGCGAAGTAGCCGTCGCGTGTGCCCCAGTCGGCGATCGTGCGGCTCACGCGGTGGATCAATTGCCGCACGCTCTTCTCGCGTTGTGGCGTGCCGACCTCCCCGTAAAAGTACTTGCTGCAGACGACATTGGTGGCCAACTGAGTCCAGTTGGCGGGCACTTCGCAGTCGGTCTGCTCGAACAGCACCTCGCCCGACTCGCCCTTGATGGCCGCCGTGCGGAGATCCCATGCGATCGTGTCGAATGGATCCGCGACGTCGCGCGGACAGAATGAGGGGTTGACGACTAACCCCCGTGAAAAACGCCGGCCGGGCTTCTTCTTGACGCGCTCGGCGACATTTTTGGCGCCTTCGGCGACGTTCCTTGCGCCGTCGGCGGCGACATTCTTGGCGCCTTCGGCGGCGTTCCTGGCTCCTTCGGCGACAGCCGTGGATCCCTTGTTCGGGCCGATTCCAGTTTCAGCCATGGGCAAATTCCCCCTAGAAGTAGTACGGGCATCCGTTCCAGATTATAAACATCGGTACACCGATTGTCAGGTGAGATCTTCGGCAAATCAAGGCCTTAGGGATGCCATTCTCCGGCCGGAATTCGACATTTTTCGTCCAATAGGTGGATTTGGACGGAATCACCTGGAAACAACTATATATTGTAGCTATCAGCTTCCGTGCCACAATATGCAGTTGAGTAAGGTTCCGAGTTTATACCCTTTTCAAGTCGTGTCAACCAAATTCTTTGGGGTGACACAACGGCTTGCTATCAGAGATGTTAGGGAAATGTTAGCCCATGGGGGGGTATGCGGATTCAGCCGGGGCGACGGAACGTAAGTTCTTGCCAGATCATCGTTTTCGAAAATATCGGCCATCGAGTTGGCCCGGAAGGGCGAAAAAAATTACATGTGGCGGAATTCGCAAGAATTCTGGTCGAGAATGAGACATCCACGGTGTACGATCAACGACATGCAACGGGCAGCCGAAGCCTGCGCGCATCCGCGTCCTGCCGGAACCCAACATCGAGGTTCGCGCCTCACTCGCTATCGGCCGACGCGGCACGGAAGATTCTCGCGGACATGGGCTTTACGGATCTGCCGGCGTCGTTGACGATGGAATAGGGTAGAGAGTACCTTCTTAAACACAGCCGGCGCATGAGCCGTAAGACCCGCAAATTGGAGGAAACTACCATGCTCGGTCGCCGCGCATTTCCATTGGTCTTTTGCCTCGCGGCCCTTGGCGGCGCGGCCCGCGCCGAAGACGCCTTTTACCATGTGCGGCTGGCCAATCTCAAACTGACCGAAGGAAGATTCCCGTATCAGTCGAACGATCGCTCCGATTGGTACTACAATTGGCGAATCAGGCAACGCCGCGAAGCGATGCCGCCGCGGGCCGTGCTCGACGGCGAGGGCGAAGTTTACGTCGGCGAGGAAAACCGAAATCGCTGGTGGGCGCCGGCGCCGCTGTCCGAGGAAGGGCTCATCGACGTTCGCGCGCCGGCGGGCCGCGAGGTGACGGGCTCGCTCTACGTGCCCAAGGCCGATTACAGCGGCATGGTCCGCTTGCGGTTCGCCATCGCCGCCTCCGCGGCGATCAAGGAAGGCGAAGAGTTTTATCAGGCCAAGGAAAACCACTATGACGAATTGCTCGAGCGCGACTTGCCCGGCGGCGCCTGGCATCGCCATCAGGCGCGCCTCGCGCGATCAGCCCGCGGCGAAGATCCGGGCGGCCGGAGTGGCCGCTCATCGTCAAGGGGCATGGGCGGGGGCGGCATGGGGATGGGCGGCATGGGAACGTCGCGCGACTTCAACGAGACTTTCGATCTTTTCATCGGCGGCCGGGCCTTGCGCGAAAACCTGCAACTCGACAGCGAACTGTGGGTGGCCGACGAGGATGACGAAATGGAAGAAGAAGAAATGGTCGACGTCTCCTCCATCAAGGGCATCACCGTCGCCGAGATCGACTGGAAACCGCTCCTGGCCGACGCCAGGCCGGCGCTCGACCCGTTGGCGAAATGCATACCCGCCGATCAGTACGCGGTCTTCTTTCCCTCGTTGGCCGCGGTCGCCGCCCTGGTCGACGAAATCGTGGAGCGCGGCGCGCCGTTGAGCCGCTTCGCCCTCCAACGCAGTGAAGAAGAATCGGTGCAGCGGCGCTACGAGCGGCAATTGTGCCTGCCGTTGTCGGAGGTCGTTGGCCTGCTCGGTCCCGACCTCGTCGACAGTGCGGCCCTGACCAGTTCCGATCCGTATTCTTATTTCTTCACGGGCACGGACGTGGCCGTTCTCCTGGAAAGCAAGCAGCCCGCCGCTCTCCAAACGCTGTTGCTCAGCCAGGCCGCCCTCTGGGCCGCGAAGGAGAACTCGGCCCAGCCCATTTCCGGCAAAACCGGCGGGGTCGCCTGGTCGGGCTTTCTCTCCGCCAACCGCCGCGTATCGTGCTACATCGCCGCCATGCAAAGCGCGGTGGTCGTGACCAACTCACCGGCGCAGCTCCAGAAGTTGGTCCAGGTCGAGCGGAGCGATTCGCCGTCCGCGGCCGCGCTCGACGAATACAAGTTTTTCCGCCAGCGCTACCCGCGAGGCGAGGCGGATGAAACGGCGCTGGTCTTTCTCAGCGACGCCGCCATTCGCCGTTGGTGCGGCCCGCAGTGGCGCATCGCCGCCTTGCGCCGGCTGCGCGAGGCCGCGGTGATGAGCGAATGGCAAGCGCGCTTTCTCGACGATCTCGTGGGCGGCAAGGTCAAGGAACGCCCCGTCCACACCGACCTTGCGTTCGCCGGCGTGAAGGGGCTTGACGAACACGACGATTACGAACATCGAGGCCCCATCCACACCGATCGTGCGGTCGCCGGCGTGGGCGAGCTGCGGATCACGGCGGTCGGCGTTCGCTCCTCGACCCAAAACACGCTTGAGTTCCAGACGCCAATCGTCGAACTGCCGCTCGATCGCGTCACCGACGCCGAGTCTAAGGCGTATTCCCAATGGCGCGACGGATACCAATCGAACTGGCGTTGGGCCTTCGACCCGATTGCCGTGCGCTTGTCGGTGAGCGAGTCGCAATTGGCGACCGATCTCTCCGTGATGCCGCTGATCTGGGGCACCAATTATCGCTGGATGATCGATATGGTTCGCGGCGTCGAAATCGGGCCGGCCGACGGCGATCCGCACCAGGCCATCTTCCACTACATCTGGGCAATCAACCGCAAGGCGCGGCAAGCCGGTTGGGCCAATCTCGCGGCCGGAGTGGTGAACGTCGATCCTTTCGATTGGTTTGGCGATTGGGTCAGCCTGTTCGTCGACGACGACGCAGAGTATTGGAAGAGGCTGGCCGAGAAGATCGAACAAAAGGATGCCGCGGAAAGCGACCTGGGGCCGGTCGCGTTGGACCGGGTGCCGCTGGCGTTTTACATCGACGTGCGCGACGCGCTCAAACTCACGGCGTTCTTGACGGGCATGAGGGCCCTCGTCGAACAAGTTGCGCCCGGCGCCACGGTCTGGGAATCGTTCGACCACCAGGGCGAGCCTTATGTCAGGATTGCGCCGTCGGAGCGATCGCTCGGAAACCTGCCGCCCGGCGTCGGCCGGCCGTATCTTTACTATTCGTTTTCTTCCGACGGATTGATCATCGCCTGGAATCAAGACGTGCTGAAGCGGGCGATCGACCGCTTGGTCGAGCGTCGCCGGCTGAAAGAGGCCGGTCGTCCGCTTGCCGCCGATGGTCGGCCTTGGCTCGGAACGAGCGTCGGTTTCCAATTCGACAAAAAATTCGTCGACCTCATCTCGCTGTTCGCGGGCGACGACGCGTTGCGAGCGTTGCAGGCGCTTTCGTGGGGCAACCTGCCGATTCTCAACGAATGGCGCCGCCGCTGGCACGATCGCGACCCGGTGGAGTTGCACGAGGAGTTCTGGCACACGCGGCTTGTTTGTCCCGGCGGTGGCAAATACGTCTGGAACGACGAGTGGCAAACGATGGAATCAACCGTTTACGGCCACCCTGGTCAACCCAAGCGCGGCCCGGCCAACGTCGCCCTCGCCGACGTCGTCGGCGGCAATTTCGGCCTGACCTTCGAGGACCTCGGCCTGCGAGCGAGGGCCGTCATCGACCGCCACCCGCGCGACCGCCACCCGCGCGAACGCCAATAAGACGCGACCGCACTGGCGGTTTGTCCAAGCTTAGTTTTCGGGTTCACCCCGATGTAGGATATGGAACATCGGATTCTTCGAGTGAAGATAGAAGTCGGTGGCCGTATGGTACGGCTATTGAGGCACCGGGCTAGCCCACGCGTGGGGCAGGTTTCCAACCTGCCATACAAACTTTTATGGCCCCTTGGAAACCTGCCCCACGTTCAACAGCCACTCGACCGCCGCCATCGGCTCGCCTTCTTCGCCGCCGCTGAACACCGTCACGCCATCGACCTTGCCGGCGGCGGCGTAGGCCGAGCGGACGATCTCCGGCGCGTCGTTGCCTTCGCCGGCCAGCCACAGCGGCCGCGGCGCCGCCAACGCCAACATGCCCGGCAAGTCGCCGTACTTCACGCTCCCCGGCAAAAAGCCGGCGTCAGCGAAATCGTTGAGCTTGCCGAAGCGGAAGCCGGCCGTATCGACGACGGCGCTGCCCACGGCATCGCCCGCCTGGGCACACGCGGCGGCCACCCACGCGCCCGCGCCGTCAAGGCCGACCAGGTCGATCCGATCGGGTTGCTCGCCGTGGTGCTTGACGAATGAGACCATGCTCAAAACGTCATGCACGCGCTGGGCGAACAGCGGATGGTTGTAGCCGTAGGTGAAACCGGCGTATTGACGGGGAGTATTCACTTTGCGGTTCTTGACCGGCCCCTTTCCGGCCGCCGGAAATTCGCCCTGGTAGAGCAGGTCGATGGAGGCCACCGCGGCACCGCCCGCCAGCAACCTGGCGATTTCCGCCTTGGGACCGCCATCCGTGCCGTAAAGGGCCGCCTTGCCGGCCTCGTCAATCCAGATCACCACTTGCTTGTTCCATTGCTTGGGCCGCAAGAACAACACGGGCAATTCCTGGCCGTGTTCGGCGTGGCGCAGGAGTCCCACGATCTCGAGATGGTTGTCGCGGTCCTGCTCGCCGGTCTTCTCGAACTCGACCGTCCCGGCCGCCGGGAGCCCGTGGCCGATCAGCACATCGACCGCGCCGCCCACGACCTCACGATACCTGGCCAACGACGCGGCGTCCTTGGGCGTTAGCGCCGCGAGCTGTCGCGCCGCGTCGTCGTCGAGGTAGCGGCACAGGCCCCGTTCATAGTCGTCGCCCGAGGGGGGCTTGGGGTGCGCGTCGTCCCAGACGGTCATCTCGGCGATCGTGAGCGGCTTGAAATCCTCCTCGATGATCGGCTCCTTCAGGCCCAGCTTGAGGTGTTGATTGAACCAGTGGTACATCACCGCCCGGCTCACGTAATTGTAATTGTGTTCGAAGTGGACCAGGGGTTTGGCCATCACCTTGTCTTCGGCGCCGAAGAGCTTGTAAAGCCGCTTGAGCTCGGGCAGCCCCTTGGTGGCGATTTCGATCGTCCAATCGTTGGCCCCCGTCATGCCCAGCGGCTTGGGAGCGAACAAGCCGGCGAGCTCGATATTGCCGGTGTCGATCCGCAGGTAGTCGCAGTTTTCGCAAGTGCAGCCGCCCTGCATGGCGGTCGAAACCATCACCGCCGGAAAGGCCACCGCCGGCTGCGGATCGACCGCCGTGAGCATGAACGTCTGCGTGCCGCCGCCGCTGGCCCCCGTCACGCCGATCCGGGCAGGATCGACGTCGGGCAACTCGCACAGCCAGTCGAGCGCGCGGATCGAGTTGTAGGTTTGCAGTCCCATGATGTTCTGCAATCGCAGCTCGGCCTGCGGGCTGAAAAAGCCCCAGTTCTCCATTCCCTCCAGTGCCGGCCTGGGATCGCCGTAGCTGTGGGCCACGCCGATCTGCTGGCTGTCGGCGACGCTGATCATGTCGTAGTGGAACACCACGCAACCCATCCGCGCCAGTTGCATGCAGCGGGCCTGCAATGGGAAACGACCGCAATTCACGAACCGCTCCGCGCCTTCGACGATTTGCTTTTTCGCCAGGGCCAACCCCTGATCGACGAAGCGTCCGTTGCGCCAATGGCCGTGCGGGCACAGCACGCCCGGCAGCTTCCCGTTTCGCCCCTTGGGCCGGTAGAGGCTGCCGGTCACGAAATGGCCAGGATAACTTTCGAGGTACACCCGCTCGACCGTGTAGTCGCCACAGTCGACCTTGCCGTGGACCACCGCGTTCGTCGGCGTTTGGCTTGGCATCGGCCAGAGACCGGTCGCCACTTTCACCTGCCGCCGCACGCGCTCGGCGCGCTTTTCCCAATCGGCCACACTGGCGCTTGGCTGGAAGGGAAAATCACCGTTGAGGTCCTTGAGCGGTCCCAGCCGCTTGTCGGCGGGCTGCTTGCCCGCCGAGAGTGCCCTTGGCGCATCGCCGCGGCCAGGCACGGGCCGGGAGGCGAGAGGCATGACGAACACCGCCACGAAGGCAAGGCGGGTGAAACGGACGATCGGCGAGCGGTGCGAGTCGAGAACGTTCATGAGGTTTTCTTTCCTGGGATCATGGCAAAGCCGGCGTGGTGGCTCTCCGCTCGTTTAACCCGGAGAGGGGCACCCGCTTGCGGGTCTGGCGACGGCGTTGGCTCCGGGCCAAACCTTACACCGTCGCCGTTGGCTCCGGGTTAAACAAGCACGGGCGCATCTAATGTACGCGATGCCCAGCAGGGAAGCCAAGCGTCCTCGCCAGGAATTGAACCTGGTCTTCGACCTTCGCAGGGTCGCGTGCTTATCCGGCACACCCCGAGGACAAGTTGTCCAAGCCAAGCACCCCGCCGAGGAATCGAACCTCGTCTTGCGGCTTCGAAGACCGCCGTGCTGGCCGGCACACCCGCAGGGCAAAACCAAGTATCCCGACCTGGAATCGAACCAGGACCACGACCCTTGAATTCTGGCTCGACTGGAACAGGTCGAGTTGCCCTTGCCCCTGCTACGAGGTGGCAACCTGATCGGGGATGGCCGGGTGGACAGTGTTCCTGACGTGCTGTGGGTCGCGGCCGTCAGTAGCGGCGATATTCGCAGGTGAGGGGACAGTAGGGTGGCGACGAGTAGCACGCCGAGTGTGTGGATGTTGCTGAGTTTTCGCTTTGCTCCCATATTTTGCTGCCGCAAACCGTGCGATCCAGCCAACTCTTCCGACCAATAACTAAAAAGAAGCCGCGCGGTCGCCCACCGACAGCCGCCCTGCCGGTTCCCGCCGGTTCCCGGCCTTGGCGGCCAAGGAAACCAGCAGGGCGACTGCGGGGCTCGCGTTCAGCCGGCCAGAGCGTGTTCGCTCCAAAACGCCGCCGATTCCTCGCGATCATGGTCGGCCAGCGTCGGATCGTTGACTTCCTTGGGGGAGACGGGTCCGCCGTACACCGTGTACAGCACACAGGGCAAACCGGCGTGCGGCCCGGTGATCACGCTGAGCTTGTTCGTCCGGCGCGCGCGCCGGGCGACCAGCCGGCTGTCGTGCTCACGACCGGGGCGCCGGCCGAAGTGGACCTCGCGCTCCGCGACCGGCGCATCGCCGCAGAGCGGGCCGTACAAGCCGCATTCGAGCGTGCCCAACTCCGCGGGCAGTTCGACCGTTTCAATGAAGAAGCCGTCGCGGTTGGCAAAGCGTTGCTTGACGAACTCGACGACGGCGGGGGTGACGTGGTCGCAGTGGGATTCCGCGTGAATGACGAGAGGCATGCTTTCCAACCTGACGGCGCGACATGTGCTTCCGTCAGGCTTGAGACGAAGATGGCCAATTCCGGTGGCTATCTTCGTGCGGAGCTCGTCGGTCGTGCGAATTCCGTTTGCGCGCGTGCCAGGGACTTTCGTGTGATCGGGCAGGCTCGACCGCACGAGCCGCGCCGCGAGCACGGCGACCTGGCCGAGACCCAAACCAGTTCGCCACCAACCAGGCGACGGCCGTCAAGACCCGCGCCGACGCCGGCATCTGGCAGGTGCTCCAGGACGCCTGCTCCGTGGCCGACGGCGCTTACTCCAAAGCCGATGCTGACGCCGCGCGGACGCTGGTGGTGGGCGGTGCCCACCCTACGCATATACTCCTACGCTACGAAGATGGCCAGTTGGGCGGAAAAGTTCGTGCGCCGGCAGGATCAAGGGGAACGCGGCGCGGACGGGTCGGCAAAGTAAGAACGGGGGCTGCGGTGCGGCCAGGGAACGAGCGGGAACAAGCGGGATCGGGCGCACCACGACGTCCGTCGCCTTTCGCTCCGCGAAAGGGCGTTCTTTCGCGGATCGAAAGGCGACAACTGAGGTATATGTCGATGACACTTCTTACCGCTTCACGTCACGAACTCGCAGCCGGAAGGCGGTGCGGCCCGTGGCGGCAAGCAAGCCATCACGACCCGCCCGTGTCCGCAACCGCGATCGGCCCGCAGTCGGGCCCATCGGCGGCCAAAGCAGCGTTTCCGCCGTAAAATGCTAACCGAATTTGCCGCTCTGACGGGCGGGCGATGGCCAGTCCGCGCGCGCCGTGCGATATCAGTTGCGTGGGATTCCGTCCGCGACCGTCCGCAAGTGGCCGCGACTGTCCGCCGCAGCTTGAGTTGCCGCAAGTCGAACGCCCACAGCCAGTTGCTTCAACCATGCGGACGGTGCGGACAGTGCGGACAGTTGTTTTCCCTATTTCTACTCAATGCCTCCCGCGCCCGCGGGCGGCGTGGCGCGTGGCGGCAAGCACGCCATCAGCGTGTCCCTCAAGCTGGCGCGCAGTGCCTTGGCCGGGACAGCGATCAGCAGCGTCGCCACCGACACCAGCGGAAAAAGACCACGCTGGTCATGTTCCACGCCGGCGTCCGCATGCGGTTGGACGTCACGCGGGCCGAGTTTGAAGAGCTGACCAGCGATTTGCTGGAGCGGACCCAAAACACGACATCGCAGGTTCTTAAGGAGGCCGGGCTCGACTGGCCGCGGATCGACCGTGTGCTGATTGTGGGCGGCGCGACGCGGATGCCCATGATCGGCCAGATGCTCCGCCAGCTCAGCGGCCAGGAGCCCGACTACTCGCAGTCGGCCGACGAAGTGGTGGCCCACGGCGCGGCCCTCTATGCCGCCATGCTGCTGGGCGAAGCGAACGGCGAGCGCGCCGCCGCCTTTGAACTGGTCAACGTCAATGCCCATAGCCTCGGCGTCGTGGGACGCGACACCCGGACGCGCCAGAAGGTGAACGTGGTGCTGATCCCCAAGAACACGCCGCTGCCCTGCCGCAAGCTGAAGCGGTTCAAGACGGCGCACCCCAACCAACCCACGGTCAAGGTCCAAGTCGTCGAGGGCGAAAACCCGCGGCCGGAGCATTGTATCTCGCTGGGCGAGTGCGTGGTTCGCGATCTTCCGCCCAACTTGCCGGCGGGCAGCCTGGTCGAGGTCGAGTACCGTTACGCCGCCAACGGCACGATTTCAGTCGGGGCCCGCGTGCCGCGGGCGCGGCGGTCGGCGTTCGCGGAGATTCAGCGCCACGTGTCGCGGACATTGGAGGACTTGGAGGTTTGGCGACGGCGGATGTGTGGCCGGATCATGGGGCGGATGCCAAGTCCCGCCGAAACCAACCCGCTGGTTTCGCCGCCGCATGGAAGCGACCGCGCCATCGACCGCACCCTGCTGGTCCAGGCGCTCGACGCGAGGTTCGTTCGCATGGGGGAGTTGGCCATGGGCCAGCCGTTGGCACCCGCGCTCGAAAAGGGCCGCCAGGCGGCCTTGGCCGCCGTCGAGCAACTTCGCCAGGCGCAGGAGACGTGCCGGCAGAGCGAGGCGGCGTGCTTGGCAGCGGGTTCCAACCAAACCGTCCGGTTGGCGGGCGTGGCGGCGCAGGACCGTCCCACCTGGGGCGGACCACGACGTGGCGGAAATCCGGCGGCTGCGGCAGCGATTAGGCGAAGCAACGCATTGCATTGCATTGCAGGAGGCAGAAGTACCGATGTATAATAGAAACGATCGACGGAAGCTGCTTCAACGCTTGGTCCGCCATGAGAAATGAAAATCAGCGTTGCGGCTACTTGCGGCAGGCTGGACGTCCGTCGCGCACCTGCGGCAAACTGATCGCGAAGGAAAGCTACGATGAGCACTGACGCCGAACGTGTTTACCACGCGGCCATGCAGCTACCCGACGACCAGCGAAGGAGGCTTGTCGGGCGACTGCTCGAGAGCGTCGACCCCGATGCGGATCCTGATTGGGAAATGGCTTGGGGCGATGAGATTAAACATCGCATCGAGGAGATCGATACCGGAAAGGCCGCGATGATTCCTTGGTCCGAATTACGTAGCGAGCTCATGGAAGATCGAGATGAGCCAGCCAGCGATTGAGGTCCACTCCGCGGCGGCGGAGGACGTCAGGAAAGCGAAACGCTGGTATCGGGCACAAAGCCCTGACGCGAAGGACCGTTTCGTCGCTGAACTTGATGCGGCGATGGCGCGAGTGCTGTCGGAACCCTTGCGTTGGCCCGAGTACCTGAACGGCACCCGGCGGTATCGTTTGCGTCGGTTTCCGTACTTGGTCGTTTACCGCGTCAGCGGGTCGGTAGTCCAGATCGTGGCCGTGGCTCATACGAGCCGACGACCCGGATATTGGAGAAAACGCCGTTTCGACGAGACTTGACGGCAGTTCGCTGACTGGGAACTCTTGTCCCCCGCGGACTCATTGTCCCCGATCCGCGTAGACGCTTTCGCGATCGTCATCGGCGGATCAGCGGATCGCCTACGTCTGCACACTTGCGCTCGGCGATTTCGCCGACTTGTCGCAGCGCATTCTGAACGAACTGGCCACGGCCAAGGTCGGTTTGCTGAACGCGACAAGAAAGGCGGTCTATGATGAGCGACTGCGCGCCGAACTGGCACCACCAGCGAGCTTTCCCCGCCAGGTGGCGGAGTCGGCGGCGGCGGAGACGGCGCACGCGAGGCCGCGCGCCGAACCGCCGCCCGTTCAGCCGCCTTTTGCCATGGCCACGATCCCACTGCACCCTATCGTGCGTCCGCCCGCGCCGCCGACGCGCATCGCGGTTCCCGCCCCACCTCATTCGCGCCACCGACTGCCAGCAACGGCCATGGTTCAGCCGGACGACGAGATTCCCGCCTCACGGGCGGGCGCTCACTACGCGCGCCGGCTGCGTGGCAGATCCACCTTCTTGCGGCGGAGCGTCGCGGCCTTCGCCACGGGCATCATGGTCGGGCTTGTTGCGTGGGCCACATGGCGGAACAGCGATACGCGAGGGACGCCCGGCAAGACCATCGCCGACCAGGAACCGCGAGAATCGGCGCCGCCGAAGGACCTTCAGAACCGGCCATTATTGAGCGATCACCTAAATTGACTCGGCTTTGCTCACCTAAAGTGACCCACTACCTGGGAAGAAAAAAGGGGGGCTTTCTTCCAAGTAGTAGTCGGCGCTCTGGGGGTTGGTTGGCAAGTTGGTGCTGCTCGGGTAAACGATGCGTCGTGGAGCGATTGCAGAAAGTTACTCGCAGCGCAAAGAAGATCTTCGAGGCACCGCTTGCGGTGGAATTGACGCGTGTTGCTCAGATAAACCAACCCACTAAGTGCTTCCCGTTTAGGCGCATAAACGGCCCCCCCCATATTGCTTATAACTCGGCCGCTTTTGGTTTGTATGGGCACAACTGGGCCGGTCCATTTAACTGATTACAAGTTCGCTGAGTGCGTGACGCACAGAGCGCACTGGTCCATTTAACTGATTACCAGTGGCATTTTACCTGAATGCGGCAACCGGACGAGGGCGGCGAAGGACAAAGGGCGTGCGCCACCGAAAGGCACCCCGCGCGACGGAGACGAAGTGCAGCGATCCTGCCGCCTCCATTGCGAACGCGCTGTGCCGGGCAACGGTCTGCGACACGCCACACACGACCATTTGACCGGCGCCTTGCTCGATCGGCTGACGGCGACCAGCCACATGACCAACATGAAAAACTGCAAGAGCCTGCGGGGCCGTTTGGACGAGGGCGAGTCAAGCGATCCGGCATGAGCTTCGACGACCTCCGCCAGCGTGCCGCCGTGGTCCGTGAGATCGCGTTGGAGGCCGTCTTGCTCTGCCGCGGCGCCGAGCGCGATCCGCGCGACCGGTCCAAGTGGCAGACCGAACAAGGCCCCTTGTCCGTCACCGGTAAAAAGTTCATGAGTTGGCGGTGGGGCCGCGGCGGCGGCGGAGCGATCAACCTGGTGATGCACCTGGCAGCGGTCGCCTTCCGCGCGGCGGTCGAATGGCTGGAGCAACGCCTGGCGGTCGGCCCCATCGGCGGCGGCCAATCTCCTCACCCATTGTTCGACGCTCCCTTCCTCGATTCCGCCCGTCTGTCAGAGAGCATCGAAAATCGCTTTGAGCCCGGCAGTGCCGGTGCCGTTGTTGATTTTGTGAAGGAGTTGCCCCTTGTAGGTCTCCGCGCGAATTTCAATGGTGCCATCAACATGCTCGTAACGAAACGCATAGCGTTTGCCCCGAATGTAAAATGCACGCCCCGTTCTGCTTGAAGACGCGGCGGCAACCGCAATGCCTGCAAGGCTCCTTGTGCTGGTTGACGCCGGCGGACGTCATCGCCCCTTCGCAAGCCGCGCAAACGCAAAAAGGCTGCGGATGCGGCCGGCCGCAGTCATCCGGCTTGGTCGTCGTCACTTGATGGCTCCTGTTGGGTTGGCCTCGCAAGGTTGACCCGGAGGCGGTTGCTCGTCGCCGCTCGCGAGAGTATCATTAGAAGGTAGACTGGCGCTCGGAGGGGGGATCGCCATGTCGACAGGCTTTGAATCGCCGCATATCAGCGATTTGAGACTGCGGAATCGCTGTTATTTCTGAAATCTCTGCATGCGGAGTGAGGAGGACGTTTCATGACGAAATTCCGCCACAAGGAGAAGGGCCTGCTCATTGTCGTTGCGATTGGTTGCCTCGCATGGCACAGCGAGTACTGCCCGCCCGCAGAGCACGTTGCCTTGGCTGGGGATCAAGAGTCGGACACTTCAGGTGACGGCCCAACGCGGCAGGCGCCCGACAACACGTTGTCCGCCACCGAAGTCGAGCGCCGAGTCATGGCCCTCTACGACCGAGTCGAACCGGCCATCGTGCGGTGGAACGCGCCGGATCGAGGTGGAGTTCGGACCGGTGTCATCGTAACCGCAGAGGGCCACGTCCTCGTCGCCGCCGTTGCCGCGGGCAAGAAGCTCACGTTCCAACTGTCCGATGGCCGCAACGCGACAGGGACCGCGCTTGGCTGGTCTGGGGAATGGAATGTCGGGTTGGCGAAGCTCGATGGGCAGGGCCCCTGGCCGCACATAGAGCTGAGCGGTTCAGCAAGCATCCGGGGGGGGCATGGTGTTGTCACGCTGGGGTATGCGAGTGAGGAGCCACCCGGCCTTGTTCACGGGGCTTTCCTTGCTGTAGGTTCGGTGATCACGGCAGCACCGGGCCTGTGGTTCACGACGTCCGACCTCTCCGTCCCTATTTGGAGAGATGCCTCGATCGTCTTCAACCTTGACGGCTCTTTGGCGGGTGTGGGTTGGACTTTGCACTGGGTATCAGGGTGGTGGGGCCACGGGAGGTTCTATACTGATGCAAAGGTGGTTCGAGCCCTCTGGGATGACCTGGCGTCTGGCAAGAACCGGGATCTCGTACTCCTTCGCCGGCCCGATCTACGAGACCGAGAGAAACCCGATAGCACGGAGCGCGATGGGAAAAAAGCGATCCCGCAGGTGGCGGAAAAGAAAGTGTCCGCGGTAACGGTTCGGATCCGCCGCGGACGGTTTTTAGACGAACAACGGCCTTGGGGAAGCGGACCGGGCGACCACGACTTGAGCGGGGTTATTGTTTCGGCGGATGGGATCGTCGCCACCTGTGCGCACCATTTCGTCATACCCGGCAAAGAGGTGACCGTCTGCCTTCCCGACGGCCGGGATGCCCCTGCCAAGGTGCTGGGAATCAATCCGGTGTGTGACATCAGTCTGATGCGCATCCTTGAACCGGGACCCTGGCCTTTCGTCGAGCTGGGGGATTCCCTCCGAATGCGGCCTGGCGACCCGTGCCTATCCATCGGCTATGGTCCAGTGGAGAATCAAGATCGGCAGCCGAGCGCGAGGGCGTCGTCCGTCGCGGCGTCGGAGACCGGCGAATGGGAGTATCTTCTCGGTACCGATCCTTCGATTACCTTAGTTGCGGGGGACTCCGGCGGCGGGATCTTCGACGCGGACGGCCGCCTCATCGCGATCCACCACGCACTCGGGTCGCTGGACCGCAATGGGAGAAAAGTGCCGCACACGCATGTGCGTGTCGAGGTGCTGCGCGAGCATTGGGAAGAGTTGAACGCTCCGCTCGACCGAACAAACGCCTCGTCATTGGCCACCGCGGAGGGTGACCTCAAGCAGGCGGCGCACGGGGTCGGGCAGAGCGTCGTGGAGGTGCTCGATGGCCAGAAGTCCGTCGCTGTTGGGACTGTCGTTGGCCGTGACGGACAAATCCTGACCAAGGCAAGTCTTCTGCCCGAAGCTCCTGCGTGCCGCCTCTTCGACGGTCGGGTCTTCCCGGCCACAGTGGTCAAGACTATCCGCGAGCACGATCTCGCCATTCTGAAGATCGGAGCCGAGAACCTGCCGTTTGCTGAGTGGTCCGGTGATGACAATCCCCGAACGGGCGCCATTGTGGCGGTGACCGGGGCCGGAGGCGAACTCGCCATCGGATTCGTCTCGCACCCAGAGATTTCGATCCCACCGGAACGCGGTGATCTGTGGGTAAACGTACGGGACAGCCCCCAAGGCTTGGAGATCGTGGAAGTCTATCAGGGAACCGGTCGTACGAAGCTTCACAACACGATGCTCCAAAAGGGAGACGTTATCCTTACCGTGGATGGCCATCCGACGCCGGACCTCAAGGCGTATAGAGAGTTGTTCTCTTCCAAGGAGGGCGATCCAATCGCGATCGCGGGGGATCAGCTTCGACTCGCCATCGCACGCGAGGGGAAAATGCTCGAACTCCTCCAATTGTTGGACCCGGCCGAACTACCGCAGCCGGACGGGCAGAGCCCCCGCTACTCGGGATTCGCTCGTGCCTACAATGTGACCGTTGACGCGAAGTCCCCTTTGGGCGGACCCGTCGTCGACCGAACCGGGCGCGTTTTGGGCGTGGCCATTGCTTGGCGGGCCCGGGGATGGTTGCTCGTGCTACCTGGAGCGACGGCCAAGACCATCATCGAAGAAATGGAGCGAGATTAGGCGACGAAGGGCGAGACCTCGCCGCCGAGCACCTCGTTGACGAAACCGCCCACCAATTGGTGCAGCAGATCGGCCTTGAAGATCGTGGGTGTATAGACGCCCAAGGATTTGCGACGCGTCAGATAACCCTTGGCCCGGAGGCGTTCGCCTCATCCTCGGCGACCTGGCGGATGATGCGGGCCTCGGACAGCTTCTTGCAGGCACGCGCGAAGGCGTGGCGGGGGGCCAGCTCGCGGGCCACCGACTCGTCCAAGCCGCTGCCGCGCAGGGCACCGACCATGTCGATGTGCTTGATGCTCACGGCGGAGCAAGCCCAGGTGATGATCTCGCTCCAGAGCCTGGTCCCAGACGGGATCGCCGGCAGGCCGTTCGTCGTGTTCAGGGTCATGTAGGTGTCCTTTCTCCGATGGTTTTGAATTCAGATCGACAGCATGTGCTCCACGGCCGTCTCGGTCACGTCCAGCGAGGGGACCATGTGGATCTCGTCGCTGATCGCGGCCAGGTCGCCCGGTTCGCTCTTGATGACGAGCGTGATCAGCCGGGCTTGAACCTGCCGTTTCCAGGCCAGGAACTGCTCCCGCAATTTCGCGGGGATGGAGCAGATCGCGTCGGTCACGAAGATCACGTCGGTCTTGCCGACCGGCGCGCCGAGCTGGTAATAATCCGGCATCTCACGAACCGGAACGTCGAGATCGCTGCCGCAGCCGAGAAATTCCGCCAGCCAGTCCATCAGCGCGACCTCGTCCCAGCGGCCGGGTGGCAGCGCCAGAAGCCGCTCGCCGGTGTCGCCCGAATAGGCGACCAGGCCGCACCAACGCCACTGCTGCCTGGCGATCCAGGCCAGGGCCAGCGCCAGGGCCTTGGCGGTGTGGGCCTTCTCGCCTTCCGTCGAGCCGCTTTCGTCCACGCTCACGATGATCGGCCCCTTGGCAACCGGCTCCGTCGATTGGTACTCCCGGCACTGGGTCTGCCGCTCGACCAGCCGGCGCAGCGTGTCGTCCTCGAACTCCGGGATGGCGAGCTTGGCCAGCTCATGGGGCAGCAGCCGCCCGAGGTCGGCGTCCATGACGACGCCCACGACGTCGTCCAGCCCGTGGGTCGCCTTCCGCCGCTGGCGGGATTGGGCCACGCGGCGGTAGCGGCCCGCCAACTCGCAAATCCGTCTCAAATTGGGGTCCGAGCGGATCCGCCGGTAGAGCGCGGCGATGGTCTTCGGATCGTTGGAGCCGGGGGCGCCGGGCCCCATGCCCATCGCCGCCGCCGCCTCCCTGGCCTCCTCGACTTCCTTCAATGCCTCCGAAAGCGCTCTGCTGACATGCTTCATGACGGCCATCTCGGCGCCGAAGCCGCCGCGCACATCCTTGCCGGGCTTCTTCGTTTCCTCGCGCTCGCGATCCTTGCGCAGCTCGGCGTACTGGCCGGCGAACGTGGTGGCGGCGATCTCCGAGGCCGTGCCGTTGAGTACCGTCGTGCTGCGGAGTTCGTGGTACTCGGGGGTCTCCATCAGTTGCTTCACGAACTCCCAGCGGAGGTGGTCCGCGCAGCCCTCGTTCATCCGCGGTTCCACCTCGAAGGCGGCAGAATGGAAGTCGGCAGCCGCGTGTGCCTGTTGCCGCCGGCCGCCGACACCCGACAGGCACGCCCGCAACTCCCCGTTCTCGCGCAGCAGATCCTCGCCCCGCCGCATCCCCCAGTCGTCCAGCCGCAGCGCGGTGGGGCTGGTTGGGACAGCCTTCCCCGCCTTCCCCTCCTCCGCGGTCGGTACGATGGCAATGGCTTCGTTAGGCTGCGGGGCTTCCTTGCCTTCCAGGTCCAGCATCTTCAACAGGTCGTCTTGCGTCATCCGATGTTTCTCCTTATGCGGCTCGAATGCGGGCGAGCAACTCGCCCGTGATCCGCCGGCCGCCGGCAAGTCGAACACCAGGAACCGGATCGACCGCCAATGATCGCTTTTGTCTTGCCGGCGGACGCTGCTCACGCAGCGCTGGAACGCCTTGCGCCCCAGCCACAACTCACCGTCCAACGGCACCCGCGGCAGGCTGGCGATGAAGAAGTCGGGCGCGTGATAGACGTTGCCGAGTCGTGAAATGAACCGTCTTCCGTCCCAATAGGCCCTCACGCGCAACACCCGGATTTACCGTCATGCCGCACGGCATCGATGAAGCGCGAGCGGTTGGGATCGTCGCGGTCGCACGGCTCGAAATCGCAATCCGGCTACTCGACCTCGACGATCTCGCCGACCTCGGCAAAGGGCAACTCCAACGCCCGGCCCGTCGTCACTCAGGTTCCGGCCGGGATGTACATTGGAATGAGGTCGTTCACTCACACCAGTTCCCGAATCGGCTGCGCCTGGTCGACCAGGTACTGCGGCCTGCCGGCGAGGTCGGCGACGGTGGCTCTGTTCACGTCGATGCCGAGGTTGTGGTAGAGCGTGGCGAAGATCTCCTGAAAGCTCACCGGCCGGTCCTTGGCGTACCCGCCCAAACGATCCGTCGAGCCGATCACCTGGCCCGTGCGAATGCCGCCGCCGGCCAACATGGCACACGAGACGGGCGGCCAATGGTCGCGTCCGCCTTGCGGGTTGATCTTGGGCGTGCGGCCGAATTCACCCCAGACGATCACCGAGACGTCGCGATCGAGCCCGCGCTGGCGCAGGTCTTCGACCAAGGCGCTGACACCCAGGTCGAGCATCGGCATGTGGTGCCGGGCGTTGTCGAAGGTCGTTCCGTGCGGCTGGCCGTGCCAGTCCCAACGGCCGTAAGCCAAGGTCACGCAGCGGACGCCCGCCTCGACCAGCCGCCGGGCGGTGAGAAAGTAGGTGTTCAAGAGCGGCCCGGCGTCGCCGTAGCCGGCCGGTTCGGGCGAGCCGTAACCGTAACGGTCGCGCACCGCCTTCGGCTCACGCTCCAGATCGAGCGCCTCGGCCAACTTGCTCGACGTGAGGATGCCAAACGCTTGCTGGTTGAAAGCGTCTTGTCCATCCATGACGCCGGCCGAGTCGGCGTCGCGACGGAAGCGGTCGAAGCCGGCCAGCAGCGCCTGGCGGTCGCGCAGCCGGTCGAGCGTGACGCCGTTGAGAACCATGTCGTCGCGGCCCTCGGCGCTGGGCTTGAAGGCGGCATGGGCCACGCCCAAAAAGCCCGGCTGGCCGGGGTCGGCCCAGGTCGCGGTCTTCATCGGCGGCGAAAGGCTGACGAAGGGAGGAATCGCCGGTTTCGTCGGTCCTTGAAACTTCGACACGGCCGAGCCCAGCGACGGCCAACCGCCCTGCGGCTGGTTGGCATGCGTGCGTCCCGTCATGCATTGGAAGGAAGCGTGGTGTCCCTCGGAACCGACGACGGAACGGATGATCGCCAACCGATCGGCGATGCCGGCCAGCCGCGGCAGGTGCTCGCAGATTTCAATGCCTGGCACGTTGGTCGCGATGGGATCGAATTCGCCGCGGATTTCCAGCGGCGCGTCGGGCTTGAGGTCAACCAGATCCTGATGGGGAGGCCCGCCCGACAGAAAAATCATGATCACGGCCTTGGGGGATGACGCTCGGCCCGAGCGCGCTTCAGCCCGCAGGATGTCGGCGAGCGATAGCCCGCCCATCGCCAAGCCGCCGATGGTCAAGAAGTTGCGGCGCGTGACGCCGTCGCAGAACCGCTCGCCTCCGCCCAGGATCGTCAGCATGGCAGGAACCTCCCGAGAGTACACGTTGGGCCGGCGCGTGGGCAGCACCGGCCATCGAAGAGATAGTATACCGAATGGGTCGAAGCCATCCAATGCAAAATGCAAACCCCACCCCAGTGGATCGTTGCCGCTTTGCGCAGGGATTCCACCCGCATGGAGACAATCATCCTCGTCCAAGATGAGTTCAAAAATACCGCTACATCGCTCACTTGAGAAGGGCGTTCCCTACGGAGTCGGTCCCGTTTTCAGGTCCAGGCATTGACGCTGCGCCCCGCGGCGGTGGTCACGGCCCCGTGTGCCGCTGGAAGAACTCGTCGCCGGCCACGAAGCCGGTGATCAGCTCCTCGTTGGCCACGCCGGCGCCAAGCTGCGCGAGCCAGAAGGCCAGGCCGTTGGCGTCGGGCTGCCGCCCCAGGTATTGCATGTAATCGTCGACGATCCGCTGCCGCCGGCGCTCGGCGCCGCCGGCGAAGCCGAGGGCCACCTGCGCGCGACCCTCGCCCGCCGCGAGCTGCGCGGTCCAGTAGGCCAAGCCGCCGGCGTCGGCCGGCCGGCCCAGAAAGACCTGGTATAGCGCCTCGACCCAGTCGGTGTTGGTGCCGCCCGCCTTGGCGAAGAACTCCGGCGAGCCGATGAAGCCCGCTTCCAACTGATCATCGGTCAGGCCGTGATGTCGCATCTGGTCGACCCAGTAGGCCAGTCCGGCGGCGTCGGGGGCGCGGCCCAGATAACTCTGGAAGGCGGGCGTGATGATGATGTCGGCGAAGTACTCGGCGCTGTGGTCGATCAAGGCGGTGACGGTCGCGCGCGACGCGCCGGCGTCGAGCCGGCCGTCCCAGAAGGCCAGGCCGGCGGCGTCGACGGGTCGGCCGAGCACTTCGAGATAGGCCGCGGCGACGTACTGGGCGTTGGCGTCGCCCACGCGCGCCTGCGAGGCGGCCTGGGTTTGGGCGCCGCCGGCATCGACGATCGTGACCTGGATGGTGTGGTTCGTCGTGTCGGCATAGATGTGGCTGCCGGTGACGTCGAAGCCACCGCCGGCGGCGGGCACGATCGTGCCGGGCGACGTCGAGGAGCCGTCGCCCCAGTCGATCGTGGCCGAGTAGTTGGCCGCCGCCTCGGCGCCGCCGGAGTCGGTGAACGTGGCCACGGTAACACCGTTCAAGGGCGCGCCGGGCAATACCGGCAGCGTCGTCGCGGCGGCCGTGAGCGACGCATCGGCCACGTTGGCGGTCGAGTCCGCCGTGGCGGCACCGCCGGCCGGCCCGGCGATGACGACGGTCACGCTCGACGATGCGCCGTCGGCGGCGTAGCTGTGGCTGCCTGAGACAGTGAACGCGCCGTTGACGCCGGTGATCGAGCCGGTCGATGAGCCGCCGTCGCCCCAGAGGATCGTTGCCGAGTAGTCGCCGGGCGCGGTCGATCCGCCGGGGTCGCTGAACGTGGCCACGGTTTGCGGCCCGGAATCGGCGCCTTCCACGGCGTTGACCGTGAAGCCGCCGCTGGGCAGCACCAGGTTGCCCGCGCCGGGGGCGGCGAGAAGCAAATGAGCGCCGTTTTCCACATGTACCCCGCCGCTCCCCAGCCCCTGGTTATTGGTGGGGATGATGGTGCCGTCTTGAATGTCGGTGCCGCCGGAATACGTGTTGGCGGCGCCGAGCATGAGTTGACCGTTGCCTTTCTTGGTGATGCTGCCGCCGCCGCTGACGACGCCGGCGAGCAGCGTGCTGCCGCTGCCGTCGAAAACCAGGCCCAGGCCCGCCGTGTTCACGGCGCCGTTGAACACCAGCGACGTGCCGGGGTCGCTGGCGGTGATTGTCGGGTCGGTGCTGAGCGTGTAAGGAAAATTGATGACGGTGGTGTTGTATCCGGTGCCGGTGATGCCCCCTGCGCCGATGACCAGCGCGTTGCCATTGACGCCGTTGATGATGTACGATCCTCCAAACGTCAACGAGGTGAACTGGGTGCCGTTGGGGAAGTTTTCGACGTTGGTCTGCTGCTTGGCCAGGGCGGGGAAATCGAGGTTGTCGCCGGGCGCCGGGACGGTGTCGTTGTACCAGTTGGCCGCGTCCATCCAGTTGTTGGTGAGGCCCTGGCCGGTCCAGATGTCGGTGGGGTGAATCGCGCCAACGGGTTGGCCTTGCGGTCCGATGGAAAAGCCGGGCAAAGGAACGGTGACCCCGATGCCTAACGTCCAACTGCCCAAAACCCCAAATGGGCCGAGCGAGACGTTGACGTTGATCCCCGCCTGGACGAACGGATTGACGACGATCGACAGATTGCCGTCCTCAAAATCGCCGCCCACGACCAAATCGGGGTCAATCGGTGGGGTGGGCTTCAATGTGCCGTCGCTAACATCATTGGGCTCAGGCTCCGAGGGTCCCGGAAATTGGTGCGGAGCCGTGGGCACCAGCGTGACGTTCACCCCGATATCCAGGTTCGCGCCGCCGCCGACGTTGACGATTTCCAGCAGGCTCACCTGGGCCTGCGCCTGGATGCCCACGCTCAGGTTGAAGTTCACGTCGTCGAGGAACAGTCCGTCGAGCGGGTTGCCGTCCTGGAGGCCGATCGTGTCGAAGCCGATCGTGCCGCTGAAACTCGCCTTGAAATTGCCGCCAAAGTTCAAATTGACGAAGACCACCAGCAGGGGCGTGGGAATGATGATCGGCACGTTGAACAGGACGTTGATCGACACCTTGGGGATGTTGAACTGGAAAATCGTTTCGTTCTGCCCCAGCAGCAGGTCGAGGGCCTTGGCGGGGTCGTCCAAGATCGGGAAATCCAGGTAATTCTTCTGGCTGCCGTCGGCCGCGGTGTAGGTGAACAGGTTTTCGAAGTCCGCCAACGTAGTAAAACCCGCGGTCGCGGCGGTCCCCACCGTTTGTTCGAGCGCGGAGGAGGTGCTGTTCAGGAACGTGCCGTCGCCCTGGTAGACCGCCGTGATGCTGTGGTTGCTGTCGGGCGGAAAGCTGGCGTTGACCGTGGCCTGGAACTGTCCGTTGTTGTTCTGCAAGGTTCCAGTTCCCAGAGACTGCGTACCGTCGAAGAAGGCGACCGTGCCGGTGGGGGTGCCCGTGCCGGGGCTGGTGACGCTCACGGTGGCGGTGAACGTGACGCTCGAATTGCCCCCTGGGGTGTCCGGCGACGGGTTGGCCGAGGAAGCCAGCGTGGTGGTGGTCGGGGTCAGACCGAAGTTGTCCGTCGTTGACGTGTTGGTGCCGATCGTCAGGGCCTGAACCGGAAACCCGCTGGGACCGCCGACGCTTTGGCCCGTGGTGGCTGGCGCCACCGGCGGGATCCGGCCGCTGTCGCGGGGGTCGCCCGTGGTGCTGAAGGCCGAGCCCAGTTGGATCGAGAGTCCCCCGCCCGTCTGCGGTTGCAGAGCGTTGATGGCCTTGAGGACGGAATTGATGTCCTGCAGGTCGTTGACCTCAGTCTGCACCGTCTGCTGACTGGCGCCGCTGAGGGTGTTGATAAGCTTAAGGATGAGATCGATGTAGGAGGGGGGCGTTTTATGGATCAGCTTGAAAAGCTGGTCGAGCACCGGCACGGGCTGCTCCAGCGTGGAGACGATGCTGCCCAGCGGCTTGGTGACCTTTTGCACCTCCTGCACGATCGGCAAGAAGGCCGGGCCGAAGATCGAGCCGAGGTTGATGGTAAAATCGTTGAACTTGACGGTCGGCGCCTCCCCCAGAGCCACCCCAGCCACCCCGTCCCCGATGGACGACGGATCAGGCCCGTCCACAATGGTCGACGGATCGGGGTTGTCTGGAACGTGAGCCTGCGGCGTACTCTTGCTCGTTGGATCGATGGGCGGGTTGGGGTTGCCGATGCTCCACGAGACGTTGATGGCGCTGCCCATCGTCGGGATTTCCGGCGGCAGAACCGCCTCGATGCTGGGGGTGATGCTGAAGTTTTCCGTCGCCGCCTTAAAGCTGTACCCCGACTTTTGCGTTAAGTCCGGTTTCGTGAAGTCCACCGTTTCCAGGCTTGGGTCGCCGTTTGCATGCAATAATGGGTTCCCCAAGACGGCGTCGCCTGAAAGGGGAATCGTGTAGACCCCGTTGAATCCCGATCTACTGTCCGTCAAGGTCACGGGAATCAGCCCCATCGTCCCGGAAATAGGCACCTTGGTGGGATCAGTCGCGGACGTCGGTGCGATCTTGGCTTGGACCTGGAAGGTGGCGTTGCTTGTGGGGTCAATGCCCATTCCGGCGGAGGCGGTAAAGTTCAGGTCGAGGGTGTAGCCGAGTTGCAGCGCGACGCCGCTGGCGTCACTCGTTTTGAAGGGAATACCGGGCAGCCCGAAATCGAATCCGGTGGTGCCCACCGAGTGCGGCGTCTGGTTGAGAATGATGTTGAACGTCTGACCATCTGAATTCTCAAGCTGGGTGGGTGTGATAATCACCAAATTCGAGTTAGGTGGCGCAATCAGCAAATTCAAGCCAGTGGGACCGAAGGCGTCGAACAGCAACAATGCGGCCGTAGCTTCAGTGGGGGCGGGCTTGCCGGGGAGCGCATTCCTGGTGATCGTCGCCGCGGCCGCGACAAGGGCCGCGTTGAGACCTTGGAAGATCTGGTCGGCGAACGGCGTCAGTCCCTGCCCGACAAGCGGGACGGGGTTGATGAAAATGTTCCGGTCCAGGTTGCTATTGATGTCGCTGAACCCGTTTTCGATGTTCGTAGCCACATCCGCGAAGGTGGGAACCACCATCGTATTTGTATACGTCGTTTCATGGACATTGAAGAACGTCCCGTCAAAGACATCCACCGTGATCGGAAAGCCGCCGGCGGGACTGGTCGTCGTGTACGTATGCTGTCCGGCGACCTGATAGACGTTGCCCGCGTTTTGAAACTCGCCGTTGACTGGATCGAAGGAGGCGCCGGTAAAGTTCTGCACGGTTCCCGCGGTGACCGTGCCGTCTCCCCAGTCGATTGTGGCGGTAAAATTCGACGCGATGCTGGACAAATTGGGGTCCACGAAGGCAACAAGCGGCCCGCTGAAGAGAGAGCCTTCCAAACTACTGGGTTTGAAAGGCTGCGCTGTTTGATCGATGATTTGTGTTTTCAGCGGCTGGTCGGCAATATCCGCGCCTTGATCCATCGTTATGCTCGCCTGGCTCCCTCCGCGATCGTCGACGGTGACCGTAATGGGATCTACGCCCGCGCCGGTGTACGTGTGGCTTCCCGTGACAACGAAGCCGACCAGGGACGGAGACACGGTGCCGACGGACGTCTGTCCGTCGCCCCACTGAATGGTCGCGGTAAAATCGCCGGCCTGGCTGAGCTTGTTGGCGTCCGTGAATTGGGCCAGGAGCAGGTTCGTGAGGGCAATTCCCTCCGTCCCCTGGATGGCTTGCGTCGGCACGGGGGTCAGCGTGAGGGGCACATCGGCGATCTGCGCGGAGCGGTCGATCGCCTGCAGCAGGTCGAGGCCCGGTTCGCCGTGCGCCACGAAGGTTTCGAAAACGGTCGCGACGACATGGTAGGCGCCGGCCTCGGCATAGGTGTGGCCCCCCTCGACCGCAAACACCTGCTCGAGCTTTGGCCGTGGGCTGGAAGGAATGACGTCGAAAGTCGTGGCGACCGTTCCCGCCGAACTGGTGCCGTCGCCCCAGTCGATTTCGGCGGAAAAATCGCCGGCCCGGGCGGAGGGGTTCAGGGAGGGGTTCAGGTCGACGAACTGCGCGACCTGGGTGGTGGCGGGCAGGGCTTGCCCCTCTTGCCCTGAAAACGCGCTGGCGTTCAGGTCGAAGCTGGTCAGGACCGGCGTAGCCACTCCATTGATCGTCTGAACAACCGTCCCGGTCGGGACGTCGGTTTGCAGCGGCGCCTCGGCCACCGCCGCCACGCCGAGAACTGTCGCCAGCAGCACTTGTTTGCGCGCGCCGCCGCCACCCACCAGCAGAAAACTGGCGGCGACGTTCTGGAAGATCGTCACCTGGATCGCGTAGTCGCCGGTTTCCTGGTACGTGTGCGCGCCCTCGACGGTGGCGCCGGGACCGACGAGTTGGACCGTCCCCGTGCCGCTCCGCGTCGCGTTGAGTTGGCTGCCGGCAAATAGGCTCCCGGCGGACGTGGTTCCGTCGCCCCAGTCGATGTGGGCGGAGAACTGGCTGTTCACCTGGGCCTGGGTGAACTGGGTGAACGTCGAATTCAGATCGAACACGGCGAGGGGGAGCGTAAAAGGCGCCCCCTCCATGACCGGCAGCGTCAACTCGGCCACGAGCGTCACGTCGCGGTTGTCGTACTGGGGCGTAAAGGCAAGTTGTTGCCCCAGCACCTGGCCGGTGACGGTGGTGAAACTCCCGTTGACCGAACCGCCGGCGTTGATGACCCGGTAGCCGTTTTGGGCCAGCGGAATGAACCCGTTGGTCTCGTCGACGTTCAGCGTGCCGTCGAGAAAGACGTTGCCGGTGGCGTTGAGCACGCCGAAGAGGTTGCCGCTGGGCGGCCCGCCGATCTCGAACGTGAGCGTGCCGCCGCCGAACTGGCCGTACTCGCCGTTGACGGAAAGCGAGCTCGGCCCGGTCGTGGCCGTGCCGGCGCCGATGGTCAGGCTGCCGTTGTTTCCGAACGAGCCTTGCGAGGTCTGCAAAGTCAGTTGCGCGCCGTCGAGCAGGCTCAAGCTGCCGCCGAAGTCGATGAAATACAAACCGGCCAGGGCGCTGGCCGTGCCCGTATCGCTAAAGATGTGGGAAGCCGGGCCGTCGAGGATGACGGAGGCGTTGTTGTCCTTGATGTTGACGCCGAGCAGGCGCAGCGTGTTGCCGTTGGCGGCCTCCCAGGTGCCGCCGTTGAGGTGGTCGAAGCCGGGGACGTAGTTGATCAGATCGGTCGTATTGACGGTCAACGTGCCGCTGGGGGGCGGGCCGCCGCCGATGCCGATCAGGAGCCGCGCGCTTGGGGTCTGAACTCCACTCGTACCGCTGCCGCCGTCGGCGGAGATGGTGCCGTTGACGTCGAGCGGCGTGCCGGGCCCGCCGCCGGGCAGGCCGCCGATGTCGCCGTTCTTGCCGTCGATGACGATGCCCGCCCCGATGGTCAAAGTGGCGTTGGCGTCCAAGTTGGCGGCCAGGATGTTGGCGCCGTTGGCGCCGAAGAGGATGGTGCCCGCAAGCGTGCTCGCGCCGCTGCTCGTCGCGCCGCTCGTCGAGCCCGCGACATGGATATCGCTGAACGTGGAGGGGATGACGGTGGCCGCGCCCAAGTGGAGGCCCGCCAGGTCGCTGGGGAGCGACACCCCCTGCTGCGGGCCGCTGAAGAGCAACTCGCCGCTGCTGCTGCCGCTTTGGTTGCCGATCAGGATCTGGCTGCCCCCCAGCATGACCAGGCCGTCGCGCACATGTACGGCGTTGACGCCGGCCGTGCTTTGGCTCAGGTCGAGCGTGCCGTTGAGGGCAATGCCGTCGAGCACGCCGATGGTCCTTCCCTGAGCGCCGCCGATCAAGGCGGCGCCGTTGACGGTTTGGACGGTGCCGCCCACGATCTGGCCGCCGTTGCCCACGATCCAGGAGCCGGGCAACGTAACGGTGTTCTGGTTGGCCGAAGTCTGGCTGGCGTTGCCGTCGAGAATCATGACGTCGCCGCTGTTGGTGAGCGTGCTTTGAATGACGACAGTGCCGCCCGATCGCTGGAAATTGCCCAGCGCGGCCAGGGTGAATTGTTCCGCGGCGCCGCCGCCGGCCACCTGGCCGTCGCCCAAATCGAGCGTGGCGTTGTTGAGCGAGATCGTGCCGAGATTGAGCCAGTTGGCGCCTCCGCTGAGCGAGGTGCTGATGCCATTCAGGGTCAAGGTTCCGCCGCCCGAGTTGCTGCCGGTAATACTGATGGTGGCGCCGGCGGCGTTGGTCCAGGCGACGCCCTGCGTATTGTCGGCGGCGCCGGTCAGTACCAGGTTGTTTCCGCCGCTGGCTTCGACGGTCCCCTCGTTGGTCCAGCCGGCGGCGTCAATGGTGATGGTCCCGCCCGTGCCGGGATTGCCGGTGCCCTTGGCACCGTCGGCGCTGATGGTGCCGTAATTGAAAAAAGCGCCGCCGGCGCCGACTCCAAACGGCGCGGCCGTGCCGATCGTACCGCTTTGGCCGTCGATGGTGATGCCAGCCCCGATGGTCAAGACGACGCCGATTCCCACGAGGTTGCGCGAACTGGCGCCCAGCCGGATCGCGGCGGTGCCTAAAGTTCCCAGAATTTCCTGCGCCCCGGAAAAGACCAGTTCCCCTTGGGTGCCGCCATCGGCGTTGCCGATCAAGACCAGCGCGCCGTCGCCCAAGGTCAGGCTCCCCTGCACGTCGAGCGTCGCATCGTTGTTTTTGGCCAGGTCGAGCGTGCCGTCCACCGTCACGCTTTGCAAGATCCCGCCGTCAATCGTGCCCAGCACGGCGGTGGCGGCGTCGACGTGGGCGTCTTCGAGCGTGCCTCCCTGGAACGTGAGGCTGCCGCCGCCGCTGAAGTCGGAGGTGCCGCTGAAGGGGAGCTGGAGCGTGCCGGCGAGCGTCAACTGTCCGCCGTCGCTGACGCTCAGCACCGACACCGTGATTCCCGACTGCAGGAGTGGGAAGTTGTCGTTGGCCACGGTGGCCGGGATGACGACGGCATCCGAAGGGCCGGGCAGCACCGTCGGCGTCTGGCCGCCAACGCTCCAATTCTTCAAATCGGTCCACAGGTTGTCCTTGCCCAGGCCCGTCCAGGTGTAGGTGGGCAGTGAGACCACGAAGCTGCTGGAGACCGCCCCGCTGAGCGTGACGCCGCCGTCGGTGTCGCTGGCTGAGAGCTTGTACGTGCCGGGTGTGCCGATCACCAGGTTGCTGAACGTGGCCACGCCGGCCACGGCCGCCTCGGTGAGCGTGCCGGAGGCGAACGAACCACCCGCGGGGCTGGCAATGGCGATCGTCACGTTCGACGTGTCGCCGGTCACGACGTTGCCGAACTGATCCTGGACCTGGACCGTGACGGCGGGGGCGATCGTCTGGCCTGGCGCCGCGGCCGTTGGCTGTTGGATGAACAACAACTGACTGGCCGCCGCCGGATTGACCGTCTGGTCCAAGACGGCCGAAGCGCCGCCCACAAAGTTGCCGTCACCCTGGTAGGCGGCGGTGACGCCGGCGACCCCGGCGGCGTCCAGCGTGAGTTGGAGGGTCGCCTGGTCATGCCCATTCACGACTTGCAAGCTGCGAACTCCCAGTTTTTCGTCGCCCTCGCGAAAGAAGACCTGTCCGCTCGGCGTGCCGGCGCCCGGACTGGTGGGAGTCACCGTCGCGGTGAACGTCACGGCTTGCCCCGCCACGGAGGGATTGGGCGAGGACACGAGCGTGGTGGTCGTGGCCGCCTGGTTGACGGTCTGGACCACGACGGCGGACGTGCTTCCTTGGAAGTTGCCGTCGCCGTTGTAGACGGCGGTGATGTTGTGACCGCCGACCGCCAACGAGCTGGTCGCGAACGTGGCCTGGTCCTGGCCGCTGCCCGCTTGCAATGTGCCCGTGCCCAGTTGGGTGCCGCCGTCGTCGAAGGCCACAATGCCGCCGGGCGTGCCTGTCGCGGTCGAACTGACCGTGGCCGTGAAAGTAACAATCTGGCCGAATACCGAGGGGTTGGCCGACGAAACGACCACGCTGGTCGTTGTGGGCAGGGCGCTCACGTTGAAGCTGTTGGAATTGAATCCCGACAGCGAGTCGGCCGAGTCGCCGGCCGAGAGCGTGTACGCGCCGGCCGTGTCGATCACCAGATCCTTGAACGTGGCCACGCCGTTCGCGGCGGCTTCGGTCAGCGTGCCGCCGGCGAACGTGCCCGGCCCGCTGGCGACGGCGATCGTCACGTTCGACGTGTCGCCCGTCTCGACGTTGCCGAACTGGTCCTCGATCGTTACCTGTACGCCGCTCGTGCCGTTGATCGTCTGTCCGGAAGTGGTGTTCGCCGGCTGCGCGGTGAAGGCCAGCTTGCCGGCCGCGGCCGGGGTGACGGCGAAGCTGCTCGACGTGACGCTGGCAATCGCGTCGGCCACGTCGCTGGCCGAAAGCGTGTAGCTGCCGCCCTGGTCGATCACCAGGTTGCTGAACGTAGCCACGCCCTTCACGGCCGCCACTGTCAGCGTGCCGGAGGCGAACGCCCCTGGCCCGCTGAGGACGGCGATCGTCACGTTCGACGTGTCGCCCGTCTCGACGTTGCCGAACTGGTCCTCGATCGAGACCACGACGCCGCTCGTGCCGTCGATCGTCTGGCCGGCCGTCGTGTTCGCCGGCTGCGCGGTAAAAACGAGTTGGCTGGTGGCGGCCGGGCTGATGGCGAAGCGATTCGACGTAGCGCCGGTGAGCGCCACGCCGTTGTCGGTGTCGCTGGCCGAAAGGGTATAGCTGCCGGCCGTGTCGATCACCAGATCCTTGAACGTGGCCACCCCGGCGACGGCCGCCTCGGTCAGCGTGCCGGAGGCGAACGTGCCCGGCCCGCCGGCGACGGCGATCGTCACGTTCGACGTGTCGCTGGTCACGACGTTGCCAAACTGGTCTTCGATCGCGACCTGCACGCCGCTCGTGCCGTCGATCGTCTGGCCGGACACGGTGTCCTTCGGCTGGGCCGTGAAGACAAGCTTACTGGCGGCGGCCGGGTTGACGGCGAAGCTATTCGACGTGGCGCCGGTGAGCGCCACGCCGCTGTCGGTGTCGCTGGCCGAAAGGGTATAGCTGCCGGCCGCGTCGATCACCAGATCCTTGAACGTGGCCACGCCCTTCACGGCCGCTTCGGTCAGCGTGCCGGAGGCGAACTTGCCGCCGGACGGGCTGGCGACGGCGATCGTCACGTTCGACGTGTCGCTGGTGAGCACGTTGCCCGACTGGTCGACGATCTCGACCTGCACGCCGCCGGACGAGTCGATCGTCTGTCCGGCCGTGGTATTCGTGGGCTGCTGCGAGAACACCAGTTTCGTGGCGACCGCCGAGGACGTCGTGGCCAGCGTGAAGTTGTTGGCGTTGTACTGCGACGTGAAGGCCAGGCCGCCGGCCAGGCTCGGAACATTGACGGTGGCGAACGTGCCGGTTCGGCCATTGGCGGCGCCGGTGGTGATGAGCGGGAAGCTCTGGCCGGCGGCGGGGCTGAATGCATTGGCCAAGCTGACGTTCAGCGTGCCGGCCAGCGCCGCGCCGCTGGAACTGCCGGAGGCGGCCAGTTGCCCGAACAGTCCGCTGGCGGGCGTGCCGCCGATCTGCGCGTTGAGCGTGGCGCCGGCGGCCTGGGTGTAGTTGCCGCCGACGGTGAGCGTGCTGGCCGCCGTGGCGCCGGCGCCGAGCGTCAGCGTGCCGCTGTTGGTCAGGGCGCCGTTGGTGGTCAGGTCGTTACCGTTCAAGAGCGACAGGCTGCCGGTGGAGGCGATGTCACTCAGGCCGGCCAGGGCGTTGACCGTGCTGGCGTTGCGGAGGTTGCTCGTCATGCTCGACGCCGGGCCATCGACGGTGAGGTTGGCCGCGTCGGTCGTGATGGGGTCGCCGACGAGCCACAGTGTGCCGCCGCCGCCGGCCTGCCAGACGCCACCGGTGAGCGTGCCCGTGGCGTAGTTGGCCACGCTGCCGGAGGCGTTGAAGGCGTTGAGCGCGAGGGTGCCGCCGGCGGCCGCGAGCGTGCCGTCGTTGGTGATCGGACTGCCGGAGAGCGTGAGCGTGCCTCCGCTGACGTCGGCGTTGATCGTGCCGTTGTTGGTCAGGGTGCCGTTGCCGCTTCCGATCGTGCCGTTGTCGCCTTTGATGGTGATGCCGGTCCCGATCGTCAGCGCCGTTCCAGAGAGCAGGTTGTTGGTGTTGCCGCCCAGCACGATCGTGCCCGTCGCGCCGCCGCCCAGCGTCTCGACGCCGTTGAAGAACAGGTTTGCGGACGTGCTGCCGGAGGAGTTGCCCAGGTCGAGCGTCACGTTGTCGAGCGTCAGGCTGCCGCCGGTGACGTGCGCCAGCGTGAAGTTGTTGGTCGAGAAGTCGATCGGGCTGGCGAGCGTTTCGGCGTTCAACGTGCCGCCGAAAGCGGTGGCGAACAGCGTGGCGCCGCCGCTGGCCGAGAACGTGCCGCCGCCGGTCGTCGAGCCGATGGGCGGGGCGCCGAGCTCACCGCCGGTCAAGTTCCAACTGCCTGTGGCGCCATCCAGCGCGAGGTTGCCGATCAGGTCGCCGGAGAGGTTGACGGTGCTGGCCGCGTCGCGCGTGAATGTTCCCAAATCGGCTTGTGTGAAGGCTCCGTCGAGGTTGACGGTCGAGCCGGTGCTGCTGATCGTGCCGGAGTTGGTCCAGGGATCGGCGGGCGAATCGTCGATCGAGAGCGTGCCGCCGCCCGCGATGCTGATCGTGCCGCTGCCGGTGTTGGTCCAGGTGCCGCCGGAGTTTCCAAAGACGGTCAGGCTGCCGCCCGAGGTCGCTTCGATCGTGCCGGCGTTGGAGCCGTTTTTGCCCAGGGCCACGTTGAGCGTGCCGCCGCTGGTGTCGGCGTTGATCACGCCGTTGTTCGTCAGCGTGCCGAAGTTATTGCCGACTGTGCCATTGTCGCCCTCGATGGTGATGCCGGACGCGATGGTCAGCGATTGTCCAAACCCCTGCGACTCGGAGAGGATGTTGTTGGTGTTGGCGCCCAGCACGATCGTGCCCGTCGCCCCGCTGGTCACTCCCAGAGTCTGGTTGCCGTTGCCGTTGCTGTTGAAGAACAGGTTTCCGAAGGTGCTACCTGAGGAGTTGCCCAGGTCGAGCGTCACGTTGTCGAGCGTCAGGCCGTTGGTGACGGTCGCCAGCGTGAAGGTATTGGTGAAGAAGTCGATCGGGCTGTCAAGCGTTTCGGCGTTCAACGTGCTGCCATTCGTGGCGGTGGCGAACAGCGTGGCGCCGCCACTGGCCGAGAACGTGCCGCCGCTGAGCTCGCCCCCCGCCAGGTTCCAGCTTCCGGTGCCACTAGCAAGCGTGAGGTTGCCTGTGAGCAAGCCGGTCAGGTTGACGGTGCTCGCCGCGTCGCGGGTGAACGTGCCCAGGCCGGCTTGTGCGAACGAGCCGTCGAGGTTGACGGTCGAGCCGGTGCTGCTGATCGTGCCGGAGTTGGTCCAGGGATCGGAGGGCAAGTCGTCGATCCCCAGCGTGCCGCCGCCCGCGATGCTGATCGTGCCGCTGAGGGTGTTGGTCCAGGTGCCGCTGGAGTTTCCGAAGACGGTCAGGCTGCCGCCCGAGGTCGCTTCGATGGTGCCGGTGTTGGAGCCGTTTTTGCCCAGGGCCACGTTGAACGTGCCGCCGCTGGTGTCGGCGTCGATCGTGCCCTGGTTGGTCAGCGTGCCGTTGCCGCTGCCGATCGCGCCGTCGGCGCCCTTGATCGTGACACCGGACGCGATGGTCAGCGCCTGTGCCCCTAACTCGGAGAAGATGTTGTTGGTGTTGGCGCCCAGCACGATCGTGCCCGTCGCGCCGCTGGTCACGCCCAGTGTGTTGGCTCCGTCGAAGAACAGGTTTCCGAACGTACTACCGGCGGTGTTGCCGATTTCGATCAGGCCGCCGTTGCCGAGCGTGAGGCCGCTGCTGACGTGCGCGACGGCGCCGTTGTTGGTGGCCAGGTCGAGCGTGCCGTCGAGCGTCACGCCGTTCAGCGTTCCGGGCTGCGTGGCGGCGGTGACTGTGGCGCCGGCGGCGACCACGGCATCGCTGAGCGTGCCGCCGGCAAGATCGAACGTGCCGTTGCCGCTCAAGCTGCCGCCACTGCCGCCGGCGACGACCTGCAGCGTTCCGGCTGAGAGCGTCAAACTGTCGGGCGAGCTGAGGGTGATGCTGTTGACCTGGTCGAAGACGTTCGCCCCGTGGACGACGGCCGTGTTCGTGCTGCTGTTGATGACGACGTCGTCGGCCGAGCCGGGCAGTGTGGTGGCGGCGGCGCCGCCGACGCTCCAGTTGCCGGCGGTGTCCCAATCGGTGGTTCCAGCGGCGCCGGTCCAGTCGAAGGTGGCCAGCAGGGCGCGGTCTTCGAGGCGTTCCAGCCGCAGCCAGACGACGGGCCAGGGCCAGCCCCAACGGCGGCGAGGACGTTCGCGGCGTCGCGCCAATCCCGCGGCGGGCTTGGGTTTTCGGCGTTTCCACGGTTGCCAGACGCGTGGCATGGTCGGCTCCCTCGTTGTTCGGGACATGGGCGGCGAAGGACTGGAACGATCCAGACCATGGTCTTCGCTAGTGCCCTGTCCAGACTAAATTTTCGGGTAGAGCCGCTTCAATTTAACCCTTGTTGATGCGGAGGTTCCCCAAAATCGACGGCCTTGGCAACCCGAAAATTTAGTCTGGACGGGGCACTAGCTCCCTAAACACGAAAACTCGCCGAATGCGCACTTCCGCGTGAAAAGTCGCGCCACAAATTGTTTGGGTGTCGTTAGTTACGTTGATTTAATTTTGACGTGCGCGTTGATGAACTGGCTAGCGCAGCGCGGGCGTACAGCCTGGGGCGCCAGCCCTCGTTGTTCTACACATCTTGTAAAGAGGCCAGGGGGCAAGCCCCTGGCCTCTGACGAAGAAGTCCAAATCAGAGCGGACTGTTTCCGCCTTGGAGTTGGCCGGCGATCTCACGGAAGCCTGCTTCCTGGCACGGTGCGCTCTTGATCCCGCGCATGGATGATTGAATCGCCCGCGGCGCCTGCCTATACTGGTGAAAAAGAATGGTCCGCTCAGAGGCTGGCCGGTTGCCTGTAATGTCGCCTTTCGCTCCGCGAAAGAACGCCCTTTCGCGGAGCGAAAGGCGACAGACAGGGTTGGCCGCCCACCAACCCATTGGCGCGCGGGAATACGCCGAATCGGACGATCATAGATTCAGGGAGTTACCGGGATGAGCAAGCAGGGCGCGAGCATCCTGCGCTGGTTGTCGTCGGCGCGCGCCGGGTCGCGCGAGGCGCTGGGCCAATCGCTCGAGGTCTGCCGGCCGTACCTGCTGCGCGTGGCCGGCGGCCGGCTCGATCGGAAACTGCGGGCCAAAGGCGGCGCTTCCGACGTGGTGCAGCAAACATTCTTGGATGCTCAACGTGGCTTCAAGGGCTTTACCGGAGAATCCGAGGCCGAGTTGCTGCGCTGGCTGCGGACGTTGTTGTTGCACAACGTGGCGAACTTCAAACGCGACTTCCACGGCACCGCCAAGCGGCAAGTGGCCCGCGAGATCGCTTTGGATCAGGAGGGGCCGCCGAGCGCATGGTTGGCGTTGGCCGGCCACGAGCCGACGCCAAGCCAGCAGGCGCTGCGAACGGAGGAGGCCGAGCGAGTACAACAAGCCCTGGCGCGAATGCCCAAAAGGCTCCGCCGCGTTATTGAACTGCGGCACCAGCGACAATGGACGTTCCAGGAGATCGGCCGGCGGCTCAAGTTGTCCGCCAGCGGGGCCAGAGTGTTGTGGAAGCGGGCCATCGAGCGTTTGAGCGAGGAATTGGACGCGGTACGATGATCAGGCGAGCGGGGGGCGTAAGCCCCCTGTTTGCTGGCTTCTAGGAACTATACTGTACACGGCCTGCTCCGACACTACCAACCCGCGGCGCAAGCAAGGCGGTGCCTTCAACTTGCCGTGCTGCTAGGGTCATTTTCAAACCACCTGGGGATTTCCTGTGGCTTACGCCGTCCGGGCTAGCTCAACCTGGCCAGCGCCGCCAGCGCCTCCTTGACCTTTTCGATACTGCCAATCTGGCCGACGAGTTTCTTGGCGGCCACCAGATCGTCGATGGAGACAGAGGCCGAATGGGCCGAGACCGCTCGTGCCGCGCCGACGACGATGGTCTTGCGACGCCGCTTCCGTTTCATGCCCATGCTCCTGAGCACTTTGCCGATCAGCGTGGTCGTGGCGGCGATGCCTTGCTCAGCCAGCACGGCGCGCACGTCACGTGGTCGAAACGGCTTCGGCACGCTCTTGGCGATCTCGCGGATGGCGTCGGCCTTGGTGCCGCGAGTGCCATGGGTCGAGGCCATCGCCGCCTGCGGTTTTCGGCCAGGCTTCTTGCGCGAGGTCTTCAGTCCATAGCGGGACTTGACTTTGGCGGCCAGAGACTCGGAAATGCCATGCACCGTCAGGTCGGCCACAATCTGCCGAGCCGTGGCGGCGGGATTGCCTTCCAAGTAGTCACGGACAATGTCGGTCTTGCTGACGCCTGGGACACTCTTCTCTTTAGCCATGGGATGGGGGCTCCTGGTTTCGTTGATGTCGAACTGTGTTGATACCAGAATAATCTCGCAAAAGACGGCCCGCAACGGCCCAGGGCAGCCATATTGGCCGAATCCCGCATTGAGGCCACTGTTCATGGTTCCCACACTAACCCGCAGCGCAAGCTCGGGGGGCCGTGGCGGCCCACGAATCAGGCAGGATCATTTTTACGCCCAAAGCACGCACGTTGCGCAGCAACGGGCGTGCAAAAGAAAACGCCAGCGAAGCGAAAAAAAACGACTTCCGAATACCCCATGACGTCTGAGCGAGCCGCGAAAGCGGCATCCAATTGCCGCGCCATCCTTCGCCTTACCCCACGCTCTTTTGGATCTCTTTGGGAGGGGTTTCGGAATCGTTTTTTTTCGCGCAGCGGCAATGCTCAGAGCGCGACTAGTCCTCGTGCCCACGCCGTTCGCGCTCGGCGCGTTCGCGCTGCAGCGCGCGGGTCATGGACGAAATCGGTGAATATCCCGCGACGGCGTCCGCACGCCCGAGCTCGTCGATCGCGCTGTCGGCGCCGAGTACGCTCGCGATCCATTCGCGCGCCCGAGGGTCGTCCGAGTGGGCCTGGCACGTTGCCGCCTCGACGAGGCGCTCCCACGCGGCGGGCGTCACAACGTCAAAGACCACGGACCAATAATTCGGCTCATCGCGATCCCGGGGCGTCGGAGCGCGCTCCGGGGCGATTCCAACGTGATCGTGCAAAACGACAACTCGCGGTAGATCGCGCCGCGTTTAGCAGTGTGCGCGCGAATTAGCTCTGCGTCGTCACTCTCCATCGCGCCGCCTCCGAAATAGGCTATCTTGCCAAAGTTCGCTAAGCTACCCGACGAAAGCTTCGGCGCGTGGGGCACAGATGCGCGATGCGGGGGAAGAAGTCTTAACGCGTCTAAAGCCGGGCAATCCGCCGAGACGGATTTCCTGGTCGGTACAGGTACGGTTTTGCCAGTTTTTTCTTGCGCAGTTTCGGCTGCGCCGAAGCCGCGTTTATGCGCGTTCGCGCTTCCCTCC
>DATKSN010000272.1:0-34308 GCA_035531595.1 Pirellulales bacterium | reverse complement strand
ATTGTGGTCTTGGGCGTCCTCGGCGTGTGCCAATAGACCGCGGAGGATCTCACCGCGCTCGGCCCATGGCAGCCGATCGAGGGCCGAAGCAAGGTAGAGCCGCACGATGGGCGATGGATCGCGGCGGGCCAGCTCGACCAGTTGGTGGCTGGGGCAGAGCCCAAGCGATGCCCCGGTTCCCCTCGTTCCCAACTCGGTTTGGGTCGAAGGCGACGGCGACGTATCTTCCATCGCAAGCTGGATCGTCCAGGCGCGGACCAGCGGGCGATCGTTGGCCAGTCCCAACCGCACGCGCTCTTCGGTCAATCCGGCGCAGACGTGCAACGCCCACAGTCCGCGCAGGCGTCGCGTCTCGTCGGGGTGCTCGAAGGCCATCTTCGCCAGCGCCGCATGCACTTCTTCGTTCCCTCCGCGTTCTTGCAGAACGCGCCGGGCATGGCGAACGAGCCAGTCGTTGGACGCAAGCTGCAAGTCGATCAACTCGGCGTCGGTCTTGTCTTGCAAATCGACCGCGGCGCACGCGGCGTTTTCGTAGCTGACCTTGAAGATCCGGCCGTTGGCGCGGTCGTGCCCCGCGGGGTCGCCGTGGTGGCACTGGTTCTTGTCGTACCAGTCGATCAGGTACATCTGTCCGTCGGGGCCGTACTGCAAGTTGATGATCTGCGACCAGGCATCGTGGGCCAGCAGGAAGTCGGCGCCGCGGTTGCCGACGTATCCAGAGCCGCTCGGCGTCAACAGGTCCATGTTGAGCCGCGCGCCGTGGATGTTGTTCATGAAAATCTGGTTGCGGTACTGGCGGGGCCAACTGCCGCCGAGGTAGATCATGGCGCCGGCGTGGGCATGTCCGCCGCCGGCGGCGTCGGAGCGGTTGTTGCCCGAATGGGGCGAGGCGCCGACCCAGTGCCGGTGGACGGCGATCGTCTGGATGTCGTCGTAGGTGTGGGGGTTGAAGTGTCCGCCCGCCTGCCGCTGGTAGCGGGCCGATTGAATGATGTGGAACAAGTGGGGTATCACGCAGGCGGTGCAGAATGCCTGGCCCTGGTCGTTGAAATCGATGCCCCAAGGGTTGCTCGTGCCGTGGGCGAAGATCTCGAAGCGTTTCTTCGTGGGGTGGTATCGCCAGATGCCCGCGTTGAGCGGCAGGCGATCGTCGTCGGGCGTGCCCGGCTTGCCGACGCGCGAATGAGTGAACACGCCGTGGCAACCGTAGAGCCAGCCGTCCGGCCCCCAGATGAAGGAGTTGAGCGTCTCATGCGTGTCGTTAAAGCCCCAGCCGTCAAGCAGCACTTCCGGCGCGCCGTCGGGCACATCGTCGCCGTCGCGGTCGGGAATGAAGAGCAGATGAGGGGCCATGCCGACCCACGCTCCGCCGAAGCCGACCTCCAGCCCGCTCACCAGGTTCAGCTTGTCGATGAACACCTTGCGGCGGTCGAAATGCCCATCGCCGTCGGTATCCTCGAAGATCAGGATACGGTCGCGGGCCTCGTCGTTGGGTACGCGCATGGGGTACGAATACGCTTCGGCCACCCACAGCCGGCCACGGTCGTCGAGGGCCTGGGCGATGGGCTGCGCGACGTCGGGTTCGCCGGCGAAAAGTGTCACCCGGAACCCTTGGGGCACGGTCATCGCCCGGGCCGCCGCTTGCGGCTCGAGCCCCGCGTGTTGGAACGCGTCGACGGCCGCCGCGCCGGGGCGCGCGGGGAATTCAATCTCGACGGCGTGGAAGCGGAAATCGTCGAAGTTGATGTGCCCCCAGCCGCCGCTGTGATGATCGACCAGCCGGATGACGATTTCGCGGCCGATGTGTCCTGAAAGATCGACGGCCACCGGCTTGAGTTCCTCGCTCTCGTCGCCCGTCGCGCGAAAAATGACTTGTCGCGTGTCTTCGCGCACCAGTTCCACGCAGGTCTCGGCGTGGGGTCCGCCGGCCACGAGGAAGCTGGCGAAAGGGTGCGTCACCTGGAAGGGGACGGAGGTCAACGTCCCCTGGGGCGCGTCCCCCTGTCGCTCGAAAGTACCGACCCAGAAGCGTCCCGCATGGCGGCTGCGCATGTCGGGCCGCCGCGCGTGGACCGTGTCTCCTTCGACCGGTTGAGCGCCAAAAGCGTCTCCTTCGGCCTTCCAATCGTCGAGGTTCCCGGACTCGAAGCCGAAATTCAGAGCTTGGCCTTGGGCACCGGCCGGCAAACTGCCGGCGAGTCGATCGGGCGCGTCGGCGGCCATCGCCGTTGCTGGTACGAGAAGTCCGAGAACGACCGCCGGCCACCTGAACCCTGGCCGAGGGAAGGTCGAAAATGGCATGGGTTGGGATCCTGATGGGAAGGTGTCACGCGCCGGCGCGCACAGCAATGGCAGGCGTTTCGTCAATCGCGATGACCTACAGCATGACGCGCCGCGATTCGGCTGTCAAATTCTGGTTCATCGGAGATTGGACTTTGGCGTGACAGGCCCCTAACCCGGATTATTCATGGTCCGGGGCGGAACTCGCGCACTGCCGGCTAAACCAGCAGTTCGCGGACGACGTTGCCTTCGGTGACGCGCATGGGCCGCCCCAAGCGGTCGGGAACCGTGGTCTCGGCGGGGTCGAAGCCGAGCAGGTGATAGACGGTCGCCAGGATGTCGTTGGGGTGCGTGGGATGGCTGATGGGGTAGGCCCCGAACCGATCGGTGGCGCCGACGACCTGGCCGGTGCGGATGCCGGCGCCGAAAAACATGCCGCAATAGGCGCCGGCCCAATGTTCCCGCCCGCCGCCCTCGCTTCGGGTGATGGCGGGCGTCCGGCCGTGCTCGCTGATCACCAAGACCAGCGTTTCGTCGAGCAGTCCGCGCGACTCCATGTCATTGAGGAAGGCGGGCAGAACCTGATCCAATTTTGGGCAAAGAGCGTGCTTGAGCCGCGGGTGATGGTTGTGGTGTGTGTCCCAGGCGGCGTTGTTGTCGGTCCAGGTGTCCCAGAACACCGTCACCACCTTGACGCCGTTTTCGATGAGCCGCCGCGCCGTCAGCACCGACTGGCCGAACATGGTCAGCCCGTACTGCTCCCGGATCTGACGCGGTTCTTGCGTCACATCCAGGGTCCGCGCCAGGGTCGGATTCGCGATCATCGCCGACGCGAGGTCGCGGTAGCGGTCAAAGGCATGGCTCTCCGCTTCCAGGCCCGCCGCGTCACGGCCGACAACCGCGCGCAGAAACTGCAACCGCGCGTCGAGGCGAGACGGCGGCACATCCGCGGGCAGCATGGCCCCATTGAACGCTAAACGGCTGTCGCCGGTCACGCCGTCCCAGGGGTCGAAGCGGGTCAGAATCGGCCGTGTCCCCATGATCGACGGCGCGCCGACTTCCAACGAACCCTGGCCGATGAAGGCGGGCGTGACCGGGTTGTATGCCCTGCCGAGCCAAGCCGCGTGGTGCTGCCAACGTCCCGGGTCGGTCTTCTGGTTCAAGGGCCACGGCAGCACCATGTTGACCGGAATCCCGCTGCTTTCCATGCCGATCCCCCGCCGTTTCCAAAGGTATTCGAGAACGGACCCAAAGTAAGGCTGGTGCCGCGGGTCGTTCGTGTTGCCCTCGATCGCCGGGGTCGACTCGCGCAGCCCGGAAAGAGCGACGGAAACCGCGTGGTTGTTCGAGGTGTGCGACATCGAACGCAGCAAGCAGACGCGATGCAGGTTTTTGGCAATGTTGGGCAGCAGCTCGCAGGCTGCAATCCCCGGCAGGCTGGTGGAGATGGCTTTGAAGTCACCCCGGACCTCGACCGGAGCGTCGGGTTTCGGATCGAGGGTGTCCATCTGGCTGGGCGCGCCATACAGAAACAGCACCAGCACCGACTTGGCCCTGCCGAATCCCGAACGTGCCGGCATCGCACTGGACGAGGGCGCGGGGCCGCCGGCCTCCGCCGCCTGCGCGGCGCGGGATCGCAAGTCATGGGGCAGACCCAAGCCCAGCAGGCTCAAACCGCCGGCCTCGACAAACGTCCGGCGGGTCACTCGCCGGCGGCGCCGGTCGCCGTAAGCTGCGCCGCGCGACATGGTTCATCCCTCCGCGATTGCACTTTAGCGTAAAAATGGACCCTATCCTGTTCGTCGGGGCTTGTCAAGCACTGAGACCGCGAGCGTGCCACTTCGACACGAACCCGCGGCGCAAGTTCGATGGGTCCGTGGCGGCCCACGAATCGGAAGGGATCATTTTCAGAAAGAAGCACGCTCGTTGCGCAGCAACGAACGTGCAAAAAACAAAACGGCGGCGAAGCGAAAAAAAACGACTTCCGAATACCCCATGACGTCTGAGCGAGCCGCGAAAGCGGCATTCAATTGCCGCGCCACCCTTCGCCTTACCCCACGCTCTTTTGGATCTCTTTGGGAGGGGTTTCGGAATCGTTTTTTTTCGCGTAGCGTCGAGGCTCGGAGGGCGATTAGTCTTCGTACCCCGGACGGTCGCCCTCCGCCGTTCGACTACTTGGATCGGCCGGGCATTGGCGGCGATTCGAAGTCCGGGTTCGACGTTGGCATCTGAGCGTCGACGCTGGCGCGCCAGGTGTGGAGCATGGCCCGCAACTCGGAGGCTTTGTCCGGCAGTTCCGTCGCCAGGTCATGTTTCTCGCCGACGTCCTCGCGCAGATTGTACAACTCGACGCGCTGGTCCTCATAGAACTCGACCAGCCGGAAATCGCCCGCCCGCACGGCGCCGTAGGGCGTCGCGCCGCCGCCGTGATAGTGGGGATAATGCCAATAGATCGCCTCGCGGTCGAGCGTGGCCCGCGGATCGCGCAACAGCGGCACCAAGCTGCGGCCGTCGAGTGTGTGATTGTGTTCGTCGTCACCCTTCGACGCGGTGATTTCGAGGATCGTGGGGTAATAGTCGGTGCTCACGACCGGTTCATCGCAGACGCTGCCTGGCGGCGCCACGCCGGGCCAGCGGACGATGAGCGGCACGCGCACGCCGCCTTCGTAGACCGAACCTTTGCCGGCCCGCAAGGGGGTGTTGGACGTCACTCGCACTCCCGGCTCGTTGATCAGCCCGCCGTTGTCCGACGTGAAGAACACCACGGTCTGGTCCGCGATGCCCAGCTCGTCGAGCTTGTCGCAGAGCTTGCCGACCGCGTCGTCGAGGCTGGCGATGATGGCGGCGTACACGGGGTTATCGTGCCGCAGGCCCGGCCGCAGCTTGCCGCGAAACCGCTCGACCTGGTCCGCCTTCGCCTGCAAGGGGTCGTGGACGGCGTAATGGGGCCAGTAGAGGAAAAAGGGACTGTCGCGGTGCCGCTCGACGAAACGGCAGGCCTCGTCGGCCAGGCGATCGGTCAGGTACTCGCCCGGCGGGCCGTCGGCGAGCGTGGGCATGTCATAAGGAGAAAAGTAGCTCGACGGGCTGCCCGCGCCGAAGCCAGCGACGTTGACGTCGAAGCCGTAGGTCGTCGGGTAGTGCGAGGGACCGTCGCCCAGGTGCCATTTGCCGATCGCCGCCGAGGTGTAGCCCGCCGGCGCCAGCGCCTGGGCCACCGTCACCTGCTCGTGGGGGAGGGCATGGTTCCAGTCGGGGATGCGTAATCGCGCCTTGGGGTGGACTTCGCCGTGAATCCAATCGGTGACGCGCAGCCGGGCGGGGTACTTGCCGGTCATCACAGCCGCTCGCGACGGCGAGCAGACGGTGCAAGCACTGTACGCCTGCCGGAAACGCATTCCCTGGGCCGCCAAACGGTCGATGTGCGGCGTCTCGTAGAAATCGCTCCCCTGGCAACCCAGATCGGTCCAGCCCAGGTCGTCCACCAGGATGAACACGATGTTGAGGGGGCGTGTGTCGGCTGGGCCGGCGGCTGCAAGTGGGTTGGCAAACAGCCCGCTCGCAAGAACCACCACGATGGCCGGAACGACCACGGTCGACAGCAGCGTTCCTAGCACGATAGACCAACGCGTCGACATGGTAACGTTCTCCTAGTCGCTAATTGACGGATGTTCAAAGAGGCCCAGCGCCAAGCACCGTTTCCCCGAGATCATCGTAGGCGATCGTGGCAAACGTCTCAGTGGTATCAGGATGAGTTGGCGGAACGGCGCGATCATGTCGAAGCCGACATCTGAGCCGCCGAAATGAGGATTGAATCCTGGCCTCGCACCCAAGGGGGCGAACCAAAGCATGCTGAAGCGCGGGGTGATGGGGGAAATGCCCGTGTTAGATGATCGCTCGCACCACCTCGCCATGCACGTCGGTGAGCCGGAAGTCGCGGCCGGCGTGGCGGTAGGTGAGCCGCGTATGATCGAGCCCCAACAGGTGCAGAATCGTGGCGTGGAAGTCGGGCATGGTGACTTTGTTCTCGACCACGTAGTAACCGAACTCGTCGGTCGCGCCGTAGGTCATGCCCCCCTTCACGCCGCCGCCGGCCAGCCACATGCTGAAGGCGTGCGGGTGATGGTCGCGGCCGTCGCTTCCCTGGCTGGCCGGCGTGCGGCCAAACTCCGTGCCGAACACCACCAGCGTGTCGTCCAACAACCCGCGCAGCTTGAGATCGGTCAATAGGCCGGCAATCGGTTTGTCGACCCGTTTGGCGTTCGTCGAGTGATTGTTCTTCAGGTCGCCGTGCGCGTCCCAATAGTTGCGCGGGTAGGCGAAGTTGACCTCGACGAAACGCACGCCGCGCTCGGCGAAGCGGCGTGCCAAAAGACACTGCCGGCCGAATTCGTCGGTCGGCTCCTCGCCGACGCCGTACAGCGCCATGGTCGAGCGACTCTCGCCCGCCAGTTCCATCACCTTGGGCGCCTCCATTTGCATGCGGAAGGTCATCTCGAAGGCCTCGATGCGGGCTTCCAGCCGCGCGTCGCGCCCTCGCCGCCCAAGGTGCCGCAGGTTCGTCTTCCGCAGCAGATCGAGCTGCGCGCGTTGCGACACGAGGTCGTCGGCGGGCGTGGTGTTCGAGATTCCGCCGCCGGCAAAGGCCGTGTTGCCATCGCCGATGCGCGTGCCCTGGAAGCTGGCCGGCAGGAAGGCCGAGCCGTAGTTTTGCGAGCCGCCGTGGTAAACCGAGGGGCTGAAGCTGATGAAGCCGGGCAGATCCTGGTTCTCGCTTCCCAGCCCGTACAAGACCCAAGCCCCCATGCTCGGCCGGTTGAAGACGCCGTCGCCGGTGTGCAGCGTCAAGAGGGCCGGACCGTGTGAGACCTGGTTGCCGCCGTTCATCGAACGGATCACGCACATCTCGTCGGCCGAGCGGCCCAGTTGCGGGAACAGCTCGCTGATCTCGGTCCCGCTCTGACCGCACTTGTGGAACTGCCAGGGCGAGCGGAGCAGGTTGCCCGTCGGCGCGAACTCGAACTTCGGCTTGGCGAACGGCAGCGGCTGGCCGTTCATCTCGGCCAGCTTCGGTTTCGGGTCGAAGGTGTCGACGTGCGAAACGCCGCCGTGCATGAACAGGAAGATCACCCGCTTGGCCCTGGCGGGGAAATGAGGCGGACGAGCGGAGATTGCGGATTGCGGATCGCGGATTGCGGATGGGTTGTCGGCCCGAGTTTCGTCGGCGAGCAGGGACCGCAGCGCCACGCCGCCGAAGCCGCAGGCGATGCGCGAGAGGGCCTCGCGGCGTGAAGGGAGCGCGGAGGGTGGAGCCGGGGACATGCCGTGCGAGCGATCGTGGTTTCGATTCATATTCACCTCGTGCAATTCCCAGCTCGGAGTTATGGCAGGTTGGAAACCTGCCCCACGTTCAATCAACATACATGAATTCGTTTGAACAAAACAACAACTGGCAATAGCTCTGCAATGCGGCCAGATTCACCTCGGCCTCGCTCTTGCCCGGCGCCGCCGCCCGCCCGGCGTAGTCGCGCAGATAGGCAATCGCCTCGGCCAATTCCTCGGCCTCCGGCGGCCGCCCCAATGCGCGTGCGTAGGCCAAGGCGATCCGGCCCGACTCGTCGAGCTTGCCGTCGGTCAGCAGCAGCCTGGCGAAATCGAGCGCTCGCTCGCGGACGACGGGATTGTTGAGCATGAACAGCGACTGGGCGGGCACGGTCGTGTCGTTACGCACGGCCGTTACGCCGTTGGGGTCGGCCGCGTCGAAGAGCGCCAGAACGTCGGGTAGCAAGTTCCGCACGACCGGGAGGTAGAGGCTGCGTCGAAGGGACGTCGAGTAGTACGGATCGTCGGCCTTCAAGGTGTTGGGCCGGATCTTGGCACCGCCCAGCAGTTCCGCCTTGCTCCAGAGGAACTCGCTCGACTCGCCGCCCCCGACCTTGGCGTCGAGCTTGCCGCCGGCGGCCAGGATCGCATCGCGCAGGATTTCCGCCTCCAGCCGCCGCCGCGGCATCCTCCATAAAAGCCGGTTGTCGGGATCGACCTGCTCGGCCGGCGTGTTCGAGGCGCCGGCCATCTGGTAGGTGCTCGACAGCAACAGCCGCTTGTGCAGCGCCTTGACCGACCAGCCGCTTTCGATGAATCGCGCGGCCAGCCAGTCGAGCAGTTCGGGATGCGAGGGCGGCTCGCCGCGGCGGCCGAAGTTGTCGCTGCTGGCCACCAGGCCGCGGCCGAAATGGTGCTGCCAGACGCGGTTGACCATGACCCGCGCCGTGAGCGGATTTTGCGGCGAGGCGATCCAGCGGGCCAGTTCCAGCCGGCCGCTGCCGGTCATGGCCGGTGGCGGATGGTCTTCGCCGGCGATGATCTGCAAGAACCGCCGCGGCGCGACGCGCCCCAGGTTGAAGCGGTTGCCGCGCAGGTGGACCCGCAGGTCGACCGGTTTTCCTTCCTTCGGCGCCATGACCATGAACGGTTCATCCCCCGGCGCCTGAAACAGCGGGAACTCCCACCACATCGTGGCGGTGCGGACCTCATCCATGAACGGCTCGGTGCCGCGGAAGATGCCCGCCAACGCGTAGTAATCGATGGTGGGCAGCGGATCGAACTTGTGGTCGTGGCAACGGGCGCAGGCCAGCGTCAGGCCGAGAAACGCCCGGCCGGTGACGTCGATCTGATCGTCGACGATGTCCAGCCGCGATTGCTCCTTGTCGGTTTCGCTCAGCGCCTTGGGGCCGAGCAGCAGGTAGCCCGTCGCGATCACGCGCCGCACCGCCTCGTTGATGTCCGTCGTGCCGGGCAGCAGGTCGCCCGCCAGTTGCTCGATGATGAATTGGTCATACGGCAGGTCGCGGTTGAAGGCGTCGACGACGTAGTCGCGGTAACGGAAGGCGTAGCGCATCACGGCGTTGGCGTCGTTGGCCGTGCTCTCGGCGTAGCGCACCACGTCGAGCCAGTGCCGCCCCCAACGCTCGCCGTAGTGCGGCGAGCGGAGCAGCCGATCGACCACCTTGGCCAATGCGTCGGGCGACGGGTCGGCCAGGAAGGCGTCGATCTCCTCGGGCGTCGGCGGCAGCCCGATCAGGTCGAAGCTCACGCGCCGCAAGAGCGTGCGTTTGTCGGCCGGAGGCGCGGGCGAAAGTCCCTGCCGCTCCAATGGAGCCAGGATAAAGCAGTCGATGGGTGACGTCGGCCAACCGGTCGCCTTGACGTCCGGCGGCGGCGGGTCGTGAACCGGCTGGAAGGCCCAAAACGCCTTCTGCTCCGCGGTGAACTTCACCGGCGTGGCGGCGGTCGCGTTGGCTTGCTGTCCGTGTACATCAGCGGGCCAGGCCGCCCCGGCGGCCACCCACGCCACCAGCTCGGCCACTTCTATTTCGTCGAGCTTGCCATCGGGCGGCATTTTGAGTTCGGCGGTTTGGCGTACCGCTTGAATGAGCGGGCTGTCGTCCGGCTTGCCGGCCACGACCACCGGCCCCGAATCGCCACCGGCGGCCAGCGCCGCCGCCGAATCGAGCCGCAGGCCGGCTTCGCTCTTTTCGGCGCCGTGGCACTTGACGCAACGGGCCAGCAGCAAGGGGCGGACTTTTTTCTCGAACTGCGCAATATCCTGGGCGGATGCCGCGGAGGCTTGGGGATCCTGGGTGGAAGCCGCGTCGTTGGGCAACATCGTTTGCGAGAAAAACACCACCCCCGCGACCAAGGATCGAGCGCCGCTCTTCCACACTGGACGGGACGGAACACGATTTCGATTCCTCATGGACTTGCCTCCTGGAGAGATCGTCTTCCATTTCTCGCCCAGGTCATGCGCGCCCGATGTTGGTTTCATTGCGTCGAACCTCCTTTCTCTGTCGAGTAGGAGCCTGTGAACGCGTTCACACCAACTCGCGGATCGGGTCGCGGCGGTCGAGCAGGTACTGGGGACGCCCGTTGTGGTCGGGAATGGTGGTGGTCTCGACGTCGATGCCAACTTGGTGGTAGAGCGTGGCGAATACATCCTGGTAATGAATCGGCCGGTCCTGTGGCACCTCGCCCAACCGGTTGGTCGAACCAATGACCTGCCCCATGCGCATCCCGCCGCCGGCAAGCAATGCGCACGACGCCTGCGGCCAATGGTCTCGGCCGCCACCCGCGTTGATACGAGGCGTGCGTCCAAATTCGCCCCAGGCGACCACGCTGACATCCTGATCGAGCCCTCGCGCGTGCAGGTCTTCCACCAATGCCGTGATTCCCTGATCGAATTTGGCCAATTGCTCGGGCAACCGCTCGAAGTTCCCCCCATGCCGGTCCCAACTGCCGAACGACAACGTGACACACCGGACCCCGGCCTCAACCAGACGGCGAGCCATCAGAAACTGGTCCATCCAGTGGGGACCTGCGTCCTCCCCGAACGCCGGATTGGCGCTGCCTCGGCCGTAGAGATCGCGGACCAGCGGGTCTTCCCGCTCCAGATCGAGCGCCTCGACCAGCTTGCTCGAGGTCAGCACGTCCAACGCCTTTTGTGTGAAGACGTCGACGCCCCGCATGGTAGCGCTGGCTTCCGTCTCGCGGCGGAGGCGATCGAAGCCGGCAAGCAGCGCCTGGCGATTGCGCAATTGGTCGAGCGTCACGCCGTTGAGTCGCATGTTGGCCATCCCCTCGCCATCCGGCTGAATCGGCGCATGGGCAAGACCCAAAAAGCCTGGAAGACCAGGATTCGAATAAGGGGCATGCTTGGTCTTGATCGTCAGGCCGACGAACGGCGGGACCGCCTTGTCGACCGGCCCCTGCAGTTTCGAGACGGCCGAGCCGAGCGAGGGATGGTTGTCCTGCCGTCCCTGCGGACCAATAGGGTAACCGCTCAGGCACATGTCCGAGGCATGCTGGTCGGGAGACCCGTAGAGCGAACGAATGATGGCGAATTTGTCCATCATCTTCGCCAGCCGCGGCAGGTGCTCGCAGATTTTGATTCCTGGCACGTTGGTCTCGATCGGACGAAACGAACCGCGAATCTCCACCGGCGCTTCCATCTTCAGGTCGTACATGTCCTGATGCGATGGACCGCCCGACAGGTAGATCATGATGATCGCCTTGTGCGATAGCTTCCGGCTGCCTGCCGCTTCGGCCCGCAATAGGTCCGGCAACGCCAGCCCCCCCAGCACCAGCCCGCCGATTTTCAGGAAGTGCCGTCGTGATTGGCCGTCACAAAACGACGAACAACGCTGTCCCTCGATGGAGAACATACCGGGATCCTTTCTGCTCTGCTTGAGGCATTCATGCTGAAGTCACGCATGATACATCGGCATTCGTTGATGCGTCAATGGCGGGCGGATCCCTCGTTCGCAAAGGCGGTTGGTTCCGCGCTATGCGACCACCCGCCGGCAGACGCGCAAAAAATTGCCCCCCAACATGGCCCGAATCGCGTCGTCCGTGTGGCCGCGGGCCACCAGCCCGCGAGTCACCGCCGGAAGGTAGCCGAGGTCCGGTACGGCCCACGAGATGTCGGTCGTTCCCTGCGCCCGCTGAAAATCTCCCCAATCTCCCTCGGTCGGAAACAGATCGACCCCCAGCGCAACCGTCTCGATTCCGCCCGTCGTGGCCAGGTCGTCGATGGCGTCGAGCGCCTGCGCCACGCCGGGGGCGATCGGGCGGTGGTCGTGGATCACGATCACCGTCGCCTCGCGGTGCAGCGCCGCGGCGCGGTCGCTTGCGTCGTCGGGCAACTTGTTCTCGGCGAACCGCTGGGCGTTGTCGGCCAGCACGAGCTGTTTTTCGCCGCGCGAAAGTCCGGGGCAGCCGTCGGCCACAAGCCCCCAGCGCCTCGACCCGCCGCGGTAGCTCTCGACGCCGTTCGACCAGTATGGCCAGTCGCTGCCGTACATGACCTTGTGGGCGCCCACGCCCCTGACGAGCCGCTCGATGAAGCCCTCCGAGTAGTCCGGTCGCCGCCGCCACGTCGCAGGAGAGATTGGCGTGGGACGCGATCAGGGGGAAGATCGCGTCGTAGTCGGCCGCCGTCTTCGCCGCCCCGCAATGGGCCAACGAAAACGGCACGCCGGGAAACTCGCGGATCACCGGCGCCAGCAGCCGCGAGTAATCGGCGAACGACTTCACCAGCGCCTGCCGCGCGGGCGTCTCGGCGAACAGCGGGCTGAGATGGAAGTACCACCAGGAGAGGTCAAGAATGACGGGCTTGCGCCGTTGGCGGCAGAGCTCGAAAACCTTGATGAAGCCCGGATGATCGGGCAGCAGGCCGTGGAACCACGGCAGCAGCTTGATGCCCGCCGCGCCCTCTTCAAAATCGCGCTCCAGATCGTCGAGATAGCCTGCGCGGTTCGGGTCGACGTGATCAGTGAACCACCAGAAGCGGTCCCGGTTCCCACGCCAGCAGGCGACCTGGTATTCCTTGTTGACCACGCCGGCGATCGACTCGACGTCGAATCCGCGCAGCCGCGCCTGCACCCCCACGTCGCCCGCCGCGTAGCTGTCTGCCGACAAAATCCGACAATTAGAATCGCCGTGGCCGAATTCGCAAGAATTCGCGAGCGTGGGGCGCGGCGACTTTACAACGCCGCCGATACGATCTAGGCTAGTTTCCGTTGTGGGCAGACGCCCGTGGCATCCATTAGGTACTGGTTCCAGCACGCGTTTCATCAAGGGTCCACTCATGATGCACACGATCGCTTTGAGGGTTTGCTGCTGCGTTCTTCTCGCCGCCGACGGCGGCGAGTTGGGAGTCAAGATCGAACGGAACGTCCCGGCCATGATGCGCGGCTCGAACCGTGCGACGAAGATCGTGCTTCCGTGGGTGCCGAATTAGGCCGACGGTCGCAACCGTAGGCCCCAAACAACCAACCTCACCAACGCCATGAAATTGATGCGCGCACTCTTGATTGCCTGTGTGGCCTTCCACGTCCTCGCCACCGCCCACGCCGCCGACTTCCCGATTGGTGCCGCCGCGTCGTCGCTGACTCCGCCGCTCGCTCCGGACGAGTCGCTGAAGAAACTCCATCTGCCCGCCGGATACAAGGCGGAGATCGTCGCCGCCGAGCCGCTGCTGCTCGATCCCGTGGCCTTTGATTGGGATGAGCGTGGGCGGTTGTGGGTCGTCGAGATGGCGGACTATCCGCTCGGCATGGATGGCAAGGGCAAGGCCGGCGGTCGTGTGCGCGTGCTTGAGGACAGCGACGGCGATGGCCGCTACGACCAGCAGACGCTCTTCGCCGACGGCCTGAACTTTCCCAACGGCATCCTGACCTGGCGCGACGGCGTCATCATCACCGCGGCACCGGAGATTCTGTTTCTCCAGGACAGCGACGGCGATGGCCGGGCCGACAAGAAAGAAGTGCTTATCAGCGGTTTGCAGGAGGGCAATCAGCAGCTCCGCGCGAATGGCCTGCGCTGGGGGCTCGACAACTGGGTCTATCTCGCGATCGGCGGCCACCATGCCAAATACGGAGCCGACACGCGGCTGACGTCGTTGCGGAGCGGGCAGGCGATTCTCCTCGGCGCGCGCGACTTCCGCTTCCGCCCCGACACGGGCGAACTGGAGCCGCAGAGCGGGCCGACGCAGTTCGGACGCAATCGCGATAACTGGGGCCGCTGGTTCGGCACGCAGAACGCGCATCCGCTCTGGCACTACGTGCTGGCCGACCAATATCTGCGCCGCAATCCGCACTTCGGCGCGGCGCAAACGCTGGTGCAACTGCTCGTGCCGTCCAGCCCGCCGGTGTATCCGGCCAGCCCGCCGGAGAAGCGCTTTCACACATTCGCACAGGCCGGGCATTACACCTCGGCCTGTAGCGGCGTCATCTACCGCGACCAACTCCTGTTCGGTTCGTCGGGAATTCATGCGTTCATTTGCGAGCCGTTTCACAATCTCGCGCAGCACGCGTTGCTCAAGGACGGCGGCGTCACTTTCACCGCTGAGCAAGTGCCGGGCGCGGGCAAGCTCGATTTCTTCGCCAGCGAAGATCGCTGGTGCCGCCCCGTGATGGCGCGCGAGGGGCCGGACGGCGCGCTGTGGATCGCCGATATGTATCGCTACATGATCGAGCACCCGCAGTGGCTTCCGCAAGACGGCAAGGACGAGTTGCAGCCGCACTATCGCCTCGGCGATGACCGGGGACGCATCTATCGCGTGAGCCGCGCCGAGATGCCCGACTTCAAGCCCGCTCGCTTCGACACCCTGAGCAGCGCGGAAGTCGTCGCCGCGCTCGATTCATCGAATGGCTGGCGGCGCGACAAGGCGCATCAAGTCCTGCTCTGGCGATCCGACAAAGCCGCGCTCGCGCCGCTGCTGGCCTTGACGGAGCCAAGCCGAAGCGACAATCCACTCGCGCGGCTGCACGCGCTCTGCGTGCTCGATGGTCTCGGCGAACTCCCGCCCGCCTCCGTCGCTCGCGCGCTGGCCGACCCGCATCCCGGCGTGCGCGAGAACGCCCTGCGCCTAGCCGAAACGCGCTTCACGCCCGAGGTGCTCGCCGCCGCCGTGCGCCTCACCGATGACAAGGACGCGAAGGTGCGGATGCAGCTCGCCTTCTCGCTGGGTGCATCGCGGGAGGCCGTCGCTGGTGAAGCGCTGGGCCGCCTGCTCATCGCCCATGCCGATGATCCGATGATGGTCACCGCCGTGATGAGCTCCGCCACGCCGCACATCCGCGCGCTGGTCGCCGGCGTGGCAGCCACGCCGCACAGCACGCTCGCCGAAACGCTGCTCACCACCGCGCTCGGATTGAATGATCGCGCCGCCGTCGCGACGCTGCTCGCGCCGACCTTCACCGCCGGCGGAGCAGGCTACACGCCGGAGCAACTCGCCGCCTTCACGCGTCTACTCGATCAACTCGCGCAGCGCAACGGCACGCTCGACGAACTCCGCGTCGCCGGGGCCGGCGACGCGCTGGCGCACATGCTCGACAAAGCCCCCGCCATCATGGCGCAAGCCCGCGGCGCCGCCGCTGACACGAACGCTCCCGCCCTCGACCGCATCGCCGCTGCCAGCCTCATCAGTCTCGATCCCTCCGCCCGCGCCGAAGCTCTGCCACTGCTCACCACCTGGCTTAATCCGCAACATCCGGCGGATGCCCAGGCCGCCGCGATTCAGGCCCTCACCGTCATCGCCGTGCCCGCCGTGCCCGCCGCGTTCGCTGAAGCCTGGCCCACGCTGAGTCCCACCACACGACAGGTCACGCTCAATGCCTGGATGAGCCGCGAGCCGTGGGCCTTCGATCTCATCCAGCGGCTCGAACGCAAAGAGCTGACCGCCTCCGCCATGGATACCACTCAGCGCGCGCGTTTGATCAAACACGACTCCCAACGCATCAGCCGGCTCGCCGGGAAAGTCTTCGACTCGACATCCTCCGCTCGCGGCAAGGTCATCGAGAGTTACCGCCCCGCCCTGTCGCTCACAGGCGATCCCGCCCAAGGCCGCGAAGTCTTCAGCAAGGTCTGCGCCGCCTGCCACAAACGCGGTGTCGAGGGCCGCGACCGCGGACTCGGCCCCGACCTGCTCTCGGTCGTCGCGCATCCGCCGGAGAAACTCCTCGGCAGCATCCTCGACCCCAGCGCCGACATTCAACCCGGTTTCAACCCCTACACCTGCACGCTCAACGACGGCATGCAACTCTACGGCCTGCTCGCCTCCGAGACCGCGAACAGCGTCGTGCTGAAACTCGCCGACGGCACGAAAACGAGCGTGCTCCGCAATCAGATCGAAGAACTGCGCAGCCAGAACCTCTCCTTCATGCCCGAAGGTTTGGAAAGAGTCGTCAACCACCAGCAAATGGCCGACCTCATTGCCTTCCTGCGCACGCCGGTGACGACCGCGAAGTGATGAGCGAAGCCCTCTCGACAGTTCGCGGATCGTCCGCGTCGAGCGGCCGTTGAAGCGGCTCGACCCAGCTCTCGTGCAAAGGCAGTTTTCCTTCGCTGGGCTTCACGTCAAAGGCTTCATTCACCTGCGCGCCATTGACGAAGCATTGCAGCGTGTCCGGCGCCTTCGGACCCGCTGACGACGCCCGTTGAGACCCCCAGCTACTGGTCCGTTGTCTTCGACGTGGTGACGCCGGGGGCGTGGGAGCGCCTCGTTGATGCGGCGATGTGCCAGGCGCGGTCGGGCGATCCGCGTGCGCGTGAGTGGATCGCGAGCGTACTTGGCGCGGATAGCGCAATCGATGAGCTCGGGCGCGCCGACGCCGTCGCGGGGTACGTGACGATTTCGAGCATGAACGCGGCGTTACTACGTGCGCGGGCCGGCGCCAGCGGTCGGCCAAGTTTTGAGGACTGATCGTTCCAAAAGCCTCGCCACTTCGCGAAAAAAAACGATTCCGAAACCCCTCCCAAAGAGATCCAAAAGAGCGTGGGGTAGTGCGGAGGTTGGCGCGGCAATTGGATGCCGCTTACGCTCTGCCACCAGCCACCACCTTCTCGTGACAAAATGTCTCATTCTTGGCCGCGTGCAGTATCGTGTCGAAGCTGGCCGCGTGCAGTTTACAAACAGGGGGCTGACGCCCCCCGCTCGCCTGACGCCTATCGCCTAGGTGTCGCGGAACAAAAACCGGTTTGAGAGCTTGCGGCAATTCGATCCCATTCGCCTCGATTTTGCGCCAGGCCACCACGGCGCCACGGAGCGTCCGCGGAGCCGTTCCCACGCGGAGCGTGGGAACGAGTTGCCATTCCCGCGGCAGTCCCATTTTGAGACTTCGTAAGACATTGCAAAATAGTTACTTACGAAGCAAAGCCAAAAAGATGTCGCGAATACGATACAGTCGGACCCTTGCCAACCACAGCGGGATGATCGTTGTAACCGTAAACTGCATAACGAATTACGACGATTATCCAGCATCAACTGAGTCGCGGCATGCAAGTTGCACAAGACGGTTGCACGGTCCTTGTCCGCCTGGTACAATGCTGGCGGCCAGTTCGGATCGGGCCGGCCAGTTCGGATCGGGCCGGCCAGTTTAGCTGGATCAGCAGGGTATTTCCAGGCGCAAGGGGACTCGGGAGCCATTCACATGTCACGAAGAAAACACAAGTCGCGTAGCGGGCCACGTCAGGCGTTCACGTTGGTCGAATTGCTGGTGGTTATCAGTATCATCGGGATGTTGATGGCCTTGCTGCTCCCCGCCGTGCAAATGGCCCGCGAAGCCGGCCGGCGAAACACATGCAACAACAACCAGAAGAATCTGGCCTTGGCGATCAATAACATCGTCAGCTCCCCAGGCCGCAGCTATCCTGGTTACCTCGACACGCTCCTAACCCAAGGCACAAGCCCCAGTAACCCTGCGGGCGCGTACAATTACCCGGTGAGTTGGGTCGCGCTCGTCCTCCCGTTCATCGAACGCAACGACCTTTACCAGATTTGGCGGAAAGGCGCCACCGTTCCCTACACCCCAGGCGGGTCTGGGTACATTACCGCGCCGTTTCAGCAGATTTATATTGAGGTTTTGAATTGCCCGAGCAATCCACCCGTGAGCACCTTGGCGACGACGCCTTGTGTTTACGTCGTTAACTGTGGGATGCTCGACACGCAGTCGGCCCCGCCGTCCCCAGGTTTTCCCGCCGACTGGAGGTCGAACGGAGTTTTCTTCAACCGCTACTCCAATCCGAACGCCTACCCTCCTCAGGCATCAGGTGGCGCTCCTCCTGCCATGCCGCCGGCATGGCCCGCCGTGGCGAATCCAAACGGAAACACCAACCCAGGCCCGTTGGTGGCGATGTCGCAGGACTTCATCAGCGGTCACGATGGCACGTCGCTGACCTTGATGCTCTCAGAGAACCTTTGGAATCTCGGCAGTCCCACGGCCGGGAATTTCTGGGCCGAGCCAAGCGCTAACGCGGGCACCCTGGGCGCCGCCGGCACCGAGATGGCGAACGGCTTCATTTTCTGGCCTGACCCGCAACAGAACAGGATGATGCTGATCAATAGCCAACTGCCGCCAGGCCAGAGCGTTACAAGCGTAGGGGCTACGAACTACTACACGATTCGGCCGTCGAGCTACCATCCGGGCGTAGTGAACGTGGCGTTTTGTGACGGCCACGTCAAGGCCCTGTCGCAGGACATTCAGTATTCGGTTTACTGCCTGCTCATGACGCCCGATGGGCAGAATTGCAACACGCCGGGCTATGTTCCGTCAAGCGCGAACGCATCCCCGCTCGATGACCAATTGGGGACCGGCACGCCCGCTGGTTCGTCGGCTTATTTTCCGATCAGCGGCAAGGACAACTACTTCCAGCTTCGCAACACGCCGCTCGACGACTCGGCGGCCCAATAGCCCACGCACGCTTTGACGCGGAATTTCACCGGCCGCCCCCACCAGCTTTGGTGGGGGTGGCTTGTTTTTGAATGGCCAACGGACTCTAAAATGGCTGGAATTCGGCTTCTCAAGCGAGAGGAGGAAAACGATGTCGTTTTCCATTGAATTAGATGAACAAACCGCCGCAGTGGTTCAGGAACTGGCGGCGAAAGAAAACCGGGCCCCTACGCAGGTGATTCACGATGCGCTGGCCGCCTACGCGGGTAAGCGCAAGCGGCCGGTACCCCGAGGCGTGGGAAAGTTTAGCAGTGGACAGGCCAAGTTTGTAACGCTACCGTGTACGTTCGGGAAACCTCCACGAAGCGGTTCGGCCCAACTCCCATCGGCCAACCCAACCACCACTCCCATGCACTTTGACGAGGTGAAACACCTGCTTTCGGACAAGCCGCTTCGTCATGCCGAGCGGCCCGCGAGGCCGCGTGCGTAGGACAGGCTTTCCAGGCTTTCCAGCCTGACGCCGTCATGCCGGAAAGGCGTAGGGTCGGCCGGGGTGCGTTGGGCCAGCAGGTCGGCCAACTTCCCGGCATCGGGGGCCTTCAACCGACAAAGCCAACAGGGGGCTGACGCCCCCCGCTCGCCCGTTACGCCACCCTGCGCAATGCTTCCCCCCGCTGGAGTTATCGCGGCCATTGCCAAGGGCCTGTCGGCGACCTAGACTCTTTCGATGACCACCCCCGATGATTCGGCCGCCAATTCCAGTACCAAGCGGCCCCCGGCGCACGACGCGCCGGCCCAACCCGCCGAGGCCACTGGGCCAATAACGCCGGACGACATAACCGACGAATCGGGCGTCGTGACGTCGCTGGGCGGCCCGACGGACGAACACTCGCTCCAGAAGCGCGTCAAGACGTTCCTGGTCGGCAAGCCGCGCAATCTGCGCGACGAGTCGGTGTTCCACAGTGTCACACTGGTGGCTTTTCTCGCTTGGGTTGGTCTGGGGGCCGACGGGCTTTCCAGCTCGTGTTATGGTCCCTCGGAGGCGTACCAGAACCTCAAGGGACACACGTATCTGGCGGTGTTCCTGTCGCTGGCCACGATTCTCACGGTGTTCGTGATCTCGACGTGCTACAGCCACATCATCGAGGAGTTCCCCAGCGGCGGCGGCGGCTACCTGGTGGCCTCGAAGCTGTTGGGTCGGGGGGCGGGCGTGGTCTCCGGCTCCGCGCTTCTGGTCGATTACGTGCTGACGATCACCGTCTCGATCGCCGCGGCGGGCGATGCGCTGTACGGGCTGTCCGAGGCGTACATTCTCGACGGCGTACGATTCCTTCATCAATATCCCATCTTCTCCTGGCTGCCGGAGCCGCGCGACAACTGGAAGCTGTTTTGTGAATTGGCGGCCATCGTGCTGTTGATCGTGCTCAACCTGCGTGGCGTGCGCGAGAGTGTCACGGCGCTCGTGCCCGTGTTTCTGCTGTTCCTCACCACGCATCTGCTGCTGATCGGCGGCTCGTTCGTGTTGCACATCTCGGGCGTGGGCGAAGTGGCCCAGGAGGTGACGGGCGAGGTGCGAAAGAGTCTGGAAAACCCCGAGTTCGGAATGTGGGCCATGCTGGCGCTCTTGCTCAGGGCGTATTCGATGGGCGCCGGCACGTACACCGGCATCGAAGCCGTCTCGAACAGCATGCCCGTGATGCGCGAGCCACGCGTCGCGACCGCCAAGAAAACGATGATCTACATGGCCTGCTCCCTCGCCTTTACCGCCGGCGGACTGATGTTGGCCTATCTGCTGCTGCATATCTCGCCGCCCGACGCCGAGGCCGAGGCCGGCAAGGCGCTCAAGACGATGAATCAACTCCTGACCGAAAAGTTCCTGGGCGACGTCGGCTTGGGCGGCGGCGCAGTCGGCGGAATGCTGATTTGGTTGACCATGATCTCCGAGGGGGCCTTGTTGTTCGTCGCGGCCCAGGCCGGCTTCATCGACGGCCCGCGCGTGCTGGCCAACATGGCCCACGACTCGTTCATGCCCCACTGGTTCGCCAACCTCTCGGAGCGATTGGCCACGCACAACGGAATCTTGTTGATGGGGCTGTCGGCCATCGCGGCCTTGTTGTACACGGGCGGCGACGTGACCAAACTGGTGATCATGTACTCGATCAACGTGTTCTTGACCTTTTCCTTGTCGATGATCGGTATGTGCCGCCATTGGTGGCAAGCGCGCGGCCGCAACCCAATCTGGCGCCGCCGTTTCGGCCTGTTCGCGTTCGGCGCGGCGATGTGTCTCTCCATCCTCGCCGTCACGGTCGTGGAAAAATTCCATGACGGAGGCTACGTCACGCTGCTCGTCACCGGGATCTTGGTGGCCATGTGCTTCGGCACCCACCGCTATTACCGCGGCGTCGTGGTCCGGCTCAAGCTGCTCAACGAAACGCTCGGCCAGGTGACGGCCTCCGGCGCGCCGAATCTGGCGGAGCCCAATCCGGATCGACCGACGGCCGCGATTTTGGTCGGAGGTTACGGGGGTCTGGGCGTCCACACGCTGTTGAACGCGGTCCGCTTCGGCCACGGAAACTACGCGAACGTGGTCTTCCTTTCGGCCGGCATCGTCGATTCGGGCAATTTCAAAGGGGCCGGCGCCGTCGATGACTTGCAGCGGCACACCGAAGCCGCGCTAGGCCAATACGTCGACCTGGCGCAGCGGCTGGGGTTGCCGGCCTCGTCGTACATGGTCATCGGCACCGACGCCGTCGACGAACTGGAGCACCTCTGCCTCACGATCGCCAAGCAATTCCCGAAGGTCGTCTTCTTCGCCGGGCAGTTGGTGTTCCACCGCGACACCTGGTTTCAGCGCCTGTTCCACAACCAGACCGCCTTTTCCCTGCAACGGCGCTTGCAATGGGACGGCATTCCCATGGTGATTCTGCCGACGCGGGTACGATGACGCGCGGCGGTCCCTACTTTTCGCCGACCGTCACGGTGAAGGGGAAGTTTTCGTTCGGTATTTTCAGCGCCGTGACCGTATACTTCCAATCGCCGGCCGCGGCGCCCGTCACGTCGATGGTGAAGGTCGAGGCGCCCTCCTTTTCGCGCGGCGTGCCGTCGGGCCCCACGACCGTCAACTTGAGCCTGGCCCCCAGATTCTCGAAGCCCAGCGTGAACTTCAAATCGGCCGCCTTGACGGCCTTGTAAACGCTGCTCGCCCGCTCCGCGCCGGCCGAAGCGCTGAACAGGTTGTTCTTGGCCGGCGAAAAACCGCCCTGAACCATGCTCTGCCGCACTTTCGTTTCGACCTCCGCCGTGACGGCCGAGAACACCAGATACCGCAGCAGCTTCAATTCCGATTCGTTGTTCTGCTTCTCATTGTGGAACGACGTGAAGATCACGGTGCCATCCTTGTACGGGAACTTCACCAGAAAAGGCGAAGACCGAGCTTCACCTTCCAAAGGCTCGTATGTGCCACGCAGGTAAACGACGACTTTCTCCCCCTCGAACGCGGCCGGACACCAATCCGCCATGTCGAAACTGAGCGACAGTTCGCCGCCGATCAGTTCCCGCAGTCCCGGCTCGACGACCTCGGCGTTCAGCTTTTGCACCTTTCCAGTGGGAACATTGGGCGAGGCGAATTCTTTGAAGGCGCCGGCGACCAGGCTGTACTGCAGATCGGATGCGTAGAGCGTGCCTCCGTGGGCGACGAAATCGCGAAAGTCGTCCATGACCTTCCGAATGACTTCCTCGTTGGGCGCGCGCAGTTCCAGGCCGGGCCGCTTCGACGTGCCGATCCGCTCGCGGACCCATGTTGGGGGTACGCCGGAACACGTGAGGAAGATCACGTCGAACTCCGAGATTTTCTTCGCGTCGGGCAACTCATCCAAGCGAAGTATTTCGTACTTGTACCCGTCACCCAACTCCTTGAGTAGCCGCGCCATATCGTCATAGGTCTGGCCATTCTCTCCCACGGTGACGGCCAGGCGTAGCGTCTTGACCGGCGGCGGCGGCTCATCGGGCGCCGTCTCGACCTCTTTCAAGGTGATGTCCTGCTTTGACGCGGCTTTCTCCAGCGGCTGGCCGCGGTCGATGGCGAAGACGACCAAGAGCGCCAGGACCAGTCCCAGGGCCAGTCCCAGGTCGACGATCCATTGCATCGATCCGCGCCGCTTCCGATTTCCAGCGAACATGACCCTGCTTCTCCACGAACGTGCCCCACGACCGTTATCCTAGCGTTGACGCAGGTTATTGCATATACTTCACGCGGCCGAGAATGAGACATTGTGCCACGAGGTGTTTCCGCCTGTGTTCCCACGATTGCTGCTGCTGTTCACCCTACTCCCCTTGATCGAGTTGACGTTTCTCCTCTGGTTCAGCGCGCATACCGACTGGCGGTTGACGGTGGCGCTGGTGATCGGGGCGGGCGTGCTCGGCGCCTGGTTGATCCGCTGGCAAGGTTGGCGGACCTGGCGGCGGATTCAGGAGGAACTGGAGCGGGGCAAGCTACCCGCCGACGCGGTGCAAGACGGCCTTCTGATCCTGGTCGCCGGCGTGCTCTTGATCACGCCGGGCATGCTGACCGACGTCGTGGGCCTGCTGTTGCTCTTGCCCCCCGTCCGGCGCCTGATCAAGTTGCGTCTCCGCCGGCGCTTCAAGGCGAAGTACGCGGTCCACACGATTCAGGAGGCCGCGAGCGGCGAAGTGGAGGACAAGATCCTCGACGTCAAAGCAACGCCGGCGAACGGGCGGCCGAAACGAGCGTGACGGTAAAGTAGTAGGCACACTCCGTGTGCCGTAACCTTCGGCGAGTGGACGTCGGCCGGGGGAAAGCGACGGCGACGGGCGGCTCGGCGGTTCGTGGCGATGCCTGCACGGGCTTGACGAAGTGGGCGATTTTCCGCGTCACCTCGTCGCCTTCCGATCCTTCATCGTCGCGGTCAGCTTCTCTTGCAGCTCCTTGAAATCAGCGCGGTCGCGCAACAGCGCCAGGTCGGGATTATTCGCGAGTTGGTCGGCGTTTTTGAAGCCGGCGTCGACCGCTTCCTCGAGCGATGCCATGGCCTTGTCGGCGTCGTCGTTGACGCCGTAGGAACAGGCCTCGTTGTAAAGCATGCTCGCCACCACCACTTTTTCGTCCGGGTTGAGGTCGGGGTACGTGTCGCGCAGCAGGCGCGCGTACGGGGCGCCCTCTTGGTACTTGGGATAAGCCTCTTTTGGCTTGCCGTCTTGCGAGGCGATGGCAGCCTGGAATTGCAGGACGTTACACAGGAGAAAGAGCACCTCGCGGTTCTTGGGATCGAGTTTGTGGGCTTCGTTGATGGCGCGCAGCATTCCGCCGATGTCCTGCTCATCGGCAAGCTGTTTTGCCTGCCGCATCAGTTGATCGACGGTCTTTTCGGGCGCCGCGTCGTCGCCGACGGGCTCTTCCGTCGCCAAGCCGGAATTCGTCTCTTCCGACGCCGGTTGGTCCTGGGTTGCGGCGGGCTTGTCGTCGCGCGTGGCGTCGTCGACTTCCGTGCCCTCGGTTTTCGGTGGGGCGGGTGGTGTGGGTCGCGTGCAACCGCACGCCGCAATGGCCAGAATGGCCAGAATGGCCAGAATGGCCAACCCGTACGTTGTTCGCGACATGACGAGTCTCCTATACTGTACGCGGCCCGAAGTGCGACTTTTGTTGTCAGGCACAGACCCCATCCCGCCTTGTGCGGGTGGTGAATAAGATGGCGTGCTAGCACGTCTCGCTCAAAATCCTCCGTTTCCGTGAAGCGCCCCGGCCTGAAGCCGCCGCAGGCGGCTTCAGGCCGGGGCGAAGAGGGGTAGTTTGGGCCGCGTGGGTGTAGCACGCCATCTTCTTCACCCGCCAGACAAGCTGGCGGGGGTCGGAGCGGAAGCCTCTTATTCTTGGCCGCGCGAAGTATAAGTAGGCGCCGCCGGACAATAGCCATACTTCACGCGGCCTCTGTAGGGAACGCCCTCCGTGGCGTTCCGTGTGCTGCCAGACGACGTCGCACCCGCTCCCCGGAACGCCACGGAGGGCGTTCCCTACAGAACCCAACGGGTCTCATTGTCGGCCGCCTTAAGAGCCTATCCCAGAACGCCGTGGTTGACAACGGCAGCCTGGGCGGCGTAATGTCGTGGGGTATCCCGCATCGACAATCCCGCGATGAGCCCCGCCCCCGCCACAACATCCTGGTACGCCGGCATCAGCCGTTATCAATGGCTGGTGCTGACGATCGCTTCGTTGGGCTGGGTGTTCGACGTCTTCGAGGGGCAGATTTTCGTATCGAGCATGAAGCAAGCGATGCCCGGTCTGCTGCCCGTCGGAACGTCGGAGGGCGACGTGGCGTACTGCAACAACATCGCTCTGGGCGCGTTCTTGCTGGGCGGGGCATTCGGTGGCGTGGCGTTCGGTGTCGTCAGCGACCGCATCGGCCGGACGAAGACGATGGTCTACACGATCCTGATGTATTCCGCCTTTACCTGCTTGTCGTCACTGGCCCAAACATGGTGGCAGTTGGCCGTGCTGCGGTTCCTGGTGGCATTGGGTGTGGGCGGCGAATGGGCCGTGGCCACGGCGCTGGTCGCCGAGGTGTTTCCGCCCGCGGCCCGCGCGCGTTCGCTGGGCATTTTTCACGCCTCCAGCGTGCTGGGCACCCTATTGGCCATTGGGGCGGGCCAGTGGATCGTCGGCAATCCAGACTTGGGCTGGCGGTGGGGCTTTGCCGTGGGGGCGGCGCCGGCGGTGCTCACGCTTTGGATTCGCTGGGGCCTGCGCGAGCCCGACGATTGGATGCGGGCACGGGAAACCGCCGCCGCCGGCCTGGCGCGCCCGCTCGGCGACTTCCGCGAATTGTTCGGGCCCACGTTGATCCGCCGCACGCTGGTGGGCGTGGGCCTGGCCGGCGTGGGCCTGGCCACCTTCTGGGGCGTTCACATTTATGGCAAGGACTTGCTGCTCCGCGACCAAAAAGACGATTTTCGCCGTCGAGCGGCCGTCGATGCGAGCTACGTGCCCGCCGGCCCTTGGCGGCGCTGGTTCGCTTCGCCGCGCGCGACGGGCGCGGAACCGGCACCGGCCGCCGACCCGGCGCCGGCGCGCCAGTCGGACGCCGATCGAAAAGTGGTCGCCCGCGACGATGCCAAGGAATTCAAGAGCTGGGAAATGTTCGGCATGCTCTTGGTCACGTTGGGCGGCGGTCTGGGGTTGCTCAGCTTTGGTCCCCTGTGCGAACGCCTTGGGCGGCGGGGCGCGTTTCTGCTGTTCCACCTCGGGGGGTTCGCCGTCGCGGTCTTGTTGTTTCAGTTGCCGGCCGGTTGGACCTTGCGTTCGGCCGGGTTGACCTGCTCGGCGCTGGCCGCCTTCGGCTTCCTCACGTTGGGCATGCACGCGGGTTACGCCGTCTATTTCCCCGAGCTCTTTCCCACGCGTCTGCGCGGCACGGGCGGCGGCTTTTGTTTCAACGCGGGGCGTATTCTGGTTCCCCCGGTTCTGTTCGCGACCGGCTGGATGCAAAAGAATTGGCATTACACACCCGAGCAATCGGCCACATGTTTGAGCTCGTTGTTCCTGGTGGGCGCCGTGCTGCTGGCCTTCGCGCCGGAAACGAAGGGCCGCGAATTGCCCAGCTAAGATCGTTTCGCCCATTCGCGTTGGATGAAGGCCAGTCCGTCGCGCGACAACTGCTCTTCGCTTTCAAACATCTTGCGCCAGATTTTGGTCGCGGCGACGAGCCTGGGCAAGGCCGATCCGAAGGCTTCGATCACGAACCAGCCGTCATAGCCCGTCCGCTTGAGCGTATCGAAGGTTTCGTCCCAGGAGACGTGCCCCTCACCCGGCGTGCCGCGGTCGTTTTCGGAAAGGTGGACGTGGACGGTGTACTCGGCGCAGGCGCGGATCGCCTGGGGGATGTTCTTTTCCTCGATATGGGCGTGGAACGTGTCGTACATCATCCGGCAGTTGGGATGGCCGATCTCCTTGACGAAGCGGGCCGTGTCGCCCGCCGAGTTGAGCAGGTAGCACTCGAAGCGGTTGAGATACTCGATGGCCAGCGTCACGCCGCATTGCTTGGCCTTCTCGGCCGTGGCCCGCATGCTTTCGACACCCCATCGCCACTCGTCGGCCGTCGGCCCCTGCCCGCTGAAGTGGCCCAGCGCGGAGTGGAACGGGCCGGCCAGAATCGTGGACCCCACGGCCTGGCAGCACTCCAGAATCCGCCCGGTCTTTTCGACGCCGGCCGCCCGCACCTTCGGGTCGGGGCTGATCGGGTTGTCGTCGACCCCGCGGCAGGTGACGATCGTCCGTTCCAAGCCGGCGCCGTCGAGCCAGCGGCCCAACTCCGCGTATTTCTTCGTGTCGTAATCGAACACCGGCATTTCGACGCCGTCGAAGCCGATTTGCTTGAGTTTCGCCATCAACGGACGATGCGTCTCGTCCACGCCATCGGTCCAGAGCAACAGGTTCATGCCGAATTTCATGCGTCGTTTCCTCGTGGCCGTTGTGCCGCTGGTGAAGCTGGCGTGAGTTTAACTGTCAACGAAGAGTTCACTGTAAGGAGGAAAAAACTCACGTCAACTCCTTGGGGAGACGGCCGGAGGGTCGTGTCGTAACGCGTACAGGTCAAACCGCGATTCAATCAACCGACCGCACCCGGAGTGTCGAATTTACTTGTGTCAGGCCAGCCCGGATTATTCATGGTCCCACACCAACCCGCGGCGCAAGCAAGGCCCAGCGTTGGACCTACCTTGCTCCGCCGTACTCTCCGACTCGAACGACTTGACCCGCGGTGCATGTTGGCCGCCGGTCCGGTGATCGCCGCCTCGCCCCCGCCCCCTCCGCACGAACTGCTCGCCACGGCTTTGTTCCACGATCTGCTGGGTCGCCCCGCGGATCCGGCGGGCCTGGCGTATTGGACCAATCTGCTCGACGCGGGCTTGTCGTCCGTCACCAGCGCGACCGCGATCACGGCCAGCGACGAATACTTCGTCAACCTGGTCCGGCGGGACTACGAGAAATACCTCGGTCGCGAACCCGACGCCGCCGGTCTGATCTATTGGACGGTTCTCGCGAAAGCGGGCCTCACCGACGAGTCGCTCGCGGCCGGCATTCTTTCCTCGCCCGAAATGTCCGCCCGTCCTGGAACGACCGACCAGGCTTGGATCGCGGCGCTATACGAAGACCTGCTTGGCCGGCAGGTCGACGCCGAAAGCGAAGCGTACTGGATGGCGCAACTCGGATCGGGCGGTCAGCGCGCCGACGTGGCGTACCGTATCGCCGGCAGCGAAGAGCGCGCGCGAAGGACCGTCGAAGACGACATGGCCCGCTACCTCGACCGGCAAGTCGACCCGCAAAGCCTCGACTACTATTTCAACGAGATGGCGCATGGCATGACCGATGAACAGGTGCTGTGCCAGATCGTCGGCTCGACGGAATACTTCAAGTTACAAACCGGCCAACCCGAATCCACGGTGCCCGTCCCTCGACTCGATCAAGGATGGCAATCGACCAACGCGGCCATCGACGCGCGGGCGCGACAAGGCAACGTCGATCTGCTGTTCATCGGCGACTCGATCACCCAAAATTGGGAAAGCTTCGGCGCGCCGACATGGACCCAATTCTACGGCGCGCGTAAGGCGATGAATGCCGGCATCGGCGGCGATGGGACCGAAAACATCCTCTGGCGGATCGAACACGGAAATCTCGACGGCATCAGCCCCAAGGTGGTCGTGTTGATGATCGGCACCATCGATTCGGGCTCTGATCCCTCCGCGCGGGACGTCGCGGCCGGCGTCCAGGCGGTCGTGCGGGAGCTGCAAGTCAAACTTCCCAACAGCACGATTCTGCTTTTGGGAACCTTCCCGCAAGGCGTCGATCCGACATCACCCTTGCGGCAAACGATTACGGCCTCGAACCAGATCATCAGCGGGCTCGCGGACGGTCGGACGGTCGATTATCTCGACCTTTCATCGGTCTTCCTCAACCGCGACGGAACGCTGAATCAATCGCTCAGGAATCCCGACCTGATCCATCCCAACGCCCAAGGTTACGTGGTTTGGGCCCAAGCGATGGAGCCCACGCTCAGCAAGTTGCTGAGCGCGACTCCGTAGGGTGTCAGGGAGCCAGAGCCGCAACTCTGGTTGCGCTGGAGCTGGAAATCTGTATTGGTTCAACGTGAAACGGAGTCACGGGAGGCAAGGCGATAGGTGATTGAGGTTAGGCAACGCGCCGACGGGTGGCCGACCGGCGCTGGCCTGCGCAAAATGCCGCCGTCCGGCGTTTGGAGCGTTATCCCAGTTTTGTTCCTCCGGTGCGAGTTCAAGCTCGAGTGGAATTTGACGCACCGACCCCACCTCGCTCGTCGGGGTCGGTGAAGAAGATGGTGTGCTACTCGCACGCACGCGCAGCGATTCGACCCCACCCCGCTCGTCGGGGTCGGTGAAGCAGATTCCGTGCTTCCGGGGTGCGACGCTATCGCACGCCATCTGATTCACCATTGAGACACGCTCAATGGGGTCTGACGAGTTGGGGGCGAGGGCCGCCTTAGCTCACCATCTTGTTCACCATCGAGGCAAGCTCGATGGGGTCCAATACTTGGTGCCCACGACGTTCAAGCCGTGCGCTGGACGCCGCGGAACAAAACCTGACCCAATGACAACCTCGGAATTCGACGGAATAACCACGATTTTGCGCAGGCCAGACTGGCCCCACTACTTTCCCCGCCTTTTTCTTGCAATTGGGCGCGGCGGCCCCAGGCCGCGGCGAACGCGAGACGGGCGGGGTGGAGAAGTGGGCCCTGGGGCGCACTTGCCATATCTCACGCGGTCGAGAATGAGACATTCACGGTGGCTGGCGGCAGTATAGTTCCTGGCAACCAGCAACCGGCCTGAAAACAGGGGGCTTACGCGGCTTACGCCCCCCGCTCGCCTCCTAACGCGTAACGCCTACAAACAGGGGGCTAACGCGCCAAGGCCCACGCTACGACCTGGATGACGCGGTTGCGTTGAAGCATGATTGCCCAGCCGCGAAGCGGCGACAGAGTGTAGCCTGGGGCGTAAGCCTCGTTGTTCTACTACACATCTTTTGATCGCGGGTGGTGAAATGGGGATGTTGGGCAATCACGGGCTTCTTCGTCAGAGGCCAGGGGCTTGCCCCCTGGAGTTTCACGTTGGTTTCTAAATCGAATGCGGCCGCCTCCCAACCGTCCGTGTCGCCCCGCCGGCTGCCTCTGGCAGCCGGCGGGGCGACACGGGGAAAGACAGGTAATCAGGGGAGCCTGCGTGTGTAGATACGAGCGTGAAACTCCAGGGGGCGAGCCCCTGGCCTCTTTACAAGATGTGTAGAACAACGAGGGCGTAAGCCGGCTAACGCCCCAGGCTACACTCTGCCGACCCTTCGGGTCTGTCGTCCGCCGCAAAGCGAGACGATCTCTTATACTGCACGCCGTCATCAGCGAGACAATTGGGGCCGCGTTGAGCGGCAAAGTGGTAGGCACACTCCGTGTGCCGTAACCTTGAGCGAATCGACGTCGGCTGTCGAAAAGCGACGGCACACGGAGTGTGCCTGCTACTTTGGGCTCTAAAGCCCGCGCTACCGTTCCGTCCACGACCACCCCTACGGTTCGAGCTGCGGAAGCTGCACCACCTCGTTGCCAGCCTTGGTGATCAGCGCGCGCATCGTCATTTCGTCGATCCTCTCGGTAATCATCCTCACCGAACCGTCGGCGAACGAAATCAGGAAGCCCCCCGGGTGTCGCCCGCCGAACTTGGGCAGCGGCTTGGCGGGATCGTAGGCGATGTCCTCCGGCTTGGTCCATGGAATGTCGCGCTTCGCCTCGACGACGAGGATCGTGTTCGACGTGCCGTCAGTGATGTCGGCTAACTTCGCTCCATCCTTGGAGCCTCCGATCGTCGTCTCACCGGTCAACATGAAGTACGACGAGAATGTACTCGTTGGATCGTCATTGGGGTCGCGCAGCGTGCTGGGCATCTGGCCAATCAACTTCTTGTTGTTCTCGCTGTCCCAGGGCTCAGCGAACTTGTACTGGTCCCAAATCGCCCTGCCTTCGATGAACGGCAGGATTGCCACGCGCCAACTGTGCGGCGTCTTGCCGTCCTTGCCGATCACCACCGCCGGCGGAAAGTGCCCGAAGACGTCCGCATACTCGTGGAACGCCATGCCGATTTGCCTCAGGTTGTTGGTCGACTTCGCGCGGCGGGCGGCTTCCCGCGCGGCCATCACGGCGGGCACGAGCGCGGCAATCCCCGTGTCGGCCACGTCGACTTGGGCCTCAGCCTGCAAACGGACGGCGTTGCCGTCGGCCGTGAGCTTGGCCTGCTTCAATAGCGCCGAGACCAGGTCGGCCCCGAGCGGCGCAGGGCTGGCGTCGTCGACCGGCGCGCCGGAGTGCTTGTCGCCCAACGAATCAAGCAAGTTGCGGGCCATCGTCAAGGCCGCCTCGGCGGTCGCGCGCACTCGCTCGGCCGCCTCCGGCGTGGTACACTCGAGCGTCGACTGGAGCTTCACCCCATTGCCCAGGTCAACTCCCGTGTACCACCGTTGCGATTGTTCCCACAGGGGGGAAAATGTCGCCAGCAACGCTGCTTCCGGGGTCCGCTTGAACTCGGACCCGGCAGCGCGGGCGAACGCCTCCATGTCGACCATCAAAGTCGCGTGGCTTGCGACCTGCTGCCAACTGGCGAGCCAATCGGGCTTTCCTGCGTCGGGCTTGCCGGCGGCCAACATCACGCGTTGCAACAACGGCTCGGCGGCCAGCACCAGCGTGTGGTCGTCGGGCTTGAAGCTGCTGTAGCCGACACGGGGCACCCCTAGCCCGGAGTTTTTGCCTCTGATGTATTTGAATTTGCCGAACGCGGCCTCGGTCCCTTCGCGCACGGATCGTCGTGCCAGGGCGTCCCAGTCGTGCGGCTGCCGACTGCGCCAGACGACCAGTTCGGCCGGACCCATAGGCCCTACGTGCTCTCCCTGCGGGAATTGCGAGGCCGCGGCCGCCACTTGGATCTCTTCGATCTGCTCCAGCGGCAGACCAAGCTGTTCTTGCAGGCCCAGTTCCTGATTGATCCTGTCGAGCAGCGGCTTCATGTCAGCCTGCTCGAATATCGCGGCGGGCCGAATGGAAAACACCATCACGGAGTCGGCCGGCACGAAGCGCAGGTCGCTCTCGGCGGCGGCTGGCGGGGCTTTGACTTTGGGTTGGGCGGCCTCGCTTACCGCCAGAGTCTCGCCCGTCGGGCCGCGCAGTCCGGCGATCAGCAAGCCCGCCAGGGCCACCGCCGCCACCAAGCCGGTTTGCCGCCGCCAGGAGGACGGCGCGTAACGCAGTTGTTTCGGATCGCGTAGCATCTCGATTCTCCTTAAAAAAGTGCCCCGATTGGGAAAAAACGGCCGGGCGGCCCAGGCGATCACGCGATCGTCCTGCCGCAACGCCATTTGTGCCAAGGTCATCAAGTAGGTTTCACGTCCGACCGAGGCTTCGGCCCCCCAGGCATCGGCCGCCAATTCCTGTTCCAAACGCAGCCGGCGCGCCAACCAATGCACCAGCGGATGATAGAAGTGCAGCGCCAGGCTGAACTGGGCCAACAGCCACGCCGCGTAGTCGCCCCGCCCCACATGTGCGATCTCATGGGCCAACACCACCCGCCGCTCCGTTGCAGTCCACTGATGCCAACCATCGGGCAGCACCACCAAGGGGCGCCGCCAGCCGACCGTGGCGGGCGTGGTCAGCACGCGCGACTCACGCAGTTCGATGGGCTTCCGGCAACCCATCCGCCGGGCGAGTTGCGATGCCAGTTCCACCAGGTCCGGCTCGTCGATCGGTTGGGTCGCGGCGCGATAGCGGCGCACCGCGACGATGCCCATCAGCATTCGCAGCACGGCGGCCAGCGCGCCGGCGCCGATCGCGGCGCCGACAATCGCGGGCCAGCGCCAGGCGGTTGGCGCCGCGGTCGCCGGCGATTGCCGCAATGCTTGCCAGAAAGCGCTCCAAGCCTCGCCGGCAAGGTTGGCGTCGGTGGCCGGCTTGGTTGTCTTCTTGACCGTCCTGGCGGCTTCATCCGCGTGATCGGCCGCGACATCGGCCGAAGTTTCGGATGTTTCGACGGCTTTCGATTCAGCGGCGTCGGCGGCATGCGCGCCGGTTCCCGGCGCGACGGTCAGCCAACGCGGCCAGGGGCTGAAAGCCAGCACCGATACGACGATGGCCACGGCCAGGCTGGCGGTCGCCGCCAGGGCGCCGGCGGCCGGACCGCGCCGGCGGGCGAGCGTGTAGACCGCGGCGCCGACCAGCGAAAACAATGTGACTTGCAAGACGCCCCACACCACGGCGGTTCCCAGCGTATTCATCGACGGTTCTCCTTCAACAGATCTTCCAGCACCGCCCGTTCCTTGGCCGACAGTTTCTTCTGGTCCATCAAACGCAGCAACAATTGCTCTCGCGATCCCTGGAACACGCGCTGCAGCAGGTCGCCCAGTAGCCGTCCGGAAACATCCTCGTAGCTTCGCAAGGGCCGGAAGCGAAACGGCCGCTCGTCATTGATCTGTTCGACGAATCCCTTGTCGCTCAGGATGCGCACCAGCGTGGCCACGGTCGTGTAGGCCCGCTCCTGCCCACTGGCGGCCAGTTCGTCCTTGACGTCGGCCACGGTCAGTTCGCCCCGTTTCCAGAACACCTGCATGACTTCGAGTTCGCGTTCGGTGAGTTCTTTGGCGGGCGGTCGTGCCATCGCGCTCCTCGCGGGGTTGGGTGATGGGGGTAGCCGAACTCGCGAGAGTTCGGGGTGAATTAGTTTTGGTTATCAAGATTTGGTTTTATAGTAGCGGTTCCGCGGAGGAAGTCAAGCAGATTTTTTAGATGGGTTTCCTCGTTCCCACGCTCCGCGTGGGAACGCCTCTTCGGCCGCTCCGCGGCCCCGTTAGGTGGGCATCGCCCGCACCGCACATGGCAAGACAAATGGCGGCCTGTTCGCCGACGCCGAGGTCATCGCCATACGGCCGGAAGACGTTAACGAATTGGTCCACGTCAGCCGGTTCAACTGGGGGAGCGTCGAGCCGTCGATCTTCGGCACGCTTTTCGAGCGGACCCTCGACCCGGCCAAGCGGTCGCAGATCGGCGCCCACTATACCAGCCGCGAAGACATTTTGACGTTGCTCGAACCCGCGTGCCCTCGCGACGAATCGCCGTGTTGGCTTCATGGGAGTCACCAAGCAGGCGCATCACACGGCCGCCGTCTGCGCGGCCCAACGCACCCACGCCCACCAGCTCTTGAGGATCGGGCGGCATGTTTCACTCGCCAGAAAGCGCCTCCAGGGCGACGAGTGGACGGCATGGCTGGCGGACGTCGGTTACACGCTTGCGGAAGGCGAAATACTCGTGACTGTCGGCGACCGCTTTTCGGTGCATCCTCATGGCGAAGAACTTTCGCCCGGAGCGCTACTAGCGCCGGCCGCGGCCGACGTTCCCCGCGAGGCGATTGCCGAAGCCGTTTCACGAAGCCGGCGAGGCCAGGTGGTCAGCTTCCATCTCGCCAGGCAGTTGGTCGAACGACATCGAACGTCCGCTTGTAGTCAGCGGCCCGGCTGCCGGTCCCGTCGTCGTACCTGAACGTCCCGAACGATGTCGGGGCCCGGTAGGGCCGCCAACGCCTCGGGCCGTTTCTGGAGCCGGCCCTTGCTACGTCTCACGTTAATTGTCCGCCAAAGTCTCACTTTGGCTGAGCGGCGGTTTGGCGAATCTGGATGGAATGGGTGGCCCGCGCGGCGAGGTGGTTGAGGCGCAAGAAAAACGGGCGACTTGGGTCGCCCGTG
>DATKSN010000271.1:0-35828 GCA_035531595.1 Pirellulales bacterium | reverse complement strand
CGTGCCGGTCGTGGCCACGGAAGGCGCGACGTTCAGCGGCACCGTCGTCACCTTCACCGACGCGAACCCCGCCGGCCCCACAGGCGATTACACAGCCACGATCGACTGGGGCGACAAGACGGCGCTGACCACCGTGACCGGTTCGGCCTTCACGTCGGCGGGCGGGGTGTTCAGCGTGCCGAGCACTCACCTTTACTCCGAGGACGGAAGCTACACGCTGACCGTCACCATCAGCGACGTGGGCGGCGCCAGCGCCACCGTCAAGCCGATCGCCACGGTGGGCGACGCGGCGCTCGGCGCCACCGCCGTGCCGGTCGTGGCCACGGAAGGCACCACGTTCAACGGCACCGTCGCCACGTTCGCCGACGCGAACCCCGCCGGCCCGACGGGCGACTACACGGCCACGATCGACTGGGGCGACGGAAGCCCGCTGACGACGGTCAGCGGCTCGGCCTTCACGTCGGCGGCCGGAGGCGTGTTCAGCGTGCCGAGCAGCCATGTTTACTCGGCGGGCGGTACGGCGTCCGTCACGGTGACCATTGACGACATCGGTGGCAGTTCCGTGACCGTCGGCAGCCAGGCGGCGATCACACCGCTGCCCTCGCAGGGCGCAGGCGCCACGCTGTATCAGGCCACCGGGGCGGCCTTGAGCGACGTCGCCGTGGCCACTTTCGCGCACGGCGACGGCTCGACGCCGGTCGACGCCTTCGTCGCCACCATCGATTGGGGCGACGGCGGCACATCGTCCGGCACGGTTTCGCAGTCGCAGGGCGCGTACAGCGTCGCCGGCACGCACACCTATGCCCAAGCCGGTGATTTTACCGTGCGGACGACCGTCTCGGAGGGTGGCTTGGCAAGCGTGATCGTCAGCCACGCCTTGATCGGCACGCCTCATCAGCAGTACGTCATGTCGGTCTATGAAGACGTGCTGGGCCGCGCGCCCGATCCGGGCGGACTGGCCTATTGGTCCAATCTGCTCGACCAGGGTTCGGCCATCAGCAGCGTCGCCCAGTCGATCGCGCACAGCGACGAATACTACGCCAACTTCGTGATCGAGCCGGCGTACCTGAAGTTGCTGGGCCGCGCCGCCGACGCCTCCGGAGTGAAGTATTGGACCGGGCAAATGGATGGGGGCGTCACCGACCAGCAGCTCGAGGCTGACCTGGTATCCTCGCCCGAGTTCTACACGAACGCGGGGGGCACGAACACGGCCTGGATCGACGCGGTCTACAAGCTGCTCTTGGGCCGCGCGGCGGACGCCGCCGGCGAGAATTATTGGAACAGCCAGTTGGGGGCGGGCGAAACGCTGAACCAGGTGGCCCAGGGCATCGCCGGCAGTCAGGAGAACAACACGCAGCTCATCAACGACGACTATTTCCACTATCTGGGCCGCGCGGCCGACTCGGGCGGGCTCGACTTCTGGCTGCGGCAATTCGCCGGCGGAACGACGAATGAAGATGTGATCGCCGGTTTCACCGGCGCGGCGGAGTATTACAAGGAGCACACGAGTTAGCGGCCGTAGCCGGACCCGCAAGAGTTTGGGAGTTGCCGAGCGTCGCGCGCCTGAATTCTTGCGAATTCAGCTACGCGCAGGCGTAGCCGGACCCGCAAGAGTTTGGGAGCTGCGGAGTGGACGGCCTGAAGGGCCGCCCCCTCGCCGGCTTGTCCGGCAGGAGCGACAGTTTGGGTGGCTAAGACGCCCGCTGGCCCACGTCGCTTGTCCCCTTCAATGGCCCGTGTTGGCTGGCCGCCGAAGGCGGCCAGCCAACACGGGGCTTGGGCGGACGCCCAGCGGCGCGGAGCTGACTCAATACGCCAGCGAAATGGCGGCCGGCAAGACCGATCGCGCGATCGAGCAGGAGATCACGAACTTGCCGGAGTATGGGGCCAATCCGCCCGCCTCGCCCGACGGCGCGGCGGCGCGCTTGCCCGACTACTTGCCTCTGTCGTCGGCCGGCGGCCAGCAGGCCGCCCTCGCCGCGAAAGACGCCCTGTTTTCCAGCCTGGGAGGCTAGCCCGGATGATGCGGTCGGGCGCTACGAACAAGGCGACCAGAGCGTGATCGAATGTAAATCCCAGGGTGGTACAACGGCATGGACTGCGGATTGCCAGCCGCGAAGCGGCGACAGAGTCTAGCCTGGGGCGTAAGCCCTCGTTGTTCTACACATCTTTTGATTGCGGGTGGTGAAATGGGGGCGTTGGGAAATCCCGGTCTCTTCGTAAGATGCCAGGGGCTTGCCCCGGCTTGCCCCCTGGAGTTTCACGTTGGTTTCTAGATCGAATGCGGCCGCATCCCCACCGTCCGTGTCGCCCCGCAGGCCGCCGAAGGCGGCCTGCGGGGCGACACGGGCAAAGGCAGGTAATCCGGGGAGCCTGCGTGTGTAGATACGAGCGTGAAACTCCACGGGGCAAGCCCGTGGCCTCTTTACAAGATGTGTAGAACAACGAGGGCGTAAGCCCCAGGAAACGTGGGCGTTTCCATGTCGTAAAGCCCCGAAGGGGCGACACTGGAGGCGGCCAAGCGCTTTCTGTCGTCCCTTCGGGACAGACTCGGCGCGCAGGTTTGCGATATACTCATCGGGGTCGGCATCGTCCCAGAAGTTCATCGCCCAGGTGAATAGACCAATCCCGATGGCCGCGTGAAGTATAACCACCCCACTATCCCCCCCCTACCACCAAAATATAACCCCCAACACGGAGTAAAATCGGCTCGCATTTTTTGCCGTTTAGCAACTCCATGTTAGCAAGAAATCAAACGCCGACAGCGGCGGACGTGCGTAATTCCCGGAGATTTTGATGAAACACCTGGACGGGGGAGGAGCGGTTGTTGCTGGAAAGGTGTCGAATCGAACGATTTTGAAGCGTTTTTGGCGATTTTCGAGTGAAAACGAGCGGTGGTTTGGCCTTCGGGACGGACAGTCTCCACGCGTCCGCGGGTGCTTCCGCACACGCGGATTGCCTTCCTTGACACTCCCACCACTAAATGGCGCGCGCACGCCAGAGCGGTGCCAAATCGCAACGAAACCGAACACAGTGTCCGGATTCGAGCGCGTTTTTTTGCTAATTATACCTTCCCATGGTTATACCTCGCGCGCCCCGGAATGTGACATCCGGTAGCGCGACGCCGAAACGGACCACTAAGCCCCGGTCGCTTTCTAGCCGGGGCATCGCTTAGGCTCTGCCACCAGCCACCGCTTTCTCGTGGCAAAATGTCTCACCTGGGGCTATTGCATTTGACTTCCACCGCCATTGATTTCAGAATTGCATCGTATGTTGGTTGAGAACACGCTCCATGCCTGGGCGGAAGGGACAACATGGCTGCGCACCAGGAACTGGCGAACTTCATCTGGCAGATCGCCGATTTGCTGCGTGGGCCGTACCGCCCGCCGCAGTACGAACGGGTCATGCTCCCCATGACGATCCTGCGCCGTTTCGATTGTGTCCTTGAACCAACCAAGGCGGCGGTCGTCAAGCGGTACGAGAAACTCAAGGAAGGCAAAACCAAGCAGTTCGACGCGATCCTCAACAGCGTCGCCGGCGGCGGTAAAAACCTGGGGTTTCACAATCGCAGCGAGCTCGACTTCCCGAAGCTCAAGGGCGATCCCGACAACATCGGCCGCCACCTCACCGACTCATCCGGCGGTTCAACGAGGCCGCCAACGAGACGGCGGGCGATCACTTCACTCCTCGCGAAGTCATTCGCCTGATGGTCAACCTGCTGCTCGAACCCGATACGCGCATCCTCACGACCAAGGGAATCATCACCACGGTCTGCGATCCGGCATGTGGCACGGGGGGCATGCTCTCGGAATCGCAGAACTGGATTCGCGAGCACAACCCCAGCGCCACGGTGCAAGTTTACGGGCAGGACTACAACCCGCGCTCATTCGCCGTGGCCGCGTCGGACCTGCTGATCAAGGGGCAAATGGACGGCAAGATCGAGTTCGGCAAAACGCTCATCAACGACCACTTCGCCGGCCAGCAATTCGATTACCTGCTGGCCAATCCTCCCTTCGGCGTCGATTGGAAGGCCGAGCAGAAGGAACTCGAACGAGAGTCGCATTTCCACGGCTACACCGGCAAGCTCCCTCGCGTGAATGACGGGGCGCTCTTGTTTCTGCTCTACATGATCGGGCATTTCCAGACGGTCGCGCCCAAGGACGACAAGCACGGCTCGCGGTGCGCCATCGTCTTCAACGGTTCTCCCCTCTTCACCGGCGGGGCCGGTTCGGGAGAGAGCGAGATTCGAGCTTTTCGACAACGACGACTTCGGCTACCGGCGGATCACGGTCGAGCGTCCGCTACGGTTGCGGTTCCAGATCAGCAGGGAGGCGCAGGAGCAGTTTCTGGACGCCTGTCCTGAGTTCCTCGACGCCGCCCAGGCGATGGAAGCGGAATTGGGGACCGATCCATCCGACGACTGGAACGAGGCTTGGGATGCGGTCCAGCGGATCGCCAAGGAGAACGAAGCGAAGTGGACCGCCCCCAACCGGAAGCTGTTTCGGCAGTGCTTCACGGTGGTCGATCCCAAGGCCAATGCCCAGCCGCTATCCAATCTAAGCGCCGGGCAGCGGACGATGCTTGCTTTGGTCGCCGACATTGCCATCAAGGCCGTGACACAGAACAACTTTCTCGTACCGCGCGACGCGCTAGGGCTGGAAGATGAGCCATTGCCTCGCGTTCTCGCTCGCACCCCCGGCGTCGTCTTGATCGACGAGTTGGACGTCCATTTGCACCCGAAGTGGCAACGCGGAGTCGTCGGGACGCTACGGGGTCTGTTTCCCCGCTTGCAATTCATCGTGACCACACACTCGCAGCTTTTGTTGGGCGAGGTCGAACGTGAATCGATTCTGTTCTTGTACCACGAAAACGAAAAGACATTGTCGTGGACCCCGGACCATGCGCTCGGCCTCGACGCGAACCGCGTGCTGGAAGACATTATGGGGGTCGAGGCCCGTGAACCCGCGACGACCGCGAAGCTCCATGAGATGGCGCGAGCGATTGACCAGGAGAAATTCGCCGACGCCAATCGACTGATCGGAGAACTGGAAAAACAACTCGGTGACGATCCCGAACTCGTTCGGGCTCGCGCGATGATGACATTCCTGGAGGGCAAGGAATGAAAGCGATTCAGAAGGGAGGCGAGCCGCGGTCACTGACTGAGCATCGTGCGACCAATCATGCCGACTTTGATAACTACCAGCGGAAGCCTCCGAATCTCCAGCATTGCGACACCCGCAAGGGCGATCAGGGCCTTTCCCGCAACCCCGCCAACCCGGCGCACCAGATCGAATCGTTGATCTCGTTCTTGGCCGATGGAACCGTCGAGTCGTCCGACACGGCGTTGAATACCGAGCTGAGCTCCGTGCTGAACCTGAATTTGCCGATGCTCAAGCGCAATCGGAAGGCGGCGCTTGACGTGTTCCAACAGTCGCTCGATGGTCGCGGCACATTGAGCAAAGCCGAGTTGCAGCGGGAGTGCATGAAATGGTCCTCAGTCGGCGACGGAGGACGGTTGTGCGACTGGATGGATACGCATGGTTCGCTCGCCACGCTCCGGCACGGCTTCAAGTGCTACGGCCGCACGCTGCGGGTGGCGTTCTTCAAGGCGGCCCACGAGCTGAACCCCGAGCTCGAAGCCCGCCACGCGGCGAACCGCGTGATCGTGATCACCGACCGGTTGGTTCTCGATCATCAGTTGCAGGACACGATTTACCAGTTCGATCACCGCCAGGGGGTCGTTCAGAAGATCGACGCCAGTTCGCGGCAACTCGCGGAGGCATTGGAAAGCCGTGTTCCAATCATCATCAGCACCCTGCAGAAATTCCCATTCGTCTCGGGGCAACTCGTTCGCATGGCCGAAGAGCGCGGCGAGACCGGAACGGGAGTCCTGCCAACCCGTAAGTGCGCGGTCATTGTGGATGAGGCGCACAGTTCACAATCGGGCGAGACGGCCACGGACCTGAAAGAGGTTCTTGGGGGGGAGCAACTTCAGCAGGAAGCCCGCCGCCTGGCGGAAGAAGAAGGCGTCGCCGATTTCGACGAGCTATATCGCAGCATGGCCAAACGCGGCCGACAGGGGAACCTGAGCCTGTTCGCCTTCACCGCCACGCCGAAACACAAGACGCTGGCGGTCTTCGGCCGAGGCGGCGAACCCTTCCACCGCTATACGATGCGGCAGGCCATCGAGGAAGGGTTCATCCTGGACGTGCTGAAGAACTACACGACCTACTCCGCCTACTACAAGCTCCTCAAATCCTGCGACGACGATCCGGAGGTCGAGCGCAAGAAGGCCGCCCAGGCCCTCGCCCGGTTCATGCGGCTGCATCCCCACAACATCGCCCAGAAAACCGAGGTGATCGTCGAGCATTTCAACGCCGTCACCCGGCACAAGATCGGCGGCAAGGCCAAGGCGATGGTGGTCACCGGTTCGCGGCTGGAGGCCGTGCGGTACAAGCTGAGCTTCGATCGGTACATCGCCGAGAAGGACTATCGGATCAAGACGCTGGTCGCCTTCTCCGGCACGGTGGTCGACGACCAGATCAAGGACAAGACGTACACCGAAGTAGGAATGAACGGCGGAATCCGCGAGAAGGATCTGCCGGAACGCTTTGCGACGGCCGAATATCAGGTGCTGCTCGTCGCGGAGAAGTACCAGACCGGATTCGATCAACCACTTTTGCACACGATGTATGTGGATCGCCGTCTGTTCGGCATCCAAGCGGTGCAAACGCTCTCTCGGCTCAACCGCACTCATCCCCTGAAGGAGGACACGTTCATCCTCGACTTCGTGAACGATCGGCGGGAAATCCAGGCCGCTTTCAAACAGTATTATGAAGGAGCGGAGATGGGAGAGGAGGTGGTACCCGCCCGGATGTATGCGATTCGCGCGGAATTGGACGCATCGGGAATCTACCTCTCAGACGAGGTCGAGCGGTTCTGCCGGGTCTACTTCAAATCCAAGGCGCGCCAGACCGCGGCCGACCATCGCGAAATGAATGCCGTTCTCGACCCGGCGGTCGATCGGTTTCGAGGGCTGATGGACACGGATGAGCCGGCGGCGGAGCTTTGGCGGGGAAAGCTGGCGGCGTTTCGGAACCTGTACTCGTTTCTTAGCCAGGTCATTCCCTACCAAGACTCCGATCTTGAGAAACTGTACACCTATCTGCGGCATCTGGCGGCGAAGCTGCCGCGACGGCGCAGCGGCCCGCAGTACGCGTTCGACGATGACGTTCGGCTGGAATACTACCGTCTGCAGAAGATCAGCGAAGGCTCGATCAGCCTTCAGGAGGGCAAGGCCGCCCCACTCGACGGACCCAGCGAGGTGGGTAGCGGCGTCGTGCGCGAGCGGCCTGTTCCGCTCTCCAAGCTGATCGACGTGGTCAACGGGTCACGTAGCCGGGACTTTCAGCGGGCAAGCGTTCCTTCAATTCGGGCAGCGTGAATTTCTCCTGGACCAGGAGCGCGTTCAGGGTCGCCTGGATACGAGCAATTCGCTTGGGTGGTGTGGAATCAGCCACGGTTGGAACCCGCTTGAAGAACCGCCGACATCAGACTAACCGTACCCCCTCTCGTCAGCCAACTCAAGTCCCAACGCGAGATCGACTCCTCGGCCACCGCTCGCCCCCGATGTCATGCTCATCGGGCTGCAACGGCGGCTACGCGACGAGGCTTGTTTTTTTCGCGTCGCGCATCATATTGACCTGCCATGACATCGCAATCGGTTGGCGACACTCCGCGAAGGTCCGACGGCGGCGAGGAGAGCGAATTCCATCGCGAACTTGGGCTGTTCGACTCAACGATGATCGTGGTCGGGGCGATGATCGGTTCGGGTATCTTCATCGTGCCGGCCGAAATGAGCCGCCTCGTCGGCAGCCCCGGCTGGCTCTTGATGGCCTGGTTGCTGACCGGCGTGCTGACCCTCGCCGCCGCGCTCTCGTACGGCGAGTTGGCGGCGATGATGCCGCGGGCCGGCGGAATGTACGTCTATCTGCGAGAAGCGTTCTCGCCCTTGTGGGGCTTCCTCTACGGCTGGACGCTGTTCCTCGTGATCCAGACCGGCTTCATCGCGGCGGTGGCCGTCGCATTCGCCCGCTACGCCGGCGCGATTTGGCCGGCGCTCGCCGAGGACCAATACCTCGTTCCGCCGCTGCACCTGTCGGCGGGCTACGCCGTTTCGCTCTCGGCAAACCAATTGCTGGCCGTGCTCTTGATCGCGGCGCTGACGATCACGAACATGTGCGGACTGAAATACGGCAAGCTGGTGCAGAACGTATTTACGGTCGCCAAGACCGGGGCGTTGGCCGCGATGATCGTGCTGGGCCTGACCGTGGGCTGGAATTCGGCGGTGGTGAGCGAGAACTTGGCCGCGTTTTGGCTGGCCCAGCCCGTGAACGAGGTGGGCAACGGGCTGACCGCCGCATCGAGCTTCGGTTTGTTCGTGGCCGTTTGCCTAAGTCAGACCGGATCGTTGTTTTCGGCCGACTCATGGCATAACGTCACGTTCACGGCCGGCGAGGTACGCAACCCGCGCCGCAATCTGCCGCTGTCGTTGGCGCTAGGCTCCGGCCTGGTGATCATGCTGTACCTGTTGGCGAACCTCGCCTACCTGGCGACCTTGCCGCTGGCCGACATCCAGCACGCGCCGAGCGATCGCGTGGCGACGGCGATGATCGAGAGCATTTTTCCCGGCGTCGCCGCGACGAGCACGTTTTCCGGCATCGCCGCGACGAGCATCGCGTTGGCGATCATGGTTTCGACGTTTGGCTGCGATAATGGCCTGATCCTGGCCGGTGCGCGCACGTACTACGCCATGGCCCGCGACGGACTTTTCTTCAAGCCGGTCGCGCGGCTCAACGCGGCCCGCGTGCCGGCCTGGGGCCTGGCTCTGCAAGGGCTTTGGGCCGCGCTGCTCGTGTTGCCGCGGACGTATCGGGCCGACCATGACACCTACGGGAACCTCTACAGCGACCTCTTGGATTACGTGATCCCCTCCGCGCTCTTGTTCTACATCCTTACGATCATCGGCCTGTTTCGCCTGCGCCGCGTCCGCCCCGACGCCGAGCGCCCGTACCAAGCGTTCGGCTATCCCGTGCTGCCGGCACTGTACGTGGCCGGGGCGGCGACAATCGCCGGCGTGCTTTTCCTTTACCAGCCCATGACCAGCTTGCCCGGCCTGGTGATCGTGTTGTTGGGCGTGCCCGTCTTCTTCGCCTGGAAACGCCGCGGTAGGACGTGAATTGTCTCAACCCTTGTAATCTCCCGTGCGCTCTGACACACTGTATAGTATTAAGGGCGCGGCATTGGCTTGTTGCCCCGCCTTCAGGGAACAGTGGATGAGCGCAAATGGGTATGCCGTCATCGGCGGCTTTCTGGAACTGTTGCGGTTCGGGGCGGCAAGCGTGGCCGTGGTGTTGGGCGCGCGCACGCTCTGCTTCTCGTCGCGCGCCTCGCGCAGCCGGTTGGAAAATAGCTCGTACTTGTCGGCACTGCTGGCCTACCTCTTGCTGGGCCTGGCGCTGGCGTCATGGATCGTGCTGTACCTGCTTCTCGACAGCTTCGTGCCTGAGTCGCCCGGCGCCATGTGCATCTACGGCGTCACGCGCATCGGCGATGGCAGCCCCGGTTTGACCGGCTGGCTGCCGTCGTTGATCGCCGGCGTGCAAATCATGAAGCCGGTGCTGGTGTTCGTGGCCGGTGCGGTGGTGGTGCTGTACTGGCTGTACCGGCGAGCGGGTACTCCCACCTTGCTGCCGCGGTTCGTCGCGGGCTTGTTGGCGCTCGGCGTATTGTCGTTGGGCGACGTGGCGGCGGAGACGACGTATCTGCTCGTTCCCAAGCGGGATGTCCCACTGACGACGGGTTGTTGCAGCCCGGCCGCCGCCGACCTTCGCTCGGCGATCCCGGCCGAAAACGACGATACGCGATGGTTGCCGCCGGCCTACTTCGCCTGTCACTTGCTTATGGTCGGCCTCTTATGGTGCGGCGGGCGTTGGGAAGGGTATCCCAGAACCGCCGTTGTGGTGCGGGCCTCCCGCTTGCCGCGCGGTTCTGGGAGCGATCCTCATGACGCCCCGCCGTCGGCGACGTGGCTCTTGACCGCGCTGGCGGCGTCCGTGGCGACCCTTTACGTGTCCGCTCGCTTCCTGGTCGATGTGGCCGCCCCGGCGCTGCTGCACCTGCCGTACCACCACTGCTTGTACGACATGGTCGGCACGGTGAAGGAAAGCGCCGTGGCGATCGGACTTCTGCTGTGGGGCACGTTTTGCGTCGGCTGGGCCTGCGTGGCCGCCTGGTGCGGCCGGTCGCCCGATACGCTTCCTTTTCTCGCCTCGGATATCCGGCAGTTTTGGAACTGGGCCTTGCTGGGTTATTTGGGGTCGGCGGCCATGTTCGCGGTGGATCTATGGCTGGCGTGACACGGCAACGCTTCTGGCTGACCGTCATCCTGGGCGGATTGACGGTCGTGGGGCTGCCCACGCTGGGCACCTGGAGCCGGCGCCATCGGCTGGCCCGCTGCGATCTCGACGGCGCGGCGATCGAACCGATCTACGCGGTACGGATCGTCGACGCGGAAGGGGGGAGCCACGAATTCTGCTGCATTCTCTGCGCCGACTATTGGCTGGCAAGGCAAACGACGGCGCCGCGCGAGGTGCGCGTCACCGACGAGGTGGGCGGCCTGCCGATCGACGCCGAGGCGGCGTTCTTCGTGCGCAGCGGCATCGTCACGAACCAAGCCACCGGCAACCGCGTACACGCATTCCAGGAGCGCCGCGACGCCGAGCAGCATGCCGACTCGCACGGCGGCCTGCTCTTGGAAGGGCCGGAGAGACCGTTTCAATGACAACGACGCGCTCAAAGGCTAGGATCGTCGCTTTGGCTTCTGTAGGGAACGCCCTCTGTGGCGTTCCGTGTAGCGGTTGCGACGCCTTCTGGCAGGACGTGGAACGCCACGGAGGGCGTTCCCTACAGAGTCGGTCCCATTTTCGCAATCTTAGCCGTTGAGCGGGTCATTGTTTAATGATGATGCAGCCCGAACCATTACTCCCCGGCAGTGACGGACCTGAGGTCCGCGGCGTGCGTTTGACCTTCGACGGAGAAGTGATCCTCTGTACCGAAGGCCAGACGATCGCCGCCGCGCTGCTGGCCACGGGGCGGCGAGCCTGGCGGTTTACCCCGCGGCGCAAGGAGCCGCGCGGCCTCTTTTGTGGCATGGGCGTCTGCTTCGACTGCCTCGCGCAGGTAGACGGTCGTCCGAATGTGCGGGCTTGTCTTACCCCGGCGGCCGAGGCCATGCGCGTCGAAACCCAGCACGGGGCGGGTTCGTGGGAGGCGCCACCGTGATCCATCATCGTCTTGTCATCGTGGGCGCCGGCCCGGCGGGCATGGCCGCCGCCGTGGTGGCGGCCGAAGCCGGATTGAGGCCGGTGCTGATCGACGAGCACCCCCGCGTCGGCGGACAGATTTATCGACAGCCTCCCGCCGCGCTCGCTTCGGGAGCAACCGCACCAACCCACCGCGCCGCGCGGCGCGGCGCCGAGTTGCCGCGTCGGTTTCAGGCCCTGGCCGATCGCATGACGGTGCTCACCGACACCAGGGTATGGACGATCTTCGCGCCTCGGCAGTTGGGCATCCAGGGGAAGCAGGGTTGCGAAACGATCGAAGCTGAGCAGTTGATCTTGGCCCCGGGCGCTTACGAGTACGTTCCGCCCTTTCCCGGCTGGACGTTGCCGGGCGTCATGACGCCCGGCGGCGCGCAACAGATGGTCAAGACCATGGGGGTATGCCCGGGCAAACGGGTGTTGATCGCCGGCACCGGCCCTTTCTTGCTGGTCGTCGCCGAGCAACTGCGCAAAGCGGGCATGGAAGTCGTCGGCGTGGTGGAAGCGGTGACAACCGCCGAAGCCATCCGGGCACTGCCGCGCCTGTTGCTGTACCCGAATCTGCTGGGAGAAGGTCTGGGATACCTCCATCGCCTCCGCCGGGCGCGCGTCCCGATGTACCGCGGAGAAGTGGTGGTCGAGGCCCGCGGCGACGCGGAACTTCGCGAGGTCGTGGTGGCGCGCTGCGACGGCGAATGGCGCGGCGACCCTGCCCGCCGCCGAACATTCGCGGTGGACACACTGTGCATCGCCTATGGCTTCGTGCCCCGCGCCCAGTTGGCGCAATTGGCCGGCTGCCGAATGCGGTTCGTACACGAGTTGGGCGGCTGGATTCCCGAACTGGACGAAAACCTTCAAACGAGCGCCGCCGGCGTTCGGGTCGCCGGAGACGGGGGCGGCGTCGCAGGAGCGCTGGTGGCCCAGGAAGAGGGCGCCTTGGCCGGGCTCGCGGCGAGCCTCCAACTCGGTGCGCTCGATTCCCTTTCGTTCGAGCGTAATCGAAGGCCGGTGATCCGCCGTTTGCGGCGATTGCGGCGTTTCCGCGAAGCGCTCGATCGTCTCTCACGGATCAGGCCGGGACTCACCACGATACCGACTCCCGACACGATCGTCTGTCGTTGCGAGGAGCTCACGCAGGCCGAAGTCGAGACGGGAATCGCGTTCGGCGGCACGGACCTTCGCACCCTCAAGGTGATGACCCGGCTAGGCATGGGAGCCTGCCAGGGCAGTATGTGTTGGCCGGCCGCCTCCCGTTGGATCGCCGTCCGATCGGGTAAGTCGATCGAGGAAATCGGTCCTTTGAGCGTGCGGCCGCCGATCATGCCGCTGTGCGTCGGCGATCTGGCGCGGGAGGAAGGAGTCGCCGCCGGTCCCGAAGCCGACTCGCGGGAACCGTCGGCGGGGGCGTCGTCATGAGCCGTCTTCCCGATTGTATCGTGGTTGGCGGCGGAGTGATGGGCTGCGCGGTGACCTACGAATTGGCCAAACGGTCGGTGCCGGTGCTGCTCGTCGATCAGAGCCTGCCGGGCCGGGCGACTTCGGCCTCGGCCGGCGGCCTGTGGCCCATCGGCGAGGCCGTCGGACTGGGTTGCGGCGTGATCTACCATGCCGCCCAAGCGACCACCGATTCCTCGACCGCCGGGCTGGTTCCCGGTCCGGACCCTTTGCCCGACGTGTTCCGTGATTTTCTCGTTCAGAGCAATGCGTGTTTTCCCAAATTGGCCCCCGAACTGCGGGCGCTGTCGAATCTCGACATTGAATACGCCGAGGGCGCGGGCCTGCTGTTCGTGATCGAAGGCGAGCCGCAGCGGGCCTTTGTCGAGCACGTCACTCGCTCGCTGCCATCCACGGTTCAATGGGAGATACTGACGCCCGAACTTGTGGCCAGGCTCGAACCCCGGCTACGCCGCGACATCGCCGGCGGTGTGCTGTTATCGGGTGAACATCAGGTCAACCCCATGTTGCTGGCGGAGGCCTACAAACGCGCGGCCATCCGGTTGGGCGCCGCGTTTCGCCCTCACGTCGCGGTGACGGGCATTCGCCGCCGGGGCGATCGCGTTCTGGGCGTTGAGGCCGGCTCCGAGTTCTTGCCTTGTGGCGCCGTGGTCAACGCGGCCGGCGCTTGGGCCGCGCGGCTGGCCGCCACGGCCGGCATGGAGTTGCCGGTGTTTCCCGTGCGCGGACAGATCGTGCTTACCGAGACCATGCCGCATACGTTAAACGCCTGCCTCAGCACCTCGTCCTGCTACTTGCTCCAAAAGGCGCACGGCGAGGTACTGATCGGCAGCACCACCGAGCACTGCGGTTTCGACGCCGCCGTGACTCGCGAGGGCATTCACGCGCTGTGCCGTGGGGCGATTCAAACGGTGCCGATGCTGCGCCATGTGGGCATCAAGCGCGTTTGGGCCGGCTTGCGCCCTGGAACGCCCGATGAACTGCCGATCCTCGGTCCGGGCGGCGGACTGGACGGCTATTTCAACGCCACGGGCGGATTTCGCACCGGCATCGTCGCGTCGCCCTTGACCGGTCGCGTCGTGGCACAATGGGTCACCGGCGAAAATCCGTGTTGCGATCGGGAGGCGTTTTTGTCGGATCGATTCAACTCGTTGTATCCTACTTCATGCGGCCGACAATGAGACATTTTGCCACCAGAAAGTGGTGGCTGGTGGCAGAGCCTAAGCGATGCCCCGGCTCGATAGCGACCGGGGCATCGCTTAGGCTCTGCCCCAGCCACCGTGAATGTCTCATTCTCGACCGCGTGAAGTCAAGCGTACCGAGGGGTGGGCAACTACGCCGCTTCTCGCCGCGGCGGATCGGCCGGGGAGGTGGGAACGCGAGACGACTTGCCAAAGGGCAGAATCCTTTTCGTCCACGCCGAAATGCGATGACGACGCAACTCGCGATCGACGACCTTTTGTTCCGTGACCCAATTGAATTGGATCACTCGCCGCGAACCGACGAACGGTTTATGCCCGTGGAACGAGTTCTCGCCGCGTCGGAAACAGAGCAGCGTCCCTTCCCGCGGCGGCACCTCGACGATCACGTCGTCCAGGTCCGTTGCCGAACGCACCAGCCGAAGCCGCCCGCCCGAAGGCTCCCATTGCGGGTTCATGTAGATCAACACCGTAATGATCTTGCTCGTCGCATCGGTGTGGATGCGGCCGTCCTTGGTCGAGCAGTAACCGCGAACCGTGGTCATGGTCGGCCTACCTTCCAAACCGATGCCGAATTTTCGCTCGAACGCCGCTCGCGTCGCCGGAGCGTTCAATTCTTCGATCAATGCGCCAAATCCAGCCCCGTAGCGGACTTCGCTCAATGGGAAGCTCCCCGAGTGCTCGATTTTCGGAAAGTCCTCGTGGATCGCCGCCAACGCCGAAGGCCTGACAAAACCAGGCAGCACCAGGAATTCGAACGGCTCTCGCACCAGCGGGGCGGCATGAAAGGCCGCCCAATCCAAGATCGCCATGACCGTTCGCTCCTCTCGGTATCACCTGGGGGTTGGCAACGACTCTGCCGTCTTTTCGGCTTTTGACGCCGTCAAACTTGAGCCCATCTCGCCAGCTTCACAGCGAATTCTGGCGTACGGCCGGCATGGGCTGTAGAATGATCGCTGAAAGGCCGCGACGCACGCCGTTAGCGAAGTCACTCCCTGGATTCAGTTCATGCCTCTTCTGGACCATTTTCATCCGCCCGTCAGCGAACGACGCAGTTGGGAAGGCTTCCATGGCCTGTGGGCGGCCGCGCTCGTGGAAAAGCTCAACCGCGATATCCTCGCCGATGAGTTCTTCGCCGACATGCAAGTACATATGGGCAGCCAAGTCGAAGTTGATATCGCCACATTCGAGGAGCCGCGGGGAGCGCGTCCGCGGGGCGCCGTTGCGACGGCAACCTTGGAACCGGTTTGGTCGCCGCCCGCGACGAACCTGGTGCTGCCGACCGTGTTTCCCGACGACATCGAAGTCCAGATCTTCGCCACCGCCACCGGCGCCACCCTGGTTGCGGCGATCGAGTTAGTCAGCCCCGGCAATAAGGACCGTTCCACGGCGCGGCGGGCTTTCGCCGCGAAGTGCGTCAGCTACCTCACTCGCGGTATCGGCCTGGTCGTGGTGGACATCGTTACCAACCGATTGGCCAACCTGCACAATGAAATGATCGGGCTGCTCGGTTTTGGCGAGCCTTTCATGTTGCCGCCTTCGGCGACGACGTATGCGGTGGCCTATCGGCCATCGCGGCAAGCATCGGGGGATCAGATCGAGTTGTGGCCCTGGCCGCTGCCTCTGGGGCATGCATTGCCGGTGCTACCGTTAGCCCTTCGCAACGCCGCGACGGTATCACTCGATCTTGAAGAGACCTACACCGAGGCCTGCCACCGCAGCCGTTTGGAGTAGGCCCCGACTCCGGCGGCCCGCGAGGGCGACACGGACGTCCCCACCTCGAGTTCGTCAAGGGTGCGGGTGGATGTGCAGCTTTGGCCGCGCTTGCTGCAAGTCGGACAGGCCAGCCTCAGTGACCTCGGTCCCTTCGAGGTAGAGCGACTCCAAGGCATCCAGATCCTGGTCTTTCAAGTGCGCCAAGCCCGCGTCGGTGATGGGGGCGTTCTGCACGATCAGCGACCGCAGTTCAGGCCAGTGATCGACATGCGCCAAGGCATCGTCGCCGATTCGGCTTCGGCCAAAACGGAGCAACTCAAGCTGCCGCAAATCGCTCAGTTCGGCGAGGCCGGCGCCGGTCACGTCGGCGCCGGCCAGGTTGAGGATCTTGAGCCGCCTCAGGCCGGCCAGCGATTTCAAGCCGGCGTCGGTCACGGTCGTGTCGCCCAGAACCAGCTTTTCAAGACCAACGAGCTTCCGCAGGCGCGCAAGGCCCGCGTCGCCGACGCGCGTCTTTCGCAACGTCAACTCCCGCAAGTCAGTCAGATCCGCGAGCCGAGCCAGGTCGGCGTCGGTGACCAGTTCATCTTCGATGACGATCCGCCGCGAGTGGCCCGTGGCCACTTGCTGGACCTGTTCGGCAAACTCACCGGTTTGGCGCGATGTGCCTTCGAGGGGAACCTTCGTCGTCGGCGCGCAACCGAAAAACAGCAGGAAACCGGCGAACAGCGGGAAACCAGGGATCTTCATCATCGTTCAATGCCGAAGTCGCCGGCCATCCGCCGCCAAACCGTATGGATGTGGTTGGCGGGGTTGCCGGCGCCGTCGGGTTGCGTGTTGCAGAACTCGATCAGGAAGGTTGGCCCCTGCACGCGATAGTAGTGCCCGACGCCGGGGTGGTCGGCGCCGGCCCAGGCAAAATGGAGCTTTTCGATTCCCGCCGCGCGAATTTCAGCCTGCCGGGCCGCGCCCTCGTCGGCAAGCATGTTGTCCGTGTAGGCGGCAAGCAGGGTCCGCAGAATCGTGACTTGCTCCTCGGTCATCGCCGAGACCGGCAGACCTTCCGGCGGCGTGTCGGGGGCCTGGGGCTCGCCCGCCGCGCGGAGGTCGTTGGGCGCTTTTTCGGCGATCACCGCCCGGGCCCGCTGTTCGGCCGAAAGAGCATGCAGCAGCTTGAAGCCCAACTCTTCCTCATGGCGCAAGACGCGGGTGCCCTTGGGTGGACCGACGCCGACGTCGCTTTGCACCTCGGCGGGGTTGGCGCCATAGAAGGCGGGCGTGATCGACGCGAGCTTGCCCGCGTCCACCACGAAGTTGAGCGATAGGTGGTGCCCCTCGACGCTCCACCCCCAACGGCCGGCCGAGCCAGGCTCACCGAAAACCGTGAAGTAATACCGCTGCGGGTCACGGATCGGCTTGCCCGGCATCCCCTTCTCCAGCGCTCGCAGAATCTTCTCCAACTCCATGATCGTCGTTGCCTTCTGGTAGCCCAGCTTGCTCACGCCCGTTGCGAGCAGCGCATGAGCCAACTTACGCTGATCGGCGTTCATCTCCTTGATTTGCAACCCCTTGCGCTTGTCCTTCGGAATGAAGTGCCAGTCGAGCCGGGCCGGGTCGTCGAAGGCCATCGATGCCTGCGCCCGTTGTTCCGCCGACAACCCGGCCAGGAACTTTTCGGCCGACTGGGTCATGTCGGCCGCGGAAGGCCGATAGTTCAACGCGGCCATCGCGCCGCCGGAACCGAGCAGAATCAACGCGAAAATGATCAGCGGCTTACGAGTTGGCATGGTGGGGGGGTTCTCCTGTGGGGTGTGCGGGCTCAGATCACCTACGATAACCGGTCGGGAAGGATGTTGAAAGTGTGTTGCCCCCAGGCCCAGCACAGCGTATGGTAACGTATCCTAGTAGAATTGCGGGATGCTCGGCGTCGGCCGGGCTTTTTGTGATCTACGCCCAAGCGAAAACGAACCGTGAACACCGTCACTAAATCCTCCGCCGCCAAAGGGTTGCAATGCGGGGCCGATATCCTCGTGCAATCGCTGGTCAACCACGGCGTCGAGGTGATTTTCGCCTATCCGGGCGGCGCCAGCATGCCGCTGCACCAGTCGCTGACCAAATATAAGGGCCAGATCCGCACGATCTTGCCGCGTCACGAGCAGGGCGGGTCGTTCGCCGCCCAGGGCTATGCGCGCAGTACCGGCAGGCCCGGCGTGTGCATGGCCACCAGCGGGCCGGGAGCGACCAACCTGGTGACCGCCATCGCCGACGCCAAGCTCGACAGTATCCCGTTGATCGCCATCACCGGGCAGGTCAAGACGGCTGTGATCGGTACCGATGCCTTCCAGGAAACGCCGATTGTCGAAGTCTGCCGCGGCATCACCAAGCACCACTACCTGGTGACCGACGTCAACGATCTGACGCGGGTCGTCCGCGAGGCGTTTCACATCGCCACCACGGGGCGGCCGGGTCCGGTGCTGGTCGACCTGCCCAAGGACATTCAGCAAGATCAGACCGAGGCGGACTACGATGCGCCGATGAACCTGCCCGGCTACCGCGTCGAGGAGCACAAGGCGCGGCCCGAGCAGATCGCCCAGGTCGTGGCCGCCATCAAGCGGGCCAAGCGCCCGGTGATCTACGCCGGCGGCGGGGTCATCGCCGGCGGGGCCAGCGGCGAGCTGCGCGAGTTGGCCCGCAAGACGGGAATTCCCGTCACGATGACCTTGATGGGGCTGGGTTGCTACCCGAACGATGACCCGCTATCGCTCGACATGCTCGGCATGCACGGCAGCGTTTACGCCAACTACGCCGTCGACGAAGCCGACCTGCTGTTGGCTTTCGGCGTGCGTTTCGACGACCGGGTGACGGGCAAGGTCTCGGAGTTCGCCAAGCACGGCAAGATCGTCCACATCGACATCGACCCCTCGGAGATCAACAAGAACAAGGAAGCGCACATTCCGATCGTCAGCGACATCCGCTACGCTTTGGCCGCGTTGAACCGAACCGTCGAGCCGTCCGCTGAACTGGCGGAGTGGCACGAGCGGATCGAGCACTGGAAACGAACCGAGCCGTTCCGCTACGACCGCGACTTCGCCGGCATCCTGCCGCAGTTCGCGATCGGCGAGCTGTCGCGGTTGGTCGCCGACCGCGATGTGATCGTCTCGGTCGGGGTGGGGCAACACCAGATGTGGGCCGCCCAACACTTCCGCTTCCGAGAGCCGCGCACATGGATGTCGAGTTCCGGGCTGGGGACGATGGGCTTCGGACTGCCGGCGGCCATGGGCGCCAAGGCGGCTCATCCCGAAAGCCTGGTGATCGACATCGACGGCGACGGTAGTTTCCTGATGAACATCCAGGAACTGGCCACCTGCCATTGCGAGAAGCTGCCGGTCAAGGTGCTGTTGCTCAACAACCAGCACCTGGGAATGGTCGTGCAATGGGAAGACCGCTTTCACGCCGGCAACCGCGCCCACACCTACCTCGGGCCCATCGACAACCCGGAGGCGACCGGACAGGGCGACGGCATGGGTCCGGAGGTGCGTTATCCCGACTTCGTCACCATCGCCAAGGGTTTCGGCTGTGGTGGCAACCATGTGAAGGAGAAGGCGGAGTTGGCCGACGCCCTCTCGGAGATGATCGACTACGACGGCACCTACGTCCTCGACGTGCAGATACCGTATCAGGAGCATGTGCTTCCGATGATCCCCGCGGGCATGACGGTCAAGGATCTGATCAAATAACGCCTGTCAAACAGGTGGCTGACGAGTGGCTGACGAACATTCGTTTCCGGGGGTGGGGCCATTGGTTTGACTCACACCGCTCGCCCCTCTACCATTGCTAATAGGCGAAAGGTATCAGGCTGTATCAGGCTCCGGGCTTGAAGGCCCTTGATCCGCTGTTCCTGACGCCTAACGCCTTTTCCCACAGGTGGCCGCCGCCATGTGCTACCCTCGACGACACTCGCTTTTTATTCAACGACCCGCCTCAAGGCCAGGATGGGCGCCCGATCCCCATTCCGTAGTATCTGCTTCCGGACGCCGGGCGCGGCGTTTCCGCTGGGTTCTCGCGCTGGCGCTGGGCACGGTTTTGGCCGCGTCGCCTCCGGCCGCGCTGACCTCCCAGGAAGAGGGTTCCTCGGACTCATCGGAAGGCGACCTGACGCCTGAAGATAAGCTGCCGCCGGCCAAAGACCTTGTTTTGGAGACCAGCGACGGCGTGCGGATCGTCTGCACTTATTATCCGGGCGACGGCGCGCGAGGGCGCGATGCGGTGCCCGTCATCATGATACCAGGCGAAAAAGGAAGCCGGCACGACTTCCAATCGCTGGCGATCTTCCTGCAGCGGCGCCATCACGCGCTGATCGCGATGGATCTGCGAGGCCACGGCGACAGCACGAAAACCAACAACCCGAACATCAAGCTCGACGCCGAGAAGATGCCGAACCTCCATTACGAATTGATGAGCGCCGTGAGGATCAGCGACTTTGGCGTCAAGGGCGACGTGGAACAGGTCAAGAACTTCCTGTTGAAGGAACATGACGCCCAACGCTTGAACATCGAAAAACTCTGCCTGATCGGCGCCGACATGGGCTGCATCGTGGCCGTGAACTGGGCCACCTGGGACTGGGAGATCCCCAGCTCGGCCACCATCAAGCAGAGCCAACGTGTCAAAGCCATCGTGCTCCTCTCGCCGAAGGAGAGGCACAAGAGTTTGAAGATCGCCTACACCTTCAAGAGCGAGGCCATCCGCAAATGGATTTCGTTCTACATCGCCGTGGGCGCCGGCGACGAGGCCAGGTTGAAGGAAGCCGAGAAAATCGACAAGGCGCTCCATCGTGATCGACGGAATCCCGACAAGCCGGAAGACCGGACGCTGTTCTTCAACCGGAAGCTGCAAACTCGGCTGCAAGGCACGCAACTACTCGGCGAAAACCTGCACGTCGAGGAACAGATTGCCGAGTTCATCGACCTGCGGGTCGAGCAACTGCACATCGCGTGGACGGAGCGCAAGAAGCGGCTCCCAGCCCCCTAGCTCGATCCCGCACGTTGGTGGAGCTTGCAGGAGTAGTAGAGAATCCGCTTCTCGTAGTAGGGAAAGGCCAGCATCTGCATTTCAATGTTCATTGGTTCGGTGTCCCGTTTTGCGCCCGCTTGGAGGCGACGACCTCCCGGATGACGTCGTCGAGGGTGTGCCTCGGGCGGTAGTCGATCGTCAGCCGTAGCCGGGTGAGGTCCGGCACGCGGGCGCGGACATCCTCGAAGTCGGGCGAATAAGCGTCGGCGTAGCTCTGGAACTCGATGGCCAGGGAGGGATTCACCGCCGCCACCACGCGCCGGGCGAGTTCCAAAATACTCACCGGCTGGTCACTGCCGACGTTGAACACGCGGCCCAGGGCGGCCGGTGTGGCCATCAAATCCAAGACGGCCCGCACGACGTCGGCGACGTGGCCGAAACAGCGCACCTGCCGTCCGTCGTCGTGGACCACCAGCGGGCCGCCCGACAAGGCCGCGTCGACGAACCGCGGCAAGACCATGCCGAAACTGCCGGTCTGTCGCGGCCCGACGACGTTGAAGAACCGGGCGATGACCACTGGCAAGGCGTGTTCGCGCCAATGGGCGAGGGCGAGAAACTCGTCAATCGCTTTCGATACTCCGTACGACCAGCGGGCGCGGGTCGTGGGACCAAACACCAGGTCGTCTTCCTCCGTCCAGGTGGCCTTGGGATTCTTACCGTAGACTTCGCTGGTGCTGGCCAGGAAGAATTTCACGGGGCGACCCTGCTGGTGTTGCTTGCGCAGCTCGGCCAGGAGCAGTTCGGTGGGATAGACGTTGGTCTCGATCGTGCGGATCGGGTTCTGGGCGATGAGCCGCACGCCCACCGCGGCGGCCAGGTGATAAACCTCGTCCGCCACGGGCACCAGTCCGGCGACCAGCGCCTTGTCGGCCACCGACCCGGAAACGAATGAAAGCCGCGGGTGCCGGCGGATCGCGGCCAGGTTGTCGACGCTGCCCGTCGATTCGTCGTCGACCACGGTCACATGGTCGCCGCGCTCGATGAGCGCCTCGGCCAGATGGCTGCCGATGAAGCCCGCGCCGCCGGTGACTAATGAGTGGGTCACGGAAAAAGGAGAAAGTTAAAAGGAGAAAGCGGGAACGAGAAACGAGAAACGAGAAAGCGACTGCCCACTTTCTCCTTTCAACTTTCTCCTTCTGTTTCATACGGGCTGACTCGGTCGGTGCTCAGGCCGCCGGCCGCGGCCACGCGATTGATGGCGTTGAGGAAGGCCTTGGCGCTGGCTTCGACGCTGTCGGTCGAGACGCCCCGGCCGCGATAGGGCCGGCCGTGGTACTCGACTTCGACGGTCACCTCGGCCTGGGCGTCCTTGCCGACCGAGACGCTGTGGACTCGGAAATCTTTGCAGACCACCTCGATGCCGGTGATCTGCTCGATGGCCCAGAACAAGGCGTCGAAAGGCCCGTCGCCGCTGGTCACCTCGCGCGTCACTTCCTCGTCGCCGCGGGCCAGCGTGAGGGTTACGCTGGGGACCGTTCCGGTGGCGGTGGCGAGCCGGTAGTGGCGGATGGTCCAAAGGTCGGGCATGTCGCGGATTTCCTCGTCGATCAGGGCCGCGACGTCGGCGTCGTAGATCTCCTTTTTCTTGTCGGCCAGCGCCTTGAACTCGACGAACAGCGTCTGGAGTTGCTCGGCCGTGAGCGTGTAACCCAGGGCCTTGGCCCGGTCAGCCAACGCGGCGCGGCCGCTGTGTTTGCCAAGCACCAGGTCGGTCTTCGACAGGCCCACGTCCTCGGGCCGCATGATCTCGTAGGTCGAGCGTTCCTTGAGCATGCCATCCTGGTGAATGCCCGCCTCGTGGGCGAAGGCGTTGCGCCCGACGATCGCCTTGTTCCGCTGCACCTGGATGCCGGTGATGTTGGCCACCAGCCGGCTGGTGGGAACGAGCCGTTGGGTGACGATGCCGGTTGTGGCGTGGTAGTGGTCGTGGCGCGTGCGCAGCGCCATGACGACTTCTTCGAGCGAGCAGTTGCCCGCCCGCTCGCCGATGCCGTTGATCGTACACTCGATCTGTCCGGCGCCGTTCTCGACCGCGGCCAGGCTGTTGGCGACGGCCAGGCCGAGGTCGTTGTGGCAATGGATGCTGATCACGGCCCGGTCGATGTTCGCTACGCGCTCGCGGAGCGTGTGGATGACTCCGCCCATGTGCGAAGGCGTGGCGTAGCCGACCGTATCGGGGATATTGACGGTCGTGGCCCCGGCGCCGATGGCCGCTTCGACGACCTCGCAGAGGAAGTCAGGTTCGGTGCGGGCGGCGTCCTCGGGCGAGAACTCGACGTCGCCGCAATAGCCCGCCGCGCGGCGCACGCCCGCCACCGCCCGCTGGATGATCTCCCGCTTGTCCATCTTCAGCTTGAACTCGCGATGGATGGCGCTGGTGGCCAAAAAGACGTGAATGCGCGGACGTTCGGCGTGCTTCAGCGCCTCCCAGGCGCGGTCGATGTCCTGCTCGTTCGAGCGTGCCAGGCCGCAGATGGTCGAGCCACGGATCGACTGGGCGATTTGCGAAACGGCCTCGAAATCGCCTTGCGAGGCGATGGGAAATCCGGCTTCGATGACGTCGCACCCCAAGGCGACGAGCGCCTGGGCGATTTCGAGTTTTTCGGTGATGTTCATGCTCGCGCCGGGCGATTGCTCTCCGTCGCGGAGCGTGGTGTCGAAGATCGTGATGCGTTTTGATTCGGGCATGGCAAACCGCTCGCTGTTGGAAACCATAAAAAAACCCCAAGGCCGGCGGGCCTCGGGGTTTCGTGTTTTCGCGTCTTGTGGGGGAAGACGATGCGTTTGCGAACCCTAGGGCCTGCGCTGGAGAAGCGCCCATGGCAACAGCGGCAGTCGGGTCGCCAAGCTCACGTCGTATTTCCTCACCAATGGTTCCGAGGCGGGTTTACCTCGGCCCATTGAATTTAGTCGGTGGAATCAACGCGGTCAAGTGGCCATGATCGAAGCGTACGTTGATTCGGGTCTCCCCCTTGACGAATTGCTCGCCGACCCGGACGAGTTGGATGCGCTCGCGGCGGACTTCAATCAGCGAACCCCAATCCAGCGGACCCCCGAGAGGTTGGCGACTGAGTTGGTCGCCCTTCGCAAACGCGCCAGTCCGCCAGTCTTGCCACGTCGTCGCAAATCACGCCGCTCCGGCTAGCGCGGATTATTCATGGTCCGGGGAGGAACGCGCGCACTGTGCTGTAGCGGAATTCGCAAGAATTCCGGCGTAACTCGTGTCCACGGCCTGACTTCTTGCGAAGCCAGCTACGGGACCATGAATAATCCGGGCTAGCTTGGGACAATTCTCCTCTGATCTCGATGCCGACGAGTATTGAGTGAAACGGGGTTTTCGAGTACCTTTTGGCCCGCGCTCAACCGAATGGCCGGCCGGCGGACCACGCTTCGGCGGGAGCCTACTCTCCTCGCTCCGCAATCGCATGGATTACGAAGTACAACGCCGCACCCGGCATTGCGTCGCCAGCGGGCGACCCTTGAACGAAGGAGAAGAATTCTATTCGGCGCTCGTGGCCGAAGGGGCCGAGGTTCGGCGCTACGACTACGCGATCGAGGCTTGGCAGGGCGCGCCCGCCGCGGCGATCGGCTGGTGGAAATCGCGCATGCCCAGCCGCGAGGCGAAGAAAACACAACTGGCGCCCGGCGAAGTGTTGTTGCAATTGTTCACCGAGTTGGAGGGTGCCGCGGAGAAACAGGACATGCGTTACGTCTTGGCGCTGCTTCTGGTCCGCCGGCGCGTATTGCGATTGGAGGAAACGGAACACGACGAGACCGGGAACGAAGTCCTCTCGCTTTATTCGCCGCGCGACGAAGCGGTGCATCGCGTGACCGTGGTCATGCCCGGCAAAGAGCGCACCGTCCAGATTCAGCAAGAGCTTGAGGGATTGTTGTTCGCGGGAGCCTCGTAGTGAGTCGTTGGAGGTAACCCCTAACCCCTAACCCCTAATCTCCCTCTCGCGGGCCGAACGGATCAACCTCATTGGGAGCGAACACCGTGGTCAAACCGCCGCGCCTGTACCTGCTGTTGCTCGTGATGCTGACGTCGGCCAGCGGAGCGAATTGCCCGCAGTTCCTCCAGCAATACGCGCCGGCGACGCCGCGCGTGTTGCCTGACCAGCCGACGTTGTCCGACGTCATCGCCGCCGTCAACGCGAACACCGCCAAGGTGCAATCGCTCTCGACGCGCGACGCCTCGCTCAGCGTGCCGATGTTGCCCTCGCTGCGCGCGGAACTGCACCTCGACCGGCCGCGGCGGTTCCGGCTGCTGGCCGATACGCGCATCACCGGACCTGAGGTCGACTTGGGGAGCAACGACGAACTGTTCTGGTTCTGGGTCAAGCGTTCGCCGCAAGCGGCCATCTTTTTCTGTCGCCACGATCAGTATTACCACAGCGCCGCCCAAAGCGTGCTGCCGGTCGAACCCGAGTGGCTGATCGACTCGTTGGGGTTGGTGACCTTCGACCCCAATCTGCCGCACCGCGGGCCGGAACCGGTGGGCGGCGGCAGGTTGCGGATCGAGACGCCCCTGGCGACGCCCAACGGGCCGATGACGCGTGTCATACTCGTCGATTCCTCCGGCGGCTTCGTGGTCGAACAGCACCTCTACGACGCGCGCCGTCAGCTCGTGGCCAGCGCGCTGTCCAGCCAGCACTCGCGACATCCGGAAACGGGCGCCGTGTTGCCCGCCCGGATCGAAATCCAGACGCCGGCCACGGCTCAAGCGGCGGCCTTCTCGATGCGGATCGATCTGCGAAACCTGGTCGTCAACCAGCTTCCGCCGAACGCGGCCCAGCTTTGGACGCTGCCCAGCCTTCCGGGCTTCACGCCCATCGACCTGGCCGATCCCAATGTTCGTCTGGTCGAACCCACCGCGAGCGCGCCTGCCTTCGCGCCGCGGCGACGGTAATCGCGCTTACGTCGGACCCGTTTTGCAACTCGGATGTCATCCCGCACGGCGCGCGTCACGGAACCGTCGTAGCGCTTCTGGCGGCTGAATCAGACCTCGTCGCTCGGCGCGGGTCAGAGCGTGCGCCACCTCGACGGGAAACGTATCGGGTGCGAGGATCTCATGAATCTCTCTATCGAATTCCTCTTGGAGGGCGATGGCCTTCTCCGAATCACTCTCGGGCAGCACCCATTTCAACGCGACGCTGGCGTCCAGAACGTACTTCATTGATTCCTCGCATCGCGAACGAGATCGACCGCGACTTCCACGGTCCCGATCTTTTGGCGCAACTCCTCCCGCATTCGGTTCATTTCGTCGCGCGCTTGGCGCATCTCCTCGGGCTCGCGCACGCCTTTTACGGCTCGCGCCAGCGTTTCCTGAAGTTCGTAGACCAGGTCGGTTGGGGCATCGGTACTCATAAGTTCATTTTCGGGTGGTTCGTCTGGCGAGTCAAGCGTGCTTGGGTCAAGGCCCCCGCGACATCAGTGCTCTGGTGCAATCGAAGAATTGCTGACTGAAGTGGACCCGATCGAATTGCCACGGACCTTGAACCGCCCTAAGGGCCCTGCGCAGCTAACTTTGCGCATTTTCGTAAGGCTCTTCTGGGAAATAACTTACAGAGATTTTCTTGCGTTTCGCCGCCGCGACGATTATATTACCGCCAGTGTGGTACATTCGCGGACGTACCGTTCAGCCAGTCGAGCCAGGCGAAGGGTATTGAAAGTTGGGTGTCGACGCTAGTCGCCGAGGCGTGCAGAGGTTTGCGCAGTGGAAATTACGATGCACGACCTGACCCGCGAACTGTGGCTGAAGAACGACTCGAAAATCGTGCTGTTGGTGGCCGACGGCCTGGGTGGCTTGCCTCTGGAACCGGGCGGGCTGACCGAACTCGAAACGGCCCGCACCCCCCACCTCGACGCCCTGGCCAAGCGCGGCGTGTCGGGCGGCAGCATTCCGGTGAAGCCGGGCATCACGCCCGGCAGCGGACCGGGACACCTGGGGCTGTTCGGCTATGACCCGCTGAAGTACCAAATCGGACGGGGCGCCCTGGAAGCGACCGGCATTGGTTTTGAACTGGGGCAGCACGACGTCGCCTGCCGCGGCAACTACTGCGCGCTCGACGGCGAGGGGCGGATCAGCGACCGCCGCGCCGGGCGGATTTCAAGCGAGGAAAGCGCTCCCTTGGCCAGGCTCCTGGCGCAGGTGGCCATCGCCGGAGTCGAGGTGTTCGTCGAACCGGTCAAGGAGCACCGCTTCGTTGTCGTGTTCCGCGCGGCGGGGCTGGGCGACCACGTACACGATACCGATCCGCAAAAGACCGGCGTCCCGCCCTTGGATCCACGGCCGGCCGATCCGGCCGACACGGCCGGCGCGAAGACCGCCGAGATCGCTCGCGAGTTCGTGGCCCAGGCGCGGAAGCTGCTGGCTGGCCAGCCGAAGGCCAACGGCCTGACTTTGCGCGGATTCTCGGCCCGACCGCACCTGCCGAGCTACGAGGAAGTCTACGGGCTGCGCGCGGCGGCGATCGCCGTTTACCCCATGTACAAGGGGCTGGCTCGGCTGGTGGGCATGGAGTTGGTCGGCAAGGCACGGACGCTCAGCGAGCAAATCGACGTGCTCGAACAACGCTGGAACGATTACGACTTCTTCTTCATCCACTTCAAGTATACCGACAGCACGGGTGAGGACGGCAACTTTCAGGCCAAGGTGGCCCGCATCGAGGAGTTCGACGCGGTCCTACCGCGGATCGCGGCGCTGGAGCCGGCCGTGCTGATCGTGACGGGCGACCACAGCACGCCGAGCCTGTTGAAGAGCCACAGTTGGCACCCGGTGCCGACCCTGTTGGTATCGGCGTGCTGCCGGAGCGACGAGTGCCAGGCCTTTGGCGAGCGCGACGCCGTGCGCGGCGGGCTTGGGCAATTCGAGGCCAAGTACCTGATGCCGTTGGCGTTGGCCAACGCAGGACGGCTGGGGAAATTCGGCGCGTAGCGTGGGACACGATCGCGCAGCGGTCACCGGCCCACCATCCTCCTGCTCGGATGTCGTTCGCCTTCGAGCTTCATGTATCGTGGCTCACGCTCGTGCCAAAATGACGCCCAACCGAACCGCCAAAAGGCCAAGCAACACGCTGGCGAGCACATAGCCGGTCCCTGCCAGTCGTTCGCCGTCGCGAATCAGGCCGTGCGTTTCCCATTCGAACGTCGAAAAGGTCGTATAGGTTCCGATCAAACCGACGGCGACCAACAGTCGCAGGTCGTCGGGCCGAAGCCAGGGGTGCTCGCTGAGCGACATCCGGTCGGCCAGCACGGTCGAGAACCAACCGAGGAACAGGCTGCCCGTGATGTTGATGATGAAGGTTCCATAGGGCAGCGCGGTGCCGAATAGTCGGGCCGCGCCGATGCCGACTCCCCAGCGAAGCAGTCCGCCGCAGGCCGATCCGATGGCCACCAAGGCAATCTGAAAAAGTAGTCGCACGAATCGTTCTCCACTCGGGATCTTTCACTTGCGGGAAACACGCGCGTGGAGTTGGTGGGCGGTGCCCACCCTACGGGTTCAACGCCTTGCGGAAGCGTTGCCGCAAGTCGCGCACGCGCTCCTGCGTCCACCAGGAATCGAAGCGCCGGCGGCTCTTGCGCAAGGCGGCCCGCTCGACGGCGACCCATTCGGCCAGCGGAGCGGCCAGAAGCGGATCGTCCCAGTCGTCGATCCAGCGCTCGAAATGCGACAGCGCCGTGGCATGATCGTTGATCGCCCCCAGGTATTCCTGCGCCTGTTCGACCAGCGGGTAAAGTTCGTCGCGGAACGAAGCATCGAAGGCCGAGGTGAATAGCTCCATCGCGTAGCGCAGGTGCTTGCCCAGCAAGCGCAGCGCGTGAAGTCGCTTGACGTCGGACAGGTCGCCCCTCGCGGCGGTGAAGAACTCGTCCACCGCCGCTTGCAGTTGACGGTGGGCGACCGAAGGCAAATCGGGTTCTTCACTCTTGCGGCCCGGACCTCGCCAACGGAGCCTGGTCAACAACTGGTCGACCTGCCTCTCGAACTCGCGTCGTTGGCAGCGGCGGTGGATCTGTTCCAGTTCGGGCTGAAGTTCGCGGCGCTGGGCGCGCACCCGCGCCAGCAGCGCCGCGCGGGCAGGATGATTCCGCGCCGCCGCCCACGGGGCGAGCCGTTCGAGCAGTACGTCGTAGTCGCGAGCGCCGGCCGCCGCCCGGCGGATACGCCGCAATTGCCGCTTCAGCCGCGGCGCGCGGCGCGCAGGCAGCCAGTCGCGGAAGGCATGCAAGGCGGCCTTGGCCCGCCGCGTTCCGACGCGCAGGTTGTGAACGTACTCGGGGTCGTCGCTGCTCTCGTGAACGGCCAGCGTCAGGTAGTGCCAGACCGCGTTCAGCCTCGCCCACAGCGCTTGGTGGGCCAGGTCGCCGACACGGACGTCGGTCGAGGCGACGTGAATCCATTTACTCCGTCGTAGCACCCGGCGGTTTCTCCAGTTGTCTTGCCACCGACGATTAGCAGGCTACCCCAAGCGGCGGACGGTTGCAAAGGGGTCAAGGGGCGTAAATGCTCCGCCCGCCGTCCACCGGCAGGCAGACGCCGGTCACGAAGTCGTTGCGCAACAGGAATAACACCGCGTCGGCCACATTTTGCGGGCTTCCCTGGCGCTTGACCAGCGTGGCCTCGATCGCCGAGTTTCGCTCCGCCTCCGGCAGGCTTTCGGGCAGCATCGCGGGGCCAGGCAGCACCGCGTTGACCCGTACCCGAGGGTTACGGCTGGCCAACTCAACGGCCAGATTGCGTGTGAGCGTCGGGATGGCGCCCTTGGAGGGGAAATAGGCCGCGTAATTCAAGTAGGGCCGCGCGATGGCCCAGTCGCCCATGTTGACGATGGCGCCGCCGCCGGCTTGTTTGACCATTTGCAGCCCGACGTGCTGGCAACAGAGAAACGTCGCCAGCGTGTTGACCTCGAAGTGTCGTCGCACATCGTCGGCCGTGACCTGTTCGAGCGGTTTGCTCAGCCAGACCGCGGCGCAATTGACCAGGGCGTCGATGCGGCCGAAGGCGGCCGTCGCCCGGCGGACCATCTCGACCAGCTTGGCCTCATGGGTCAGATCGCACGAAACGACGGCCGCGGCCGCGCCCTGTGCCTCGAGTTCATGGGCCGTCGCCTCGGCGTCGCCGAGCGAACGATGGGCGTGCAGCACCACGCGATAGCCCGCCCCGGCCAGAGTTCGCGCCACGCAATTGCCGATGCGCGGCGCCCCGCTGCCGGTGATCAGGCCGACGGGCCGGTCGTCGCCGGGTTGTGAGTTCGAATGTTCGAGTGGAACCATTGTGGTGGAAAGGCCAAGCTACTTTTTTTCCTCGGCGAAATCGGCCGCGAACGCGCGGGCATTCAATTCCTCGCCGGTCGCGAACTTCGTCAACTCGTTCCAGGTCTTCGTGCGGCCGGGGGCGAAAACCCGCTCGCGCATGAATTTTCCCACGTCCTTGCGGCCCACGTAGGAGGCCGTCCGCCCTTCGGTTTTCAACACGTCGCGGGCGATCGTGGCATGCACCTGGCAGGCGAAGAGTTCCCCCAGCATATAGTTGTGGTAATAGGCCGGCGCGATGACGATGTGGATCTTGCTGCCGTAGTCGGGGGCGCCGCGATCCTCGGGCCGCTGCAGAAGCTGGTACTTCTCCACCAGATCCCACCAGACGTCGTTCAGATTCTGGTCGGGGTCGCGGTACAACTCCTTCTCGAACCGCAACATCACCTGGCACCAGCGGGAAAAGATCAAGAGCCGGTTGCGGCGCATCTTCGCCCCCGCCGCGTTGAACGCCTTCGGGTCGGACACGTCGACACCCATCTCCCGCAGCCAGTCGGCGCTTTTGGAAAAGCGCTCGAACATCATCGCCACACCCTCGGTCGCGAGGATGTGCGCCTCGCAGCGCACGGCATAGGGAAGCGCGCGCGGGATGTTCTTGCTGCTGTAGGCCGCGTGGCCCAACTCGTGCAGCATGGTGCTCATCCACTGCTCATCGGGCACCACGTTGGCCAGCACGCGGACGTCCCCCTCGCGGTCGATGTCGGTGCAAAAGGCGTGCGGGTTCTTGCCGGGTTTCTCGAAAAGGTCGCTGCGCTGGAGCACGTCGTCGATCGGCAACCCGATCCCCGCATAGAACTTCTCGCACAACTCGATCACATCGACCTTGGCGTACTCGGCGTCGAGGCTCGTCTCGAAGACGGCCGGCGATTCCTGGAAGAACGGGTCGTGGTAGTGCCAGGGACGAAGCTCGTCGACCGGAATGCCGCAGTTCTCGGCCAACTTCGCGTCGATCTCGCGCTTGGCCGCGCGGAACGGCTCGCGCGTCAGTTCGTCAAGCTGATCGAACAGACTCAGGACTTGCGCCTGGTTCTGTTCGTTCAGTTCGAGCTGCATGGCGTGATAATCGGCGAAGCCGAGCTGCCGCGCCGCCTGGTTGCGCATTGCGACAAGGGTTCGCAGATCCTGCTCGACCACCTGGCCGACCCGCTTGCTGGCCTCCCAGACGGCACGCCGCTCGTCGGAATCGCGCGACTGCTTGAGCACCTTCTTCACGGCGCTATCGGCCAGTTCCTCGCCTCCCACGTTGGCCCGGAACACGTTGAATTGCTTCTCGATGCCGTTGGCGCGGGCGACCATCTGCCGCAGGAGTTCGTGATCGACCTGCTTGGGCACGGCCTGCAAGTAGAGGATGCGGATCTGGCGGGCCAGCAGCGGGTCGGCCAGTTTCGCCGCGTCGCACCGCTTGAGCCGCGCAAAGCGATCGCGGTCGGCCAGCGCCTGGTCGAGCTGATTCTCGGCCTCCTGCTTGAGGCGGTAGGCCTCGTCGGAGCCGCTGACGTTGGCGTCCCACCAGCGGCGGCCGGTTTCGATCTCCAGCGGGCGGAAGTCGCGTTCGTACTCGGCGACAAGTTGCTTGGCCGTCGCTTCGATCTCCGCGGCCTGACCTGAATTCAAAGAGGCGGACATCGCCAAGGCGAACATGAGCGTGACTCCCAATCGCAATGAGACGGACGGCATTTGAGCGAATCTCCCTCGACGGTAGGGTGGGCACCGCCCACCAACGCAACGGATGTGGGCGGCTCCTTCAAAGCCCGGCGGACATTGTGCCCTGTCGGCGACAAGTTTTCAACCTGCCGGGAGACGAAGTCATCAAATTGCAGGTCTAGGCGCCGTGTGGGGTGCAACCCGGCGGCGCGCTTGCTATACTACACGCGGTCGAGAATGAGACATTCATGGTGGCTGGGGCGGAGCCTAAGCGATGCCCCGGTCGCTTTCTAGCCGGGGCATCGCTTAGGCTCTGCCACCAGCCACCGCTTTCTCGCGGCAAAATATCTCATTGTCGGCCGCGTGAATTACATCATGGAGGCCCACGGCAAGGCAGCCGGTGGTATTCGCTGAAAACGAGGTGCGTGACGATGACAATGCTTCGGATCACGGGCGGCAAGGTCTACGACCCGGCCAACGGAATCGACGGCGTGGTGCGGGAAGTCTGTATTTCCGACGGCCGTATCGCCGCAACCGTCGACGGAGGCCGCACGATCGACGCGACGGGTATGTTGGTCTTTCCCGGCGGGGTCGATATCCATACGCACATCGCCGGCGCCGCCATCAATTTCGCCCGCGCCATGACCCCCGAAGATCACCGCCGCGCCCACCCTTTTCTGCACACGCCGCTCAAGCGCGCGGGGGTCGGCGGAGCGACGCCAAGCACGTTTGCCACCGGATACCTCTACGCCGGCATGGGCTGGACCACGGTCTTCGAGGCGGCCGTGCCGGTGCTCACCGCCAAGCACACCCACGAAGAGCTCCGCGACACTCCGATTGTCGACAAGGGCTGCTGCGTCTTGATGGCCAACAATGAGATCCTGCTGGACCTGCTGGAGGCCGGCGAGATGGAGCGCGCCAAAAACCTGGTGGCCTGGTACATCTGGGCCTCCAAGTGCTACGGCGTCAAGGCGGTCAACCCCGGTGGCGTCGCGGCCTGGAAGTGGGGCAAAGACGCCAAGACGCTGGCCGGGTCCGTGGAAGGCTACGACAAGGTGACGCCGGCGAAAATCATCTCCAGCCTGGCCCAGATCGTGGACGACCTCGGCTTGCCGCACCCGCTGCACCTGCACTGCAACAATCTTGGCGCGCCGGGCAACATCAGCACCACGCTGGAGACGATGAAGGTTCTGGAGGGAAACCGGGCTCACATGGCGCACTTGCAGTACCACGCCTACGGTGGCGACGACTGGCACACGATCCGCTCCGAGGCGCCCGCGATCGCCGAGTATTTCAACGCCCATCCCAATCTCACCGCCGACGCCGGCGCGATTCTGTTCGGCGACACCGTGACGATCACCGCCGACGGTCCCTGGCAGCACCTGCTCTACAAGCTCACCGGGCGAAAATGGGGAAATCTCGACGTCGAGAACGAAACCGGCTGCGGGATCGTCCCCTATGTGTACAAGGCCAGCAACCTGGTCAACGCCGTGCAGTGGGCCGTGGGACTCGAACTGCTGCTACTCATCGACGACCCCTGGCGGATCTTCTTGACCACCGACCATCCCAACGGAGGTTCCTTCTGGCGGTATCCCGAAATCATCCGGCTGTTGATGGACGTCGATCACCGCCGCGAGCGCCTGGCCAAGCTACCGCCCAAGGCCCGCGAGCGAACCGTCCTGGCCGACCTGGACCGGCAATACACGTTGTCCGAAATCGCCATCATTATTTCGGCCGGGCCGGCGCGGGCCCTGGGGTTGTCGCAAAAAGGCCATCTCGGCGTGGGGGCCGATGCCGACGTCGTCATTTACGATCACGACCCGGACGCGGCGCGTATGTTCGGCTCGCCGCGTTATTGCATCAAGAGCGGCCAGATCGTGCTCGAGGACGGCGAGATCCGCGAGACGCCGCAAGGCCGGGCGTTCATCGTTCAGCCCGGCTACGACGAAGGCATCGAGGAATTCCTGCGGCCCTTGTTTCAGCAGTATTACACCATGTCGTTCGACAACTACCCGGTGGAGTTGGAGCGCATCGCGCGACCGGAGCTGCGCCCCTGCCTATGATCACGCTGACCCTCAAAGAACAGCCCGTCGTGCCGCTTGAGGCCGAGGTCATCTCGCCCGACGCGCTCGGCGCGCTGGCAAGCGACGAGCTCCGCGCCCAGAAGGTGTTCTTGGGCAAGCGGCAATACCGCCTGGATGAATTCTTCGAGGTCGAAGGCGCCGGGGGCGACGAACTGGAGATCCGGGGCGATGCGCGGCAGGTCAAATGGATCGGCCGCGGCATGACCCGCGGCCGTATCAAAATCGCGGGAAACGTCGGCATGCACCTGGGCGCCTATATGCGGGGCGGAACCATCGAGGTCCAGGGCAACGCCGCCGACTGGGCCGGCGGCGAGATGTCCGGCGGCCTGATCCGAATCCGCGGCAACGCCGGCGGACAAGCCGGAGCGGCCTATCGCGGAAGCCTTTCGGGAATGCGAGGCGGGACCATCCTCATCGAAGGCGCGGCCGGCATGGAAATCGGCATGCGCATGAAACGGGGGATCATCGCCGTGGGAGGCGCGGTTCGCGACTTCGCCGGCTTGCAAATGAAGGGGGGCAGCATTTTCCTGTTGGGAGGGGCCGAGATTCGCACCGGCGCCTGGATGTCGCGCGGCACGATCGTCTGTCTGAAGCCGGTGCAACTCTTGCCCACGTTCGCCTATGCCTGTGATTGCAACCCCACGTTTTTGAGCCTGTATGCGCGGCACCTGGGGACGCTGGGAATTTCGGTCCCTCATAAGACCCAGGACGGCGCCTATCAACGCTATTCGGGCGACGCTTCGGTGCCGGGCAAAGGCGAAATCCTCGTTTGGCAGCCGCGGCCGTAGCCTTTGGGTGGATCGTTGCTAATAATCGCCTGCCACCACGTCGTTCAGATCGCGACTGCCCAAATGCCACCAGGTGAGGAGATTGATCTGCTCTGACATGAATTGAACGTGGCCGTCGCAAAACAGGGAGTTGACGCCGCCGGGGTGGTAGCTGTGGGGGGCGATGTTGTGACTCAAAACATTCCAGGACGCGGGCGTGTAATTGCTCTGCGGCAGGCCACCGCGGCAGTCGATCCCCGGATCGTTCGGCGGCCGGATGTGATTGTACATCGAGTGGCCCGGCGCGCCAAAAATCCACAAGCTGCCGCGAGTCTGCATGATGATGTTGCCGGGCTGGCAATCGGCCGGGTAATTCAGAAGCGCTGGACCGCTGCTGGCGTTGTTGTTGCCGGTGGTGAGCACGAAGCCTTGCGTCGGTCCTCCGGTCCAATGCGGTGGGGTCTGCCCGTCGTCGCCCATGCCGGAAATCGAAAACGTGTTCTCGCTGTTGCAGATGGTCTGGCTGCTGCCGTCGCGAATATCGGCCAGGCGGACGTTCGAGTTCTCGAAGAAGATGCCCGTCACCCGCACGCCCCAGGGGTTCAACGGCGAAACCGGGAACGTCGTGCCCGTGTTCATCGGGTAGCTGTGGATCTCGCCGGGGTGCTCGCCGCCGCCCTGCATGATGTGGTGCGAATCGCTCGGACAGAGCAAGTTCGCCATCCGCGCCGCCCGCGCCGCCGCGTTGACGTCGCCGAACATCGGGTCGGTTGCTTCCGGGTTGGCGTTGAAATTGATTAGTTGCCATACTGGCATGGCTTCCATGTAAGGCAACAGGAAGGCGTGGGCCGAAAAACAGCGGCCCTGGTTGGCGATGGTCGTGCAGACCAGCCGGCCGGGCGGAAAGGTGTTGAAGGTACCGTGGTAGTTCTGCATCGCGATCCCGATTTGCTTGAGGTGGTTCGTGCATTCCGTGCGGTGGGCCGACTCGCGCGCCGCCTGCACGGCGGGCAACAAGAGCGCGACCAGAATGCCGATGATCGCGATCACGACCAGGAGTTCGACCAAGGTGAAGCCGCGTCGTCCGTTGTGGCAAGGCATGTTGCACTCCTTTGAAAACGATCGTTGTCTTTGTCAGGATCATAACATAGAATGGCAGGATTATGGCAAACGCTCAACCGCTCGTCAACGGTGTCA
>DATKSN010000270.1:0-46400 GCA_035531595.1 Pirellulales bacterium | reverse complement strand
GACGTCGATGGGGGAGTAAGTGGGATGTGCAGTGGCTGGGTCCGGTGGGCTTCGCGGTCGGATCAGGCTTGCGAGGGAGGGTAGCAAGAATCGGCCGCTGATTCGATCTTGCAGGTACGCATAGCCGCTCACAGCGAGTTTTTTTGCTGTTTGCACGATCGTGGTGAACGTGTCCATGGCCCGTGCTCCGGGCGGCGTCGCGCTGTGCAAGCTCACGTCCCGACGACGTGCGGCCACGCGCTCGCCTAACTCCGACTCGTTGTTGTGCAACGGCACTTCGGGATGCCCCAGGACCGTTAATAACGACTCTTTTTTTCGCCGCGTTGTCGCGATCCGCTGGTCCAATGTCTCGTACCCGGTCTGCGTTTTGAACAATTGGTCGAATTCCGATGACAGCCCCGCTGCCCTTTCCACGCACGACGTTTGCCGGTATGCCTGGAGTTAGTCCCAGTAGCGCGTGAGGAATCCGTCGAGTTGTTGCTGGTGCCACGGCACCAGCGGCGACAGCGATTTGTAAATCCGCCCCTCGTGAATCCAGCACAATGCTAACTCGTCGGTCAACCGCCGGAATTGCTTCGCGTCGTCGCTCACCAGAATACGCACATGGTCGGGCCGCGCTCGGTAGGACGCGATCGCCGCCGCCTCCACCAGCCGTGCCAGGCACGCCGGCCGCTCGCGTCCGACCTGCGCGGGCTGCCAACATTCCAGCTGACAATACATTAGATACAATAACAGTGATGTATACAAATGCGATTGACTTCCGTAAAGGACATCCGTATACTTGCCCTTGGCGGACGCGGGGCATCGAACAACCGCGCACCGTCCTGGATCCTGTTGGTATCAGTTGCACCCCTGGCGGCGCAATGAGGACGGCACGCCCGCCGAACCGGAGCCCTGCGAGTTGGCGGCAATCCAAGCCGATCCGGAAAGAGTCGCCCTGCTGCGGCGACGGTTGGCGAGCCTGTCGTGGCTCATGGGGTCATTGTGCGAGCCGATCGCACGCCGCGCGAACCGAGAGGACCGCTGTACGGGCAGGTTTTGGGAGGGGCGATTCAAGAGCCAAGCCATCGTCGATGAAGCGGCCCTGTTGGCTTGCAGCATTTACGTGGACCTGAATCCGATCCGCGCCTGCGTGGCCGAGACGCCCGAGACATCGGAGTTTACTGCGGCATTCGAGAGAATCGCCGCCAGGCGAGAAGCCTCACCTGTCGTTGCGGATTCGGCGCTGGTGGAGGAGAACGTCGTCGCGACCGAACCGCCGCCCGCTCCCGCGCGCAATGCGTGGCTCAGCCCGGTTCCCGATGCCGATGTACCGCGCGAGGCCAAGAAACCGTCGCCAAAGGCTGCGGGACATCGCGCGTCGGATCGCGGTTTCCTGCCGCTGACGCTCGACGAGTATTTGCAACTACTCGACTGGACTGGCCGAGCGGTGCGCGCCGATAAGCGCGGCGCGGTGCCGGCCGATGGGAACTTGTTCACCGTGCGCGCGAAACTCCACGCGGCGGCAGCGCCCTCGATCTGGCGTGCGGCCCAGGCCACTTCAGCCTCGGCCTGATCTCGCGACTCGGATTCGACACCGTGGCGGGAGTGGACCTTTGCCCGCAAATGATCGAAGCCGCCAGGCGCAACGCCGCGCGGGCCGGCGTGGTAAATGTCGACTTTGTGCAAGGCGATGTAACTGACCTCGAATTGATGCATGGGCGAACTTACGACCTGGTCTCGCTGACGATGGCCGCGCACCATTTGGCGGGCCTCGATACGGTTTCGCGGGCGCTACGCGGCATGGACCGCCTCGCGAGCGCATCCGGAATCGTGTTCGTTCTCGACCTGGCGCGGCTGAAGAGTGCTTGGCTTACGGACCGTTGTGTCGAAGCGGTCGCGGCCGATTATCGCACTTTGGGGCTCGACAACCTTCTTGACGAGTTCCACGACTCGATACGGGCGGCGTGGACCGTTGCCGAGCTGCAAAGCGCCGTCCCCTCGACATCACGCCGCGCATGGTGGCAGATTGTTCCGCGAGGTCTGCCTCTGGTGCAGGTGCTGCTCGGCGTTCCGGCGATGAGAAATCGCCCTCTCGTCCGCCCCGCGCCGGTTTGGCCGGAGGACGACCACCCCGTGCCCGGGCGCATGCGTACAGATTGGCGGCTGCTTCGCACCGCTTTGGCCTTGGGCCGGCACCGGCGCATTGCCTAGCGTGGAGCATCCATTGCCGGCCCCCGCTCGGCGCACGCGCCAAGTCATCAGCCGGTGCCCACGTCGGGGCAGCGACTTCGTCCGCGGTGCTGTACAATGACGCGACACGGAAGAGCGGCCCTTCCCCGATGGGGTAATACATGGCAGGGCTAGGTCAGGGCTCATGCTTGAGCTGGGATCGCGGGCAGTTCCTCGTGCCCGATCTCGCCGTACGGCAGGATCACCCGATAGCCGCCCAAGGAGAGGATCTGCTCTTTGGTGAGATGCGTCAACGAATTGCACACCTGGTCCCACCACACGCCGCCGTGCTTCCGCTTGAGCTTATCGAGGTCATTCCGCGAGATCGTCACGCTTGGGTGCAGCCTGGTATGGGGGTACGCCCTGATAATGCGCTCCCGGCTGGCGGGAGCAAGATAGTACATGAATGACCGATCGTCGTCATGGACTTTGAAAATATCGAGTGGGGCAACCGGCCCAAGAGCCTCCTTGTCACTTTTGAATTTGCGAACCTCCCAGGAGCCATCGCGAGTGCGGCGCTTCAATTCGCGCGCAAATCCCTCGGCCTCCTCCTTCCGCCGCCAAGTGTAGAGCCAGCGCCTGTCCGTTCCCGGCTCAGGGACCCTTGGAACGTTCGCCACGTCGACGCCGATTTCCTCAAGCAGACGCGTGTACGCCTCGAACTCGTAGTCCTTGGTGCCGCCCGGTTTCGTCACGGTGAATACGTCCATCGCTACCTCCGTTTGCCGCTCGCGGAGTCAACCCGCCTCTCCCAACGATACTGGCTGAACGGCGGCACGGCTACGCCTTTTTAGCGGCTCATAACGGCTCACCTTTCCCTGGAAATCGGCGGCCGGGCAAGTTGGGTTGGCTATGTCAGTTTCCCTCGTCCCTCGATCGGCCAGATATCGACCAGCTTGCCGCCGCGGAAACAGAAGAACTCGTTATGCAGCACGGTGGTCAGGTCGGCATAGCCTGGCACGAGTTCAAGCCGGTCGCCGATTTTCAAACCCTGTGCGGACGGTTCCAGCGCCAACTCGCCATGCTCGGCCGAGAGCCGCGTGATGCTCAGGTCGTCGCGGCCCAGCACACGAGGCGGGTTGACCTCGATGTTCATGGTCTTGCGGCCGGCGTCGATGATCGCCCGTTCGGGCACGGGGCGGCTGACCACCGTCGCGATGATCGTGAGGGCGAAATTCAGTTCGGTCACCTGGCATTTTTCGCGGTAGAATGTATCCATGAAGATGGCCCCGCCCGCCTGCACCTCGGTGATGCCGGGGTGCCGCGTCGAATAGAGGTACGAGCCGGTTCCGGCGCAGGAGACGATTGGGCAAGGCAGGCCGGCCTGTTCCAAAGCTCGGCGCGTGGCGACGAGCGTGTCGAGAGCCGCCGTAATTTGACTCGCCTTTTCGGCCGGATCGGCGATCGTCAACAGGTGCCCTTCGTAGCCCATGACGCCGGCCAACGCGAGTCCCGGTAGTTCGTGGATGCGGCGGGCGAGGGCGACGGTCGGCTCGCCGGGCAAGACGCCGACGCGGCCCAGGCCGATATCGACCTCGATCAGCACGCGGATGCGCAAGCCCGCCGCGGAGATGGCCTTGCTGAGCGGCCATACCTGCTCGATGTGGTCGACGCAGACGATCGGCTCGGCCCGGCGACACAAATCGACAAGCCGCCGAAGCTTGTGCTCGCCGACGACGATGTTGGCGATCAACACGTCGCGAATTCCGCCCGCCGCCATCACTTCGGCCTCGCCAAGCTTGGCGCAAGTGACGCCCAACGCTCCGGCCTGCAACTCGGTACGCGCGATCGTTGATGCCTTGTGTCCCTTCGCGTGCGGACGCCAGCCAACGCCGTGTTGGCGGCAGGTTGCCGCCACCGCGCGAATGTTCGACTCCATCACATCAAGGTCGAGGCACAAGGCGGGCGTGTCGAGATCGGCTTTCGCCGAGCCGAGGGGAAGCGTGTACATGGGCCGAGTTTAGTGAATCCGGGCGGATTTGCAAGGTCGTGGATTGTGCCAAAACGGTCATTGCGGATACCATAGGACATGGAGTAGCAAGCCTGCGACGAGAATGCTCAATGATCCCGAGCGCGACGAACACTTCCGTAGGGTGGGCACCGCCCACCATGACCGTAGGGTGGGCGCCGCCAACCACGACGCGCCCCGCGGTGCTGGTTGCCGCCGTCGCGCGTTGGCGCCGTTTATGGTGGGCGGTGCCCACCCTACTGGCGCTGCTCGCCACCGATGCGAAGGCCGACGGACCCGATCGCTCGCCCGTCGACCTGGTGCTCACCCACGACGAGGCATGGCTCGTGACGGCGAACCAAACCTCCGGCACCGTGTCGCTGGTCGATGTGAAAAACCGTCAGGTCGTCGACGAAGTTTCCTGCGGACGCCGGCCGGAGGGGCTTGCCCTCGCACCGGACGGTCGCCGCGTGCTGGTGACCGCCTCGTATTCCGGCACACTCAACGTGTTGGAGATTTCGCAAGGCAAATTGAAGCCCGCCGGATCGGTACGGCTGGGCTTCGAGCCGGTGGGGGTGGCCGTGTCGCCCGACGGTAAGTTGGCGTACGTGGCCCTGCAAGCCAACGCGGCGGTGGCGGTCGTCGATCTCGATCAGCTTCGGGAGACGGCGCGCATCGAAGTGGGCCGCTGGCCACGCTACCTGGCCCTCACGCCCGACGGCAGCCGTCTGGCCGTCGGCACCAGCGGCGACCAGAGCATCTCGGTCGTCGATGCGATCGAGCGGAAGCTGCTTTACCAGGAGTCGCTGCAGGGGATCAACGTGGGCCACGCGCAGGCCAGCGCCGACGGCCGCTTCGTCTATTTCCCCTGGATGGTTTACCGACAAAACCCGATCGACGCGCGGAACATCCAGGCCGGTTGGGTGCTGGGAAGCCGGATCGCCCGCGTCCGCACCGACGGGCCCGCCCGGCGCGAGGCGATGACGCTCGATCCGCGGGGAAAGGCGGTCAGCGACCCGTTCGGCCTGGCGTTGACCAGCGACGAGGCGTGGCTCGTCGCCAGCGCGCCGGGCACGCACGAGCTGCTGGTCTATCGCATGGAAGGGCTGGTGTTCCAGGATCATGGCGGGCCGGGCGACCACATCGACCCGCAGTTGTTGCACGACCGAAGCCGCTTTTACCGAGTGCCGCTGGGCGGCCGGCCGATGGGGCTGCGGATTGCCCGCGACAACCGCCGCGTGTTCGTCGCCAATTACCTCGATAATTCGGTGCAAGTCGTTGACCTCGACGAACGCCGCGTGACGCAAACGATCGGCTTGGGCGGGCCGGCCGACCCGTCGCCGGCGCGGCGAGGCGAGGCGATCTTCTACGACGGCCGGAGGAGCCTCGATCAATGGTACAGTTGCCACAGTTGCCACTACGAAGGGGGCACGAATGCCGTGGCGATGGACACGCTGAACGACGGCACGGTTCGGACGTTCAAGACCGTCCTATCGCTGAACCATGTGGCCGACACGGCGCCCTGGACCTGGCACGGCTGGCAAACGAACCTGGAGTCGGCGATGCGCAAGAGCCTGACCGAGACGATGATCGGTCCCGAGCCGACTGACGACGACGTGCGGGCATTGGTCGCCTTTCTCGAAACGCTCGAAACGCCGCCCAACCCATACCGCGACGAAACCGGAGCGCTCAGTGCGGCCGCCCAGCGCGGCCGCGGCGTGTTCCAGAGCGAGAAGGCCGGTTGCGCGAACTGTCACCGGGGAGAGTTCTTCACCGACGGTGAAGTGCATGACGTGGGGCTTGGCAGTTCGCGCGACGCATACCAGGGCTACAACACGCCCTCGCTGCTTGGCGTATTCAACCGGGTGCGCCTGCTGCACGACGGTCGCGCCAAAAGTCTTGAACAGGCGTTGACGGGGCCGCACGCGCCGGCCAAGGTCACCGCCTTGGGCGAGCTGAGCGAGCCGGAGTTGGCCGATTTGATCGAGTACCTGAAATCGTTGTAGAATTGGTCATTAGGTCATTGGTCATTGGTCATTGCATTGGTCGCGGGTGGGAAACGACTTGACTGACGCTTGAACATGGGAGCTATACGACATGCGGAAAACGTCGATCGTGAGTTTGCTTTTTGTGCTTGTCGCGGTCGGTTGCGACGCCGCGAAGGCGCCACCGGCTACCGCGCCGCCGGCTACGTCGTCGACGCCCGGCGCCGAACAGGCCGCCGGGCCGGCGGCGGATGCAAGGGGCGTGAATGCCGACGACGAGGCGCCGGGCGTGACACTGCAAATCAAGGACTACGACGCGATCGTGGAACTGATCAAGAGCCACCAAGGCAAGGTTGTGGTGGTCGATTGCTGGAGCACCTGGTGTGAGCCGTGCATGAAGGAGTTTCCCGGCCTGGTGGCGCTGGACGAGAAGTTCGGTCCAGACAAGGTGGCCTGTATTTCGCTCAGTCTCGACTTCGAAGGGATCGCGGACCAGAAGCCGGAGGAATCCGAGGCGAAGGTGCTGAAATTCCTGCGATCGCAACGGGCGGCGTTCGACAACGTGCTATCCAGTACGCCGGCCGACGAGTTGTCGAAACGGCTCAAGTTCGCCTCGCCTCCCACCGTGTTCGTCTACGATCGGCAAGGCGAGTTGGCCAAGAAGTTCGAGGGGCCGGACGCGCGATACGAGACGACGATCGTGCCCTTCGTGGCCCAACTCGTCGAAACCAGCAAATCGGGAATCGATCCATGGCCATGACTTTTGACGCCACCTTGAAAGACATGTATTATGCAAGAGTCCGATACCTACCTGATGATTCTGGACGAGGGACAGGAGAGGGCCACACGGGAAGCTATCCTCGTGGTCGGCGACGAACGACTTGGTCCGTCCGGCGAAGCGATGCGCTCTCGGTTATCCAATGTCACCGATCTCGATCGCCTCAAGCGGATGCTCCGCCGCGCGGTGAAGGCCGCGAGCTGGCAAGAGATCTTGGAAACGCCTTGACGCCGGACGGAACAGGCGATTCATCCCGATGTTCGGGGCTGCCTTGGCGGATGTGATATGCTCTAGAATCCCTTGAACTCTGAACCGTAACCGGCAACATTTCCACTCGCTTGGACTCGAACCTGCTCCTATCCGCCTCGACCTGGCCCGCGTCGTTCTGGTGGTTCGCATGTGCCTGGCTGTTCGTGTTCGGCGCTTGCGTGGGGAGCTTCCTAAACGTCGTGATCTACCGGCTGCCTGCCGGGCTGAGCCTGCTCTACCCCGGCTCGCGCTGCCCGAAGTGCCTGGCACCGATCCGCGCCACCGACAATGTGCCGATCTTCGGCTGGCTCCTCCTGGCGGGCCGCTGTCGGGCGTGCCATGCGAACATCTCGCCGCGCTATCCGGCGGTCGAACTTGTCGTGGCGACGCTCTTCACCCTGCTGGCCGCGCGAGGGCCGTTGTCCGGCGGATTGAACCTGCCGACAGCCGGCCTTGGGGCGCTGGGCGGCGTCTGGAACGAAGAGTCGCTATGGGTGATCTACGGCTACCACCTGACGCTCGTGTGCGGCCTATTGTGCGCGGCACTCATCGAATGCGACGGGCATCCCGTGCCCATGCGATTCAACGTGCCGTTGATCTTGGTGGGCATGGCGGTGCCACTCCTGTGGCCGGAAGCGCGGCCGGTCGCGAGCCATTGGCACGCCGGATTTTTCACCTGGTTACGGCCCCATGAGGCGGCGATGGAAGACGGTATCGCGGGGATGGTGGTGGCCGGATTATTGGCCGGTGCGGCCTTGCCCTTGATGCGGCGCGGACCCGAAGGACGATTCGATCGGCTCAGTCGATTGGCCGTATTGGTCTGGATCGGGCTGTACCTCGGCTGGCAGGCAACCTGCTCGCTGGCCCTGCTGACCGCCGCCACGCAGCTTGCCGCCGGCTTGGCCGGGAGACTCCGCCGCACCTCGCCGCGGCTCGGCTGGAACGGTTGCCTGGCGATTTGGACGTTAGTCTGGATCGTTGCATGGAAACAAATCGTCGAGTGGTTCCCATTCGTTGGGGAATAGGCCGACCGTTGGACGTTGCTCGCCGCGCTGGCGGCCACGGCATGTGACACGGTGGCTGGGGCAGAGCCTAAGCGATGCCCCGGTCGCTATCTATCTAGCCGGGGCATCGCTTTGGCTCTGCCACCAGCCACCACTTTCTCGTGACAAAGTGTCTTATTCGCGGCCGCGTGGGGTAATGCATCTCTGCAAGAAATGTGGTGGAATTCTTCCATTTGGTGCTTGCAATCCATCGTTTCACTGACAATAATCGTCCTAGAGCGATCAAGCCTTGATCGTTCGTCGTCCCGCCTTTACGCGGAATCCCGCGGCTCATTCGAGCCGCCTGAAGGCGGGACGACGAATGGCGGGGGATACGGATTCAATCAGGAACATCGGGCGTGCTGTTGGATGAACGTCGAAATCGACTGCTCGAATTGGTCCGCGGCCGGGGCTTTGCCGCCCTGCCCGACCTGGCCAAGGAATTGCGCGTTTCCCAATCGACGCTACGCCGCGACCTAGACTATCTGGAGGAGAGCGGCGCCGCGAAACGGACGCACGGGGGCGTGTTTTACACAGGCACCTCTCCCAAATTGCCCCATTTCGACGAGCGCCAGCCCGCCCAATGGGACAAAAAACGGACCATCGCCGCCAGGGCGGCCGAACTGATCGACGAAGGCGACACCCTGCTGTTGGACGGAGGAACGACGACTTATGAATTGGCCCGGCTGCTGGTCGGCCGGCGGCTCCAGGTGGTGACGAACTCGCTGCCCGTGGCGAACCTTTTCGCCTCGGACGCGAATTCCGACCTGGTGCTCATCGGCGGCTACGTCTACCCGCGAACCGGCGTGTCGCTGGGGCCATACGCGAACGAGATGCTGGCACACGTCAACGTCCGCAAGACGGTGCTCAGCGTGGCCGGGGTCAACGATCGGGGCTACTTCAACAGCAACCTGCTGTTGGTCGAAACGGAACTGGCCATGATGGCGGCCGCGGAGGAGGTGATCGTCGTGGCCGACAGCACGAAATTCGGCCGCCAGAGCCTGGCGCATCTGGCGGCGCTCGACGCGATCGACCGCCTGGTGGTCGATGGCGAGATCAGCGGCGAGTGGCAAGAAAAAATGACCGCGGCCAAGGTCGACTTGCTCGTGGCCGGGGAAACGACAACGGCAGCGTAGGGTGGGCGCCGCCCACCAACCAAGCAGCGTAGGGTGGGCATCGCCCACCAACCAAGTTGACAAAAAGGTACGACACCCATGAGCACAGCCGGCACGCTGGAACGCGGCGCGATCGAACGCGGCGCGATCGAACGCATCGTGCGCGAGATCGTGCTGGCGCGCGCCCCGCAGGCGACGGAACCCAAACTGGTGGTGAGTATCTCCGCGCGGCACGTCCACTTGACCGACGAGCACGTCGAGCGGCTTTTCGGAGCGGGCCGCCAACTGACGCCGATGAAGGATCTCTACCAGGACGGCTTCTACGCCGCCGAGGAAACGGTGATGGTCGTCGGTCCCAAGCGGAAGATGCTTCCCACGGTGCGCGTGCTCGGTCCCACGCGGCCGCGCAGCCAGGTGGAACTGGCCTTTACCGACGGCATTTCGCTGGGGATCGACTTGCCGGTGCGGCCCAGCGGCAAAATCGCCGGCACGCCCGGCTGCGTGCTGGTGGGGCCCTTGGGGGTGGTCGAGCTCGAAGAGGGCGTGATTCGCGCCGAGCGTCACGTTCACATGAACGACGGCCACGCCGCCCATTACGGCGTGAAGAACGGCGAGCGGATGAGTCTGCTGATCGAGTCGTCGTGCTCGGTGGTGCTGCGGGATCTCCTGGTGCGGGCTGACGCCACGAGCAAGCTCGAGGTTCATCTCGACACCGACGAGGGCAACGCCGCCGATTTGGATCATGCTTGGAAGGTGGAGTTATTGAGGCAAAATTGATGATGATGTCTCTGTAGGGAACGCCCTCCGTGGCGTTCCGCCGACCGCCAGAAGGCAACGTCGCTCGCGACGCACGGAACGCCACGGAGGGCGTTCCCTACAGAAGATGAAGGAACGGTGTCGTTTTTTTCAGAGAAGTTTCCGGAGTAACCATTCATGGCAAAAGCAATGGAAGCGCTGGGCATGATCGAGACCAAGGGCTTCGTGTGCCTGGTCGAAGCCAGCGACGCGATGATGAAGGCCGCGAACGTCGAGTTCCTCGGCTGGGACAAGGTCGGCAGTGGGCTGGTCACGGCCTTCGTGACCGGCGACGTGGCCGCGGTCAAAGCGGCCACCGACGCCGGCGCGGCCGCGGCCGGCCGCATCGGTGAAGTGGTCAGCGTGCAGGTCATCCCGCGTCCGCACGACGACCTGGGTGTCGTCCTGCCCGCCGCCCAGAAGGCGGCCAAGTAAGAATTCTTGCGAATCCAGCTACGAACAACATCAACCGAAGGGAAATCATTCACATGCAAGACGCCATTGGATTGTTGGAAACCAAGGGCCTTGTGGCCCTGGTCGAGGCGACGGACGCGATGGCCAAGGCGGCCAACGTGGTGATCGTGAAGAAAATCGCCATCGGCGGCGGGCTGGTGACAACCGTCGTCAAGGGCGACGTCGGCAGCGTCCGCGCGGCCGTCGAGGCGGGCGCCAGCGCCGCCCAGCAGGTCGGCGAACTGATCGCCAGCCACGTCATTCCCCGACCCGCCGAAGGGCTGGTCAAGGCGTATTTGGCATAGGAAAGGCGAAAGCACGACGTAGGGTGGGCACCGCCCACCATCGGCGAACGGTGGGCGGTGCCCACCCTGCGATGAGCACGCGAAGAACAGAGAGATGCCGCATGAAGATCCTGGTCGCCAACCTCGGCTCGACGAGCTTCAAGTACCGCTTGTTCGACATGGCCGACGAACGACAGCTTGCCCGTGGCGCGACCGAACGCATCGGCTCGGCCGAGAGCCGCTCGTTCGTCGAAATGGGCGGCCGGCGCCAGGAATCGGTGGCCGACGTGCCGGACCATGCCGTCGCGGTGCGCCGGTGCCTCGACCAACTCACCGATCCCGAACGCGGCTGCCTCAAGTCGGAGGCCGAGGTGGCGGCCATCGGGTTCAAGGCGGTCCACGGTGGCCGGTACAGCGGCGTCCAACGCGTCACGGCCGATGTGCTCGCGGCGATGGAGTCGATGAGCGAGGTGGCCCCCGCGCACAACCCGCCCTACATCGCCGCGATGCGGCTATTGAGCCAGAAGCTGCCGGAGATCGCGTTGGTGGCGGCCTTCGAGACCGGCTTCCACCAGACGATTCCCGATCGGCTCCGCCACTACGCGGTGCCTTACGAATGGGCCACCCAATACGACGTGCGGCGCTGGGGTTTTCATGGGGCCAGCCACCGTTACATCGCCGGCCGAACCGCGGAGCTGTTGGGGCGGCGCGACCTGAGGATCATTTCCTGCCATCTGGGAGGTTCCAGTTCGTTGTGCGCCATTCGCGAGGGCCGGAGCGTCGCCAACAGCTTGGGGATGAGTCCGCAGTCGGGCATACCGCACAACAATCGCGCGGGCGATTTCGACGCGTTCGCCTTGCCGGTGCTCATGAAGCAAACCGGCAAATCACTGGGCGAGGTTCTCAAGGAATTGGATTCCAGGAGCGGCCTGTTGGGGTTGAGTGGCGTCAGCGGCGACGTCCGCGATTTGGAAGAAGCGGCGGCCAAGGGAAACCTGCGTGCCCAGCTCGCGCTCGACGTGTTCATTACGGCTGTGCGGCATTATTTGGGGGCCTACCTGGTCGAGTTGGGCGGCGCGGATGCGATCGTATTCACCGGAGGTATCGGCGAGAACGGCGTGGAAGTGCGTTCGGCCGTTTGCGCGGGCTTGGAAACATTCGGCATCGCGCTCGACGCGCCGCGCAACGCCCAGGCCAAGGGAGAGTGCTCGATCGAGGCGACCACGAGCCGCGCGCGGATCTGGGTCGTGCCGACGAACGAGGAGATCGTCGTCGCTCGGCAGGCTAAACAACTCTTGGAAGCAGCATGAGAGGCCGTTGATGTTCGTCGCCAAGGTCACCGGCAGCGTCGTGGCCACGCAAAAAGTGGCCTCGATGACCGGCCACAAACTGTTGATCGTCGAACCGTACCGGATCGACGGCGCCGACCGCGGCCAATTGGTCACCACGGGCCGCACCTTCGTGGCCGTCGATACGGTTGGCGCCGGACAGGGAGAGTTCGTATTGATCGTGCAGGGCTCGAGCGCCCGGCTGACCCCGGAAACCAAGTCCCTGCCGGTCGACGCCACGATCATTGGTATTGTCGATTCGGTGCAGGTGGACCAGAAGTGCGTCTTCCGTCGTGAAAATGAAACCTAGGGTTGAGAAAAGGCGTTGGGGCAGGCGTTAGGCGAGCGGGGGGCGTAAGCCCCCTGTTGTTTGCCCCGTGTTAGGTTCGGAGACAGCAGCGGGCGAGCGGGGGGCGTAAGCCCCCTGTTTGTCCCGTGTCGTGTTCAGAGTCAGCAGCAATGCCAGGGCCGCGGAGCGGCCAAAGCGCCGTTCCCACGCGGAGCGTGGGAACGAGAGAAGGGTCATTCCAAAATCCAAAATCAAAATCGCGCCATGCAATCCACTGAAACCCTGATTCGAAGCGTCGTCCAGGAAGTGCTTTCCCGGATGGGCACGGTCCCGCCGACACCGCGGCAGCGCGGTTTCGAGGGCCGCCACGGCATCTTTACCTGCGTCGACGAGGCGGTCGCCGCGGCCACCACGGCCTTCGAGAAGCTTTCCGAGCGCACGCTCGCCGACCGCAAGCGGATCATCGATCACATTCGCCGCATCTCGATCGACCAGTCGGTCGAACTGGGCACGATGGAGATGGAAGAGACCAAGATCGGCCGCCTCGTCCACAAGATCGAAAAGCTCAAGACGCTCGGTGAACGGACGCCCGGCGTGGAGTTCCTCCGCAGTGAAGTGTTCAGCGGCGACCACGGCCTGGCTGTGATCGAACATGCGCCGTTCGGGGTGATCGGCGCGATCACGCCCGTCACGCACTCGCTCCCCACGATCACCGGCAACGCCGTGAGTATGATCGCGGGCGGCAACACACTGGTCGTCAACCCGCACCCCAGCGGGAAGCGGGTCGCGGCCGAAGGCGTGCGCCGCTTCAACGAGGCGATCTACCGCGACCTGGGAATCGACAACCTGATCTGCGTGATCGCCGAACCGACGCTCGACACGGCCAACGCCATCTTCGCCAGCCGGGGCATCAAGCTGATTTGCGTCACCGGCGGGCCGGCCGTCGCCCGTGCCGCCATGAACAGCGGCAAGCGGGCGATCGTCGCCGGGCCGGGCAACCCGCCGGTCGTCGTCGACGAAACGGCCGACCTCGACCGCGCCGCCCGCTCGATCATCCAGGGGGGCGCGTACGACAACAACCTGCTCTGCATCGGCGAGAAGGAGGTCTTCGTCGTCGCCGAGGTGTTCGAGGCGATGATGGCCGCGATGGACCGCGCGGGGGCGGCGCGGCTGAATGCGCGCGAGGTCGACGCCTTGACGAAGCTGGCGATCGTCCCGGTGGGCGAAGGCGAGCAAAGGCACGACGCGCCGGCCAAGGAGTTCCTGGGGCAGGACGCGGCCGTGCTGGCCCGCGGCATCGGCAAGCAGACGACGGCCCAGACCGAGTTGCTCTTCGGCGAAACCGACGAATCGAACCCGTTCGTTCCGGTCGAACAGATGATGCCTTTCATTCCCTTCGTGCGCGTCCGAAACGTCGACGAGGCGATCGAGAAGGCGAAGTTCTACGAGCACGGGTTCCGCCACACGGCGATCATCCATTCGACGAACGTTCGCAACATGACCAAGATGGGCCGGGCGATGGACACCACGTTGTTCGTCAAGAACGGTCCCTGCATGGCCTCGTTGGGGTTGGGTGGCGAGGGCTATCTTTCCTTCTCGATTGCCACGCCCACCGGCGAGGGGGTCACCACGCCGTTGACGTTCACGCGCGAGCGGAGGTGTTCGATGATCGATGATTTGAGGATCGTTGGGAATTAACCTATGCAACTTGGCATCGTCGTGGGCACCGCGACCGCAACCGTGAAGCACCGCTCGATGGAGGGCTGGAAACTATTGCTCGTGCAATTGTTGTCCGCTGACGGCCGATCGCCCGACGGCGAGCCGGTGCTGGCGGTCGACCGGCTTGGGGCCGGACGGGGCGAGACCGTCATGTTGTCGAGCGACGGCAAAGGGACGTGCGAGCTATTGAAAAGCGAGACCACGCCCGTTCGCTACAGCGTGATGGGAATACCCGACCGTGGGGCGCCAAATAACCCAACGAACGACGAATAAGAACAACCACAGTTCATGCGAATCGGAAAGATCATCGGCACCGTGACACTCAACCACTCGCACCCGAGCTTGCGCGGGGCGACGTACAAACTGGCCGTGCCCCTCTCGCTGGCCGAACTGACGGCAACGGTCGAGGATTCCGTCGACAAGGTGGCCGAGACCGTGGTGGTTTACGACGAACTCGGCGCGGGGCAGGGAAGCCTGATCGCGATCAGCGAAGGGGGCGAGGCGGCCCAGCCGTTCTTGCCCGCCGAAAAACCGGTCGACGCCTACAATGCCGCCATCCTCGACCAGATTGACGTGAAACCCATGAATTCCATCCCGAAGTAGTAGCCGAACATGCACCCGAACCTCCACAAGCTCAAGGAAGAAATCTGCGACATCGGCCGGCGGCTCTACGCCAAGGGCTTCGCCGCCGGCAACGACGGCAACATCAGTTACCGCCTGGGCGAGAACGAAGTTCTCTGTTCGCCGACGTTCATCTCGAAGGGCTTCATGAAGCCCGACGATCTGTGCATCGTCGACATGCAGGGCAACCAGGTCTCGGGCCGCCGCAAGCGGTCGAGCGAAATCTTGCTGCACCTGACGATCATGCGCGAGCGGCCCGACGTGAAGAGCGTGGTCCACTGCCACCCGCCGCACGCCACCGCCTTCGCCGTGGCCCGCGAGCCGATCCCCCAGTGCGTGTTGCCCGAGGTCGAAGTGTTCCTGGGCGACGTGCCGATCACCCAGTACGAAACGCCCGGCTGCCAGGCCTTCGCCGACACCGTGCTTCCGTTCGTCAAGAAGGCCAGCGTGATCATCCTGGCCAACCACGGCACGGTAAGCTGCGGCGACACGGTCGAGCACGCTTACTGGTGGACCGAGGTGCTCGACGCCTACTGCCGCATCCTGCTGATGGCCCGCGACCTGGGCCGCGTCAATTATCTGGACGAGCGGAAGACCCGCGAGTTGTTGGAGTTCAAGACCCGCTTGGGTTTCAAAGACGCGCGGCTCGAGCCGGGCATGGAAAATTGCGACATCTGCGCCAACGACGTATTTCGTGACAGTTGGAAGCATTCAGGTGTCGAGAGGAGGGCCTTTGAGCCGCCATCCTCAACGGGAAAGAGCCCATCGGCCGATCCCGACCAGGAAGCGCTCATCCAGGCGATCACCGATCGAGTCGTGGCGGCGTTGAAAGGATGAACCCATGAAAATCAGCATCATTGGCGGCGCGGGACTCGTCGGCTCGTGCGCGGCCTTCGCCTTGCAGACAGGCCGCATCGTGCGCGAAATCGCCTTGTTGGACCTCAACGCCGAAGCCGTTTCCGGGCAGTCGCTTGATCTGCTGCACGGGGCTTCGGTCATGGCCGACCAGGCGATCTCCGCGGGCGGCTACGAACACATCCCCAGCAGCGATCTGATTTGCATCACGGCGGGGCTGCGGCGCAAGCCCGACGAAAGCCGCCTCGACTTGATCAACCGCAACGTCGATTTGTTCGTCGGCATCCTGGCCGAGATTTCCAAGGCCGGCTATAAGAAGGACGCTGTCGTCTTGGTGGTATCGAACCCTGTCGACGTGCTCACTTACCTTGCGGCTCAGCGGCTTGACTTGCCCGCCGGGCAGGTGATCGGCTTGGGAACGCAGCTCGACACGATCCGCTTCCGCAGTCTGATCGCCGACAAGCTGGCCGCCCCGCCGACGCAGGTTGCCGCCTTGATCCTGGGGGAGCACGGCGACAGCATGGTGCCGATCTGGTCGAGCGCCACGATCGCCGGGCTACCGCTCGAAAAGTTTCCCGGCTTCAATCCGAACGTCGCCAACGAGCTTTTCACGCGCACCAAGGGATCTGGGGCCGAAGTCATCAAGAAGAAAGGGGGCGCCGGCTTCGCCGTGGGGTTGGCGATTCAGGAGGTGATCGAGTCGGTGGCTCTCGACCGCCGGCGAGTTCTGCCTGTTTCCAGCGTGCAGACGGGCTGTTACGGCCTCCGCGACGTCGCGCTTTCGGTGCCTACGGTCGTGGGCCACAAGGGCGCCCAGAGGACGCATGAGATCGAGCTATGGCCGAAGGAGTTACAAGCCTTGCGCAAGAGCGGCCAGGTGTTGCGGCAGACGGTGGATACGGTGTTGGCGAGGCTGAAGCGCGAACGATGAGTGCGCCTCGTTCCCACGCTCTGCGTGGGAACGGCTCTTCGGCCGCTCCGCGGCCCCGCCGAACGCGAAGAGGGCGACAAGAAGGACGCGGAGCGTGGGAACGAGGGATCTAATGACCCATGACACCCATGACACCCATGACACCCATGACCCATGACCCATGACCCATGACCAAAACCCTCGACCTTAAACTAGCCGCGATCCACGCCGATCCGTCCGGCTCGAAGGAATTCATCATCGCCGACGCCAAGGACGCCGACATGGCGTTTGGCATCGGCGCGCCGGGCCGCTCCCCCGAAGCGCATGTGGGCGAGGTCCGCTTCCGCACCTTGGCCGAGTACCGCGAACAGATCCGCGAGATCGTCCGCCAGGGCGTGGTCGACGTCATGCTCATGTCGGCCAGCACCAGCGACGTGCTCACGATCCAGGAGCGGTTGTTCGAGCATAGTCACGTCACGCCGGTCGCGCGGGCCAACGACACCAGCGACATTTTCGTCGTCCGCGGCGGGAAGTACGCGGCCGAGCCGTCGCGGCCATTCCGCACCGCCGCCGTCGATCATATCCAGTGCGGCCATCTCGACTGTGAACCCGCGGAGCGGGCGCTTGGGGCGAACCTGGGACTCTACAGCATCACCTTCAACAACCGGCTCGACGACGACCTTGCCGCGATCACGGAGTACGGCCGGTTCCGCCGGGAGTGCGAGACCAAGGGCTTCCGTCATTTCCTGGAGGTGTTCGACCCGAACGCGCCGGTCGGGCTCGACGCCGACCTTCTGCCCAAGTTCATCAACGACTCGATTGCCCGCACTTTGGCGGGCGTGGCCGGCGCGGGTCGGCCGTTGTTCCTGAAGGTCGTCTACCACGGTCCCAAGGCGATGGAGGAACTGGTCGCTTACGACCCGCACCTGATCGTGGGCATTTTGGGCGGCGGGGCGGGCACGACCTACGACGCCTTCAAGTTGATCGCCGAGGCCCAGAAATACGGCGCTCGCGTGGCCCTCTTCGGCCGCAAGATCAACAACGCCGAATGTCAACTCGCCTTCGTCGAATTCCTGCGGCTGATCGTCGATCGGGTGATCGGCCCGGAAGAAGCCGTGCGCGCGTACCACGCGGTGTTGGAAAAACTGAACATCCGCCCGAACCGGTCGCTCGCCGACGACCTGCTGCTGCAGACCGGCGTGATGAGCTATGGTGGCTCCGCGACGGTTGCCGTTCCGGGAAACATTCACCAACCCGAAGCGCAAGCAAGGCAGCGCGAGGTTCTTGCAGGACAGCCCAAATCATCCGCGAACGTACAGCAAGGCGAAGCGAAAACGCCGCAAAGCGATTGCGGTTGCGGCGGACCAAGTCACGAAACATGCCAGTGCCAGTCGAAGACCGCCCCGGGGCCAGGCCCGCTGGCCTCGGACCAGCCCAACTTCGCCGCCATGACGCGGGCCGAGAAGCTGGCCTACAACAAGGCCCGCCGCGACCGGATTTTCGGCTGAGGCGCGAGATCCAGCGCGCGGCCAATTGGGCGTTGGCTACCATCCATAATGGCGCGAACCTGGGCCGGAACGTCGCCCGGCGGCACGCCGTTGGCGCGGAGCTTGCGCCAACGGCGAACCGGGCAGCGGCCCCGTCCCGCCGTTACAATGCATAACCAAATTGCCAAAGATCCTTTCCCGTTGCGGCGTGGCTTTTCTCGGCCACGCTTCCGGCTTGCGAAGTTTGCCGCCCCAACTGGCCATCTTCGATCAGGCGATCCGTCCCTCTTTGCCGGTCTCGCCCACTCGCGCTTTCTGCTTTCTCCTTTCTCCTTCAGACGCCGCCGCTGGCTGGAACCGCCGCCCGTGGCCATTGGAACCGCCGATGGCGAACCGCGCAGCGGGATTCGTGAGCATTCCTGGCGTGGGCCCTTGATCCTTCCACCGTTCGACATGCTCCTTGCTCGGCCGCGCTTCCAGCTTGCGAAGTTTGCCGCCCCAACTGGCCATCTTCGATCGGGCGGTCCGTCCCTTCGTGCCTGTCGCGCTCACTCGCGCTTTCTACTTTCCCCTTGCTCCTTTCTCCTTGCTCCTCGCCTTCTGACGCCGCCGCCGACCAGAACCAGCCGCCGTGGAACGATTCCTTGTAGGGCGTGATCCCCAGTTGGGTCGCGGCGCGGCGCAACGTCTTGACTGCGATGCCGCACTCCGCCGCCTGCCGGAACAGGTCGTTGGAGGCGATCCGTCCGCTGTCGAGCGCCGTCAGCAACCATTCGGCGGCCACGTCTTGATCGCGCCGCCGTTCGACCCAGCCCGCCCCCGGCGCCATGACCTCGGCCGCCGTCACGCCCAGCGGCTCCTGCTCCCAAACCACCACCGCGGCGCCCGCCGTCGCGGACGCCAGCCGAAAGCCAAGACCGGGCGTTTGAGGCGCCAGGTTGTTCGTGACCGGCAGCAACAGCATGCGGCCAGGCTCCTGATGGTCGTTCGCCACCAGCCACACGACCTGGGCCGATTTCAACGGATTGGTCAACTCGCGGTAGGCGATGCGCCCTTCGGGCGTGGCGCTCAGCCGCGCCAGGCAAACGATCGCCGTTTGCGTGCGAGCGGCCATCGCCGCGAGTTGATCCAAGAACGCGCAGATGTGCGTCGCCGGCGACAAGAGGCCGAATTCGCCCATCCAGGCGTCGAGGTCGTCGACCACGGCCAACCGGCAGTCGCCGGCGTCGATGATGGCCGTTTGCAAAGCATTCAGCCGCCGCGCCAGCGCGCTGAGGTCGGAATTTCTGGCCGAGGACAGGGGGATCTGCCTGGCGGGCGAGATGATCGTCACGCGCTCGACGTCGGCCCCGGCCGCGTCGAGCCGCGGACGAAGCACCTGGGTCGTACTGTCCTTGGCGTTCATCACCACCACCGAGCCGGCCAGCGTCGCGGCGCCCTCTTGGGAGTGCGGCGATTCACCGCCGCTTTTGACTTCCCGCTGGCAAATCGTCGGCCAACCAGCGCCGCGCGTGACGCGCGCCGCGAGATCGAGCGCCAGAAACGTCTTTCCGACGCCGCTGGAGCCGGCCATCACGGTGAGCGGGACCAGCGGGAAGCGGTCGGACCAGAGCCAGGTGGTGGGTTCCGACTCGATCTCGCCGAGCCGCTGGGCCCGGATTTCCGGGCACTTGACTTCGGCGCGCGGTCGGCGGGCGTCGGCGTTCGGCGCGCCGTCGAACGCGTCGGCGCCGCCCGGTTCGGAAATACCCGGCCAATCCAGGGGGTCTCCGGCAAGTTCGGCGCGCATGGCCTCATCAAAGATGCAGCTTGACATCAAATGCCTCTTACGAAGAGACCGGGATTTCCCAACGCCCCCATTTCACCACCCGCAATCAAAAGATGCGTAGAACAACGAGGGCTTACGCCCTTACGCCCCTTACGCCCCAGGCTACTCTCTGTCGCCGCTTCGCGGCTGGCAAGCCGCAGCCCAGGCACGCGGTCGAGAATGAGACATTCACGGTGGCTGGGGCAGAGCCTTAGCGATGCCCCGGTCGCTATCAAGCCGGGGCATCGCTAAGGCTCTGCCACCAGCCACCGCCGCTTTCTCCTGGCAAAAAATCTCATTGTCGGCCGCGCGAAGTATATTATTGGCGCAAGGCCGCCACGAGCTGCCGCAACTCATCGTCGATTTCCGCTGGATCGGCTACGGTTTGCGCGACTTCGTCGCGCAGCAACCGGCGGTAGCGGCGGCGCAATCGATGCACGGCGACCTTCACGGCGCTTTCGCTTTGGCCAAGCCGCTCAGCCACGCGGGCGTACGGCGGAGTATGGGAATCCGCCGTGAGCAGTGGTTTCAGGGCATCGAACCACGCTGCTTTGCCGGCGGCGGTCAGTTCCGTCTGCAAGCGCTCCAGCACCCGTGAGAGCAACTCCAAGGCCCATTGCCGCTCGAAGAGCCGCTCCGGCGTGAGATCGTCGACCGGCTCCAAGGTATATCGCTTCTCGGCGCTGGGGAAATCGAGCGACAGCGTGCAACGCCCGCCACCGCGTTTCTTGGCCCGCGCGCGATCGCGCTCGTTGGCCACGAAGTGCCGTAGCGACGCGAGCAAAAATGAACGGAACTTGCCCCGCCGGCGGTCGACGTCGGCCAGGTAGTTCTTGTCGAGCACGCGCGCAAAAAAAGCCTGGGTCAAATCCTCGGCATCGTGCGTGGCGGAGCCTTGCCGTCGCAGGAAAGCATAGAGCGGAAACCAATAGGTCTCGCACAACCTGGCGAGCGCCGCCTGCGACCGCGGCGTACCACGCTCCGCCGCCGCCAGCACCACGCTCCAATGGGTCGTGGCGAATTCTCTTGACGGGTGCCCCGTACCGGCATGCTCATCGTGCGACGTCATCACCACCATCCTCGCGCGTCCAAGGTTCAAGGGTGGCCCCGCCTGCTGATCATGCGTTGACTTGCTTGCCTGAAGTGTGACGGCCGGCACGGCGCAATTGCTCGTCGACCCAAGCGGTTTAACCCCCACGGCGGACGAGACGACGCGGTGGTAGCGTTCCTAAATGGCCTGCCGCACGATCAGTTTGGCCACGCCCGTCTCGTCCTCCAGCGTGACGAAGGTGACACCCTTCTTGAGCAAGTCGTTGAGGGTCGTGGCGCGTGCGGATACGGCGATTGTCTTCATAATAGTTCCCTGCTTTCACCGCGAATGAAAAGGATCAGGGGGCGGTCGTCGGCTGCAACGGCTGGTGGGGCCAGACCGTCTTCTTCTCGTTCTGGATAATCACTACCGGGTTGGGCGTGACGGCTGGGACCGGCAACTGCTGCCGGTGCAGTAACGCGACATGCTCCTTCATCCCCCATTTGGCCTGGAACAGGCAGTCCTCCACGGAATGCCCGATGCCTGAGAAGCCCTCCAGTTCCGGGGAATGGAAACCGAAGTAATCGGGCGCGTCGGTCGCCTCAATGACGAGAGAATACGGTAGATCGATCATATACGCTCCCTAATGTTCTTAGATCCCCGCCGCTTTCAGAATCGCGTGACAGGTGCCGGTCGGTACTTCCTTGGCCCCATGGTAGTCCACGCGGATGAGACGCGGCCAACCGGCCTTTCCATAATAGCGGACAGAACCCTTCTCCTTGACCAGCGCAAAACCGTTGGCTTCCAACTGGCGGACCAACTCGCTGAACTTCACTTGTCCCCCCCTTGGCTTGCCGCCCTAGGCGGACGTGAGCGGGCCCAAATGTCTCACCGGGCGGCGCGTTCAATATAGTATACGCCAGCGCGGCTGAGAGCGGCAGTGCTTCAGCGGAAATCCCTTGACTGGCTTTCGACCTTGCCCGCCAGGGCCGCCAGGTCTTCGAGCCGGCTGACGAGCACATGGATCACCTGGCCTTGCCGCTCCAATCGGCCGTGCGCCACCAGCGCCACGGCGGACGAGGCGACGCGGTGGTAGCGTTCCCAGATCGCCTGGCGCACGATCAGGTTGGCCACGCCCGTCTCATCCTCCAACGTGACGAAGGTGATGCCGCGGGCACTGCTGGGACGCTGCCGCACCAGGACCAGGCCCGCCACGCGAAGCCAGCGCCCGTGAGGGGTCGCCGCCAATTCCGCGGCCCGCGCGACTTTCAGCTCGTCGAGCCGCGGGCGCAGGAACGTGAGCGGGTGCCCCTTGAGCGACAAGCCCGCCGTGCGGTAATCGGCCAACACTTCCTCATGCTCAGGCATCGCCGGCAGTCCGGCCGGCCGCTCGTCGGGCCCGGACGATTCGAGCCCGGCGAAGAGCGGCAACGGCTCCTCGCGGTGCTCCGCCAGCGCCTGCCAGAGCGCCGCGCGCCGGTTCAGCGCCAGCGAGGCGAAAGCGTCGGCCTTGGCCAGCCGTTCGATCGCCGCGCGGCCCAGGCCCGTCCGCCGGGCGAAATCGTCGAGCGAGCGGAACCGCCCGGCATGACGCGCGGCGACGATCGCCACGGCGTGCGAGGCCGAAAAGCCGGAAAGCTCGCGGAAGCCGAGGCGGAGGGATGATTGCGGATCGCGGATTGCGGATTGCGGATTGAAGGCGGGGGCGAGGTCGGAAGTCGGAAGTAGCTGAACTCGCAAGAGTTCAGGCCGTTGCGCCTCCTCAGACCCCCGAATTCTTGCGAATTCTGCTACATCCTGTAACCTGTCCCCTGTAACCTGTCCCCTTTCCTCCAACGTACAGTCCCATTCACTCGCGTTCACATCCACGGGCCGCACTTCGACGCCGTGCCGGCGCGCGTCACGCACCAATTGGGCGGGCGCGTAAAAACCCATCGGCTGGCTATTCAAGAGCGCGGCGGTGAAAGCCGCGGGATGATAGAACTTGAGCCAGGCCGAGACGTAGACCAACAGCGCGAAGCTGGCCGCGTGCGATTCCGGAAAGCCGTACTCGCCGAAGCCGCGGATCTGCTCGAAAACCCTGTGGGCGTACTCCTCCGGCAGGCCGCGGCGGGCCATGCCCGCCAGCAGCTTGCGACGGAACGACTCGATCACGCCCGGCCGCCGCCACGCGCCCATGGCGCGGCGGAGCTGGTCGGCCTCGCCCGGCGTGAAGCCGGCGGCGACCACCGCCAGCCGCATCGCCTGTTCCTGGAAGATCGGCACGCCGAGCGTCTTGCGCAGCACCTGGCGGATCTCGTCGTCGGGGTACTCGATGGGATCCTGGCCGCCGCGCCGCCGCAGGTAGGGATGGACCATGTTGCCCTGGATCGGTCCGGGGCGGACGATGGCCACCTCGATCACCAGGTCGTAGAAGGTGCGCGGCCGTAACCGCGGCAGCATGCTCATCTGGGCGCGGCTTTCGATCTGGAACACGCCCAGCGTGTCGGCGCGGCTGATCATCTCGTAAACGGCCGGGTCTTCCTGGGGTACGCGCGCCAAGCTCAACCGTTGTCCCTTGTGTCGCTCGACGAGGTCGAAACACTTGCGGATCGCGGTGAGCATTCCCAGCGCCAGGCAATCGACCTTGAGGATGCCCAGTTCGTCGAGGTCGTTCTTGTCCCATTGGATCACGGTTCGATCGGGCATGGCGGCGTTCTCGATGGGCGTCAGTTCCGAGAGCGGGCCGCGGGTGATGACCATGCCGCCCACATGCTGCGAAAGATGGCGCGGAAAGCCGAGCAGCTCGTTGGTCAGGGCGATCAGCCGCCGCACGTCGGCTGTGGCGGCGTCGAAGCCCGCCTCGGCCAGGCGTTCGGCGAGCTGGGCGTCGCCGGCGCGCGGATCGACGAGCTTGGCCAACGCGTCGAGTTGGTCGAGCCGGAAACCGAGCGCCTTGCCGACGTCGCGGACGGCGGAACGGGGGCGATAGGTGATCACCTCCGCGGTCAGCCCGGCCCGGTCGCGGCCGTACTTGTCGTAGATATATTGAATGACCTCCTCGCGGCGCTCGTGCTCGAAATCGACGTCGATGTCGGGAGCCTCGTTCCGCTCGCGGCTGACGAAGCGCTCGAAGAGCACGTCGATCTGGTCGGGATCGACCGATGTCACGCCCAGGCAGTAGCAGACCGCCGAGTTCGCGGCCGAGCCGCGTCCCTGGCAGAGAATGCCCCGCGAGCGGGCAAACCGCACCAGATCCCAGACGGTCAGGAAGTAGGCCTCGTAGCGCAGCTCGGCGATCAACCGCAACTCGTGCTCGACCAGAGCGCGGACCCGATCGGGAATGCCGGCCGGGTAGCGTTTCGCGGCCTCTTGCCAAGTGAGCCGGGTGAGGTATTCGATCGCTTCCATGCCGGCCGGGCAAAGCTCCTCGGGATACTCATAGCGCAGCTCGTCGAGCGAGAAGCCGCAACGTCCGGCGACTTCGACGGTCCTGCGGATGCAAGCGGGCGCGGCGGCGAAGAGCGCCGCCATTTCGTCGGGTGCTTTCAGGTGCCGCTCGGCGTTGGCCGCCAGGAGCTCGCCCGCGCCGGCCACGGTCGTTCCGGCGCGGATCGCGGTGAGCACATCTTCCAACGCCCGCCGCTGGCGAATGTGGTAGCGGACGTCGTTGGCGGCCACCAGCGGCACCTGCGCGCGGCGCGCCAGTTCGAGCAAGACGGCCAGCTTCCGCTGGTCGTCGGGTCCGCGGTGCAATTCGGCCAGCAGGTAGCAGCGGTCGCCGAAGGCCGCGCGATAGTCGCCGAGCGAAGCGAGATCGTCGCAGAGCACGCAGGCCAAGAGTCCCGCGGCGTGCCCCGCCACGTCGTCGAAGGTCAGTTGGCATTCTCCCTTGGGGGCGCGGCGGCGTCCGACGGTGAGCAGCCTGCTCAAGCGGCCGTAGGCGGCGCGATCGGTGGCCAAGAGCACCGCGCCGGCGGCGCCGGCCGGCCGGATCTCGGCGCCGATGAGCAGCTTCAGACCCACCTCCTTGGCCGCCACATGGGCCCGCACCACGCCCGCCAGGCTGTGGCGATCGGTGACGGCCAAGGCACGGTAGCCCAGCGCCGCCGCGCGGGCGACCAGTTCGTCGGGGTGCGAGGCGCCTTCGAGGAAAGAAAAGTTGGTCTTGGCGTGCAACTCGGCGTAGTTCGGGCCGGCGCGCGGGCCGAGCGCGAGGGGGGCGATGTGCGGGGAACGTTTGGCGGGTGGTTGATCGGGCATGGCGGCATCGTGCAATTTCGTGGTGCCGGATAGGCAGGCGGGACGCCTGCATCACAATCCTACACTTTTGTCGGACCAGAGAAATGTCAGGCGACGGCCGCTCCCGTTTCGACGACGGGCTCGATCAGGCGTGATCCTTGTTTCGCAGCCAGACCTTTGATCCGAACACGAACGAGGGGCAGTCCCTCCTCCTGCCGTTGCCGTTCGGCCAAATCGCGGCTGTAGCGATTGAACTCCGCTTCGCCTTCGACCTGAAAATAAATTCGCGATTTTCCCGGAAGGGCATCGTCGATCTCCGGATGTTCCGCGATGTACCGCGCGAACTCCACCGCAAGCTCCAGTTGTTTGTCGGCGAACTGCTTCAGATCGATCATGGCTTTACCTCCCGCAGGAAACGAGTTCTCTCCGACTCCCAATGGGCGCGCAATTCCTCGATGGCCCAGGTAAAGTTGTCGTTTGAATCGCCGCGATGGATTGGCATCTTATCTTGTGTGCCGTCGGGATGAATCGTATCGCGGTGGCAAAACCCGTGGGCATTGTCGTATCGAATGACCGGCCGCCAAGCCTCGTCGTGTCGAATTTCAAGTTGTACGGTGTACTCAAGCACCCGGTTTGCGCGCCGCCGATAGTGACAGCGAATACGCGCCTCGTCGGGCAATACGCCGAGAATCCACTCGCGTTCGACGGCGGGCGCGTCACCCATTCGCTCGTTCCTGAAGCCTATCGTAAGTTTAATGCCTTGGGCGGCGCTTTTCCAGACGGGTTCTCTATATTCCTCGTTCCCACGCTCTGCGTGGGAACGGGGCGTTGGACGCTCTGCGCCCGTGGTATCAGATTGGGAATCTCGGTCATTGAACTTCCCGAAACCATGTATGGTTATTCAAACACCCCATGCAAAAACCATCGCCCATCGGTCAGTTGCCGGAAAAGCCAGAACCACTGGCCAGCCGCCGTTTCAGCGCGGTAATAATCGCGCCCCACGCTCGCCGCGCGCCACCAACCGGTCTGAATCCGTTCCGGTCCCCAGGCGCGCTCGATCCGCCACTCGGCGCCTCCCCAAGTAAAAACCCGCGGCGGACCGTCGGGCACGATCGAGACGACGGCCAGCGGAAGCGGCTGCGGAAGCAGATGCAGAGGGCGGGATAAAGTCGGAAGTCGGAAGTCGGAAGTCGGAGATGAGGAAAGCTTGTCAGGTTTGCGGCGCTTGCTCTTCCCTCTTCTGACTCCTGACTCCTGGCTCCTGGCTCCTTCTTTCCCTTCTTTCCCTTCTTTCCTCCGCCTTCCGCCTTCCGACGTTCGAATCGCCGGTTCATAGCGCCAAGCAAACTCCGGCTGCGCGTCGGGTAGCAGCCGCGCGTGGACGACCGCCTCGCGTCCCAGCCGGTTGCTGAGGCGGTCGATCAACAAGGCCAAAGCCCGCGAGTCGTCGCCGACCCGCTGCGCGGGTGCCCCGGCGGCGCCGGCGAACAGCTCCCGCTGCCGCTCCTCCAAGGGCGCGCTGGTCGTGACCGACAGTTCCAGCCCGGCCAGCGGTTCGGCCAGCGCGTGTGTCTCCAGCCGCAACTTGAGTAGCTCTTCCAGGTGCCGCGGCGTGGCGCTGGGACGAAACAAACCGACCGAGAACCGCGCGCGGGCGGTCGTCTGGCCGCGCATTCGGCACTCAAGCTGCTGCACTCCGCGGCGCCGGTCGGCGAGTTGACCGACGACGCGCTCGGCGAGCCGGCCCAAGGCATGTTCGATCAGGTCGTGGCGGTCGGTCGGCGGCTCGAAGATCCAAGCCTCATGCGCCTCGGGCGACGGATGATGGCTCTCCCACACTTCGGCCACTTCGCCCGCCGCCTGGTCGAGCCGCAAGAGCAACTCGGCCCCGAACCGGATTGCGAGGCCCGCCCGCGGAAGCGATGACAGTTGGCCGATTCGCGCCAAGCCCAACTCACGAAGCGTCTGGCTGGTTTTGGGCGCAAGCCGCAAGGCCTCAAGGGGCAACGCGGCCAACGCCGCCCGGCCATGGCCGGGCGGAAGGACCGTGGCCTCATCGGTCATGGTGACATCCCGTTCGAGCGGTTCGTAATGCGCCACCGCCCAGGCGGCGCCGAGCGTGTCGGCCAGCGCCAAGCGGATCGTAAACCCGCGGCGCCGGAACTCGCGCGCGATGTGTTCGACCAGTGCCGCCTCGCCCTGGAACAGCGGGGCCAGGCCCGTGACGTCCAACAGCAGGCATTCCGGCGCGGGCGACGGCTCCAAGCCGACCGTGGGGCTGAACTGCTCGCAACAGTCAACCAGCCGTTGCAGCGCCTCGCGGTCGGTCAGCTCATGCTCCCGAGCGCCTTTCGGCCGCTGCCGCGGCCAATTCGGCAGCCAAACACACAACACCCTTTTCATCGTCGATTTCCAAGTCCACGCTTCGGCCTCCCGCGCCGCCGCGGGCCCGCAGCAACTCGACACGCAACCGCCGGGCCCCCTTGCTTCCCATCGGCGACTTGACCGTCGGCAACGGCCGCACGAGCAGCCGCGCCTCGGCCCAGCACGGTTCTTGCCGCGCCGTTTCGGGGCGCACGAGCAGTCCCAGCCCACCGCTCGACTCGGCCGCCAACTGCAAGCGCCGCACGGCCCGCGGGTGCAACCGGTCGGACTGGCAAAACACGGCCCCCACGCCCATCGAGCGCAAGGCCTGGTCGAGCGCCCATGCTTCGTCGCCGGCCTGCTCCGCGCGAACGACGAGCACCCCCTCCAGTTCGATCCCCGCCAGGGCCGCGGCCGGAGGGTAAAACGTCCCCCGGCCATCGATCACCACCAGCGAGCCATGCTCTCGGCAGGCCCCGCGTGCGGCGACCAACGCCAACGACGCCGCCCCGCTTCCCGCGCCCGCGGCCAGCCACTCGACCAGTCCGCCACGGCTCAAACCGCCGCCGGGCAACAACCGATCGAGTGGCCCGCAGCCCGTTGAGAGGCTCGTCTCGCCGACCGGCCGCCGGTCCTGCTCGAACTGCCGCAACTGTTGGCGCAGCTCGGCCACCCGTTGCTCGCGTGAAGCGGCGGAGAGGGGCTCGAAAGACTTCATGGGGGCGGATGCTTAGGTGTATGGTCATTGGTGCATTAAGTATACATGCGTTTTGAATCCTGGGCAAGCCGGATGTAGCCGAACTCGCAAGAGTTCAGGGCGTCGGGCGGGCCCACCAGAATTCTTGCGAATTCCGGGCGGATTACGAAGGGACGAAACTGGCGGGAAGAAAAGCATGTGTCGAGACCGAATTTTCAACACCCTACCGCGGAGCGGCCGAAGAGGCGTTCCCCACGCCGAGCCTGGGAACGAGCCGACCAATGACCAATGACCACCCCAAAAAATCTACTTGACTTCCTACGCGGAACCATTACTATAAAACCAAATCTCGATAACCAAAACGAATTCGTTCCCGAACTCTTGCGAGTTCGGCTACGCCCTTTCACCCAAACCCGCGAGGAGCGAAATGGCACGACCGCCCGCCAAAGAACTCACCGAACGCGAACTCGAAGTCATGCAGGTGTTCTGGAAACGGGGCGAACTGACCGTGGCCGACGTCAAGGACGACCTGGCCGCCCTGGGACTGGAGCGGGCCTATACGACCGTGGCCACGCTGGTGCGCATCCTGAGCGACAAGGGGTTCGTCGAACAGATCAACGACGAGCGGCCGTTTCGCTTCCGGCCCTTGAGAAGCTACGAGGATGTTTCCGGGCGGCTGCTGGGCGACCTGCTGCAGCGCGTGTTCCAGGGATCGCGCGAGCAATTGTTGCTGCGTTTAATGGACCAGAAGAAACTGTCGGCCAAGGAACGGGCGGTGCTCGAAGACCTGTTGAAGGAGAATCGCCGATGAATACGCTGGGAACCGCCGTCGTGTGGGGCGTCTTGCAAGTCACGTTGTTCTCGCTGGTCGGCGCCGTGGTCTACACGCTCGCCCGCCGGCGCGGCCCGGCCGCCGGCGCCCTGGCGGCAACCGCCAGCCTGACCGTGGCCATCGTCGTATCGGTGCTGGCCTTCAGCCCCTGGCCGCGTTGGCTGACGGTCGCGCCGGGGGCCGGCGCGCAGGCCGCCGACGCGGCTGAATCGCAAGCTGTCGAAACATCGGAAACTTCCGCCGACGTCGCGGCCGATCACGCGGATGAGGCCGCCAAGACGGTCAAGAAGACGACCAAACCGGCCGCCGGCGCCGACCTGGCGAGCGAGGCTTGGATCGCCTTCTGGCAAGCATTGCGGCAATCGCCGGCGACCGCCGCGCCCACCGCCTGGCGCTGGCCCGCGATCGTCGGCGCCGCGATCGGCGCCGGCGCGCTGGCCGCCGTGCTGCGAATGCTGATGGGCATCGTCGCAGTGCGTCGCTATCGCGCCGCGACACAACCGATCGACGATCCGGACCTGGTGGAACTGGCATCACAACTCGCGCGGCGAATGGGTTGCCGGAAACTAATCGAACTGCGCGAGTCGCGCTTGCTGACCACGCCGGCCACGGTCGGCTGGCGGCGCCCCTTGGTGGTGCTGCCCGATGGTTGGCATCAGTGGACTGCAACGGAGCGGCGGGTGGTCTTGGCCCATGAGATCGCGCATGTGGAGCGAGGCGACTACGCGGCATGGCTCTTGGCCCAGTTCAGCCTGGCGCTGCACTTTTATCATCCGCTGGTGCATTGGCTGGCGCGCCGGCTGCGTTTGGAACAGGAATTGGCGGCCGATGCCTGGGGGGCCGAGGCCTCGGGCGGACGTGAAACCTATTTGATGACTTTGGCGCAAATGGCCTTGCGGCAGGACGATCGCGCGATCGCCTGGGCCGCCCGGCCTTTTTTACCCAATCGGGGCACTTTTTTAAGGAGAATCGAGATGCTACGCGATCCGAAACAACTGCGTTACGTACCGTCCTCGTGGCGGCGACAAACCGGCCTGGTGGCGGCGGTGGCCCTGGCGGGCTTGCTGATCGCCGGACTCCGCGGGCCGACGGGCGAAACTCTGGCGGTGAGCCAGGCCGCCCAGCCCAAGGTCAAAGCTCCGGCGGTCGCCGCCAAGAGCGATCTGCGCTTCGTGCCGGCCGACGCCGTGATGGTGTTTTCCATCTGGCCGGCCGCGATCTTCGAGCAGGCTGAAATGAAGCCGCTGCTCGACATGTTCAACCAGCAACTGGGCCTGCAAGAGCAGCTTGGTCTGCCGCTGGAGCAGATTGAAGAGATCCAGGTCGTGGCGGCGCAGTTTCCATCGCCGGAGGCGGGACCTGGTGCCACAGTGTTTCCGGCTGAGTTGGTCGTCTGGCGCAGCCGGGGACCGCACGACTGGAATCCTTTGATGAAGCGCGCGGTACCCGAAGGGGCCGAGGCCGCGTTCGGCAAGTTCAAGTACACCAAGCCGAAGGAGTCAAAGGGGCCCCGCCTTCCTTATAGCGGCTACACCCCCGACGACCATACGCTCGTCTTGGCCGCGGAACCACTGTTGCGGCGCGTGATGCTGGCCGCCGGCAAGCCCGATTGGGCCGCCGGCTGGCAACAGTCCGCCAGCGGCCAGGCGACGTTGATGGTCGACACCGCGGCGTTCAACCGCGTGGCAGGCCCCGAATTGAAGCGGGCACACGAATTGCAAGCGATGATTGGGACATTTGCCCCATTGTGGGAGCAATCAAATCGGCTATTTGTGGGTCTCGAAACCGGCACTGGAGTGAAGATCCAGTCGACGTTCGAATGTGCCACGCCGCAAGCGGCGGAGCGAGTGCGTGCGACCACGGAAGGGGCCTTGACGCTAGCGCGCAACATGCTCGACTCCTTCAGCGAAAATCTCACCGCGGCGCCGGGCAACGACGCCAACCCGGCGCTGATTCTGGCTGATACGGCGGGAACATTATTGAAACAGGCCAAGCTCACGGTCGAAGGTAACACGGTCCAATGGCGGGGTGAGGCCCAAGTCGACGTGGCCGACACGGGGATTGCCGCGCTCGTGCCCGCCGTGATGGCGGCGCGCGAAGCCGCCCAACGCCAGCAGGCCATGAACAACCTCAAGCAAATCGGGCTGGCCTTCCACAATTATGCCGACACCTACAACCGTTTTCCCGCGGCGGCGGTAATCGGTCCCGACGGCAAGACGCCGCACAGTTGGCGAGTCGCCATCCTGCCGTTCATCGAAGGTAAGCCGCTCTACGACCAGTACAAGTTCGATGAGCCTTGGGACAGCGAGCACAACAAGAAGTTGATTGGCCAGATGCCCAGCACGTTTCGCGACCCTAACGACGATCCGACGAGTACATTCTCGTCGTACTTCATGTTGACCGGCGAGACGACGATCGGAGGCTCCAAGGATGGGGCCAAATTCGCCGAAATCACCGACGGCACGTCGAACACGATCCTGGCAGTCGAGGCGAAACGCGACATTCCCTGGACCAAGCCGGAGGACATCGCCTACGATCCCGCCATGCCGTTGCCCAAGTTCGGCGCGCGATATCCGGGGGGTTTCCTGACGTTGTTGGCCGACGGTTCGGTGAGGTTCCTTTCCGACACGATCGACGAAATGACGCTGCGCGCGCTGATCACCAAGGCTGAATGAGACATTCACGGTGGCTGGGGCAGAGCCTAAGCGATGCCTCGAGCGGCCCGCAGCCCGTTGAGAGGCTCGTCTCGCCGGCCGGCCGCCGGTCCTGCTCGAACTGCCGCAACTGTTGGCGCAGCTCGGCCACCCGTTGGTCGCGTGAAGCGGCGGAGAAAGGCTCGAAAGACTTCATGGGGGCGGATGCTTAGGTGTATGGTCATTGGTGCAGTAAGTATACATAAGCATTAAATCCTGGGCAAGTCGGCTTCCAAACCAAAACGAACCCACGCAGGCCTCAATGACCGGGGGCAAACTTACCTAACCCGCGGCGCAAGCTCGGGGGGTCCGCGGGGCGGCCCACGAAACGGTAGGGATCATTTTCACGAAAAAAGCACGCTCGTTGCGCAGCAACGAACGTGCAAAAACAAAACGGCAGCGAAGCGAAAAAAAAACGACTTCCGAATACCCCATGACGTCTGAGCGAGCCGCGAAAGCGGCATCCAATTGCCGCGCCAACCTTCGCCTTACCCCACGCTTTTTTGGATCTCTTTGGGAGGGGTTTCGGAATCGTTTTTTTTCGCGCAGCGCCGATGCTCGGAGGGCGATTAGTCTTCGTACGCTGGACGGTCACGCGCCGCGGCCCGTTCGCGCTCCAGCGCGCGATTCAACGACGAAATTGTCACGTATCCGGCGACGGCGTCCGCGCGCCCGAGTTCGTCAATCTTTACCCGACGAAAGGTTGAAGGACGGGTCGATCGCGGACTATTGACCATCGCCCCTTACATCATAGCAAAACAGGTTATCCTGATCGCGCAGGTAAAGCCTGCCGCCGGCGACGACGGGGTAAGGCCAACTCGCGGCGGCGCTGCGTTCGGGTTGCTCGAACTGGCCGAGCAACTCGAACTTTTCGGGACTGGCGCGAACCAAGCTCACCGGGCCGCCTTCACTGCGGCAGAAAAGCAGCCCGTCGGCGCAAACGACGGAACCCTTGCCGGGGGCGCGGTCGGTCCATTGGATCTCGCCCGTCTTGAAGTCGAGGCAGGTGAAGATCGCGTCATCGCTGCCGTAAAGATAGCCATCGACCAGGACCATGCCGCCGTGTTGGCTCTTCATGTTCTTAGTGAAGTAGACCTCCTTGGCGTCGAACTGGTCGCCGCGACGGGTCAGGTGAACCAGCCCGCCGCCGTGACCATAGCCTGTGGCGGCGAAGACCCCCGCTTCGCCAAAAACTGGGGTCGAGGCATTCGCGGTGCCGTTGGCCGGCCCATTGTAGCGCCAGAGGAATTCGCCATTGGCGGCGTTGACGCCGATCACCCCCTGTCGGGTCAACTGCACATATTGCTTCACTCCGTCGACCTCGATCTTGATGATCGACGAGTAATCGGCCGTGTCGCCGACCTTGGCCCGCCAGACCGGCGCGCCATCGTCTTTGTTCAGGGCGAGCATCGTCGCCTCAGCGCCACCCGGCGTGCAAACGAGCAACGGTCCATCGACCAGCACCGATTCACTGTACCCCCAGCCGCCGACGCTGCCGCCGAATTCGCCCTTCAGGTCGTGCCGCCAAATCAGCTTGCCGTGTTTGGCGTCGAGCGCGACCAGGTCGCCGTTGAGGCCCAGCGCGTAGACCCGGTTGCCATCGACGGTGGGGGTCGAGCGTGGGCCGGGATAACCGCCCCCATGGTGACGTACCAACCCCACCGGCGTGGCCCAGACCTGTTTGCCCCGTTGGGTACGGTCGAGCGCGAAGACCCATTCCTGGCCGTTGGCGTTCCCCATCGCGTAGATCAGCTTGCCGGCGATGCTGGGTGTTGAGAAGCCTTCGCCAAGGCCGGAACACTTCCAAAGGAGGTTGGGACCACCTTCAGGCCAGGATGTCATCAAGCCCGATTCGTGAGAAACGCCGCTTCGATCGGCACCGCGCCAGGCCGGCCAGTCGCTCAAGGCGCCCGGAGGTTTGAGCGGTTTGGCGGCAACGAGGATCAAAGACATTAGGGCCACGGCGACTGAGAGCAACTTCATGGCGGGCTTCCAAGGGGTGGGCAAGCGGGGCGGGAAGGCGGGGCGCATCAATATCAGACGCCGCCACACCTATTTTGCACAACCGCTACAAGGTCGCAAGCCGGAAAAGTCAGCCGGCGATCGCCAAGACGCACGTCTCGCAGGCTCCAGCGAAAGCAGCTTCGAGTTCACGACGGAGACGGTCTAAGTCGGCCTTGATCATCGTCTTGCGCGAAGTCGCCACGGGAAAGCGGCGATCCGCGGCCCCGCTCGGTCTCAATCGCCGCACCCAACGGCGGAGATCCAATTCGCTCGCCCTCGGCGAAACGGTGGCATCGGTCTCGGCAACGCGTAGCAGGGCGGCAACCATGTCCCACTGGCCCAACGCGTCGGTGTCAGTTGCGTCGCTGGGGACCGAATGGCGCAGCGAAGCGATACGCAACGGACTCCAACGAAAGACGACGGATTGATTCATGAACGCACTTCCCTGCTACTAATCGAATTCGGCTGGCCACGGCACCGGCGCTGAACCCGATTGGCCGGAAAACTAGGGGATCACTTCTCGGCGGAATCGTGCGGCCCGTCTCCCTTTTTCGGGCCGTTGGGACAAACCCGCCGACGGCGCTTTTCGAGCCACTCGTGCCAGCGCCGCTGCTGCTCGTCGCGGAGCACGCCGGCCACCTGCTCCTCCATCGTCTTGAGCTCGGCGCGAAAACGGGGCCCCACGTCGGACCAGATTTTTCCGATCGCCTTATGGTGCTCGTCGACGATCCTTCGCACCTGGGCCGTTTGCTCCACCGTCAGATCGAGCTCGCCGCGCATCGACGCGACCATGTCGCGTGGCCAGCGGTCGGGTTGCTGGAGCTTCTGATCCGTCTGATTATTGATGACGATCACCGCCCCCATGGCGCCGGTGGCCGCGCCCACGGCAAAGAAGAACGCCCAGACGGCGAATCGCGAGCCACCGCGCCGACGGGGGGGAGGGAAGGGCCGGGTTTCATCGATCGTCGGCAGTTGGGCGGTCGGAATCATCTCATCACCAGCGTCAAAGGCTTGAATTGAAACACCAAGGGGTTATGCACCGAATCCCAGGCCGGCAGGGCGAACGTCGCCAAGAGCACGGCCGCCACCAGAGCCGCCCCGGCGAACAGCAAGAGCGGCGTATCGACACGGGAGGCACGGCGCGATCTCGCTCGAAGCGAGTGCAGCACCTGGCCCACCACGTCGAGCGATGGAGCCACTTCCGAGCGAGCTTTGGCCGCCAGATTTTCAAAGGCTTGCCATTCAGGCATCGCGGACCTGTCTTTGCTCATGGGGCGCCTGTTCGAGCAGTTTTTTCAGTTTCTTGCGGGCACGGTGAGCCTGCACCTTGGTCATCGTCTGGCTCCAGCCGGCCTGTTCGGCGGCCTCGGCCACGGAACAGCCATCCAGGTAAATCAAGGTCAGCACCAGGCGGTCGCGCGGCGGCAATTGGGCCAAGAGCGCATGCACCTGGCTGGCGGCCTCCGCGGCATCCACACTGCCGTCGGCCGGGGACGATTTATGCCAGTCTTCCAGCGGCACCGTCGCCTGGCGGCGAGCCCGCGCTTGTTGTTTCCAGTAGCGATACCCGACACGCGTGGCAATTTTCCGAAGCCAGTGCAGGAAAGGCGCCCGCCCCTGAAAGTGTTTCAGACTCAAGAACGCCTCGACGAATACGTCGTGGACCAGTTGTTCACAGTCGTCCCGCCGACGGCTCAGCCGCCACATTTGCGTGGTAATCTGGTCTTGATAGCGGCGCACAATGTGGGCGTAGGCCTGGCCGTCACCCCCCAACGTGGCTCGGATATCGCACCAGTCCAGTTCGGCGGTTGCTTGACGCTCGACACCGGCCTGACGCTCGGCCGCCGCCTTGCGCTGGGACTCAATCGCGGCATGGGCGAAGATTCCGCCCAGTACCGTTGAAATACCCCGCGCCGGCGCCGCGCCAACTCGCAGGCCGAACATCGCCGCTCCGCCGGACGCCGAGTCGGCCCGCACCCATTCCGCAAACTGATTCAGTGTCAAAAGCATGCTGTCTTATACCACACGCGGCGGCCGAGAATGAGACATTTTGTCACGAGAAAGTGGTGGCTGGTCGCAGAGCGTAAGCGATGCCCCGGCCAGATAGCCACCGGGGCCCAGATAGCCACCGGGGCATCGCTAAGGCTCTGCCCCAGCCACCGCCCCAATTACCTAAGTTGACACACGACGGCTTTGGTTACAGGTGATCGCCCGACGCTCCCTGACGGCCGGCCCGGAACTACCGGGAATAGCCGAACCGGCACGCCAGGAAGCAACATCGCCGAATTTAAGGGCTAGTGGGGTCACCCGGCGGCCGGTTACATCCCGTAGCGGAACTGTCCGAACAATCGGCATCCTCGTTGGAATCGTTAAAGGCGGCAATTCTTAACCGCCGAAGTCTATTACACCTGCTGGCCGCGTCCGGGAATGCGCGGCGCGGCTGGTTTTGCGGCCTTCAGACCGCCGCCAACAAAAAGGATCAGGGGTCAGGTTCCGTATCGAAGCACGACCGTTGTGCAGGGAGGCAACCCGGTGTCTGAGTTCTCCATCGACCGCCGTTTTCGCAATTTCCGGCCCATGGCGCTACCGCTGGCCGCGGCATTCGCGACCGAAGACCGTCGCCGCGGACTCCGGGTCAAACGCCTGGGCGTGGCGCTGCTGCTGGCGGTGGGGCTTGCGGCCAGCGGCTGCACCCGCACCTTCTGGCGCGGCCGCGCCGACCGCGAGGTGTCGTACCTGGTCGCCGAGAAAAGCAACAATCCCCGCTGGGCCTTGCCGCCGGGCTTCAACCTGAACATCGACTCTCGCAGCCGCTACTACGACCCGACCAACCCCGATCAGCCCCCGCTTCCGCCCGACGACCCGTATTCGCACGTCTACATGCACTACGTCGACGGCAAGCGCGCCGCGCCCTATTGGCACCGCTTTGGCGAACTGCCTCAGTTGCCCAACCCCGGCTGGCGGCAGCGGCTTTCGGAATACTGCGACCTGACCGACGACGGGGCCATCAATCTCGATCTGACCGGCGCGTTGTCCCTCTCGTACATCCATTCGCCGATACACCGCATGCAGTTGGAGACGCTTTATCTCTCGGCCATCGACGTGAGCACCGAACGGTTCCGCTTCAACACCCAGTTGTTCGCCAACACCAGCCCCGTCTGGGCGCCCGGCGGCGACAAGAGCAGGAGCGCGCGAACCGTCGTGCCCAAGGTCGGTCCCCCCTTCAAGAGCCACGGCAGCCCGCTCACCAACACGACCAATTTCCAAGCGACGAAGGAATTCGCCACCGGCGGCACGCTGTTGGTGAACTTCGCCAACTCGTTCGTCTGGCAACTGGCCGGACCCCAGACGAACAACACCAACTCCTTAATCAACTTCAACCTGATCCAGCCGCTGTTGCAGCACGGGGGGCGCATCATCACGCTGGAAGCACTGACCCGCGTCGAGCGCACGTTGTTGGCCAACCTGCGCGCCTACCAGCGTTGGCGGCAGGGGTGGTTCAACAGTGTCGCCACCGGCGGCAATGGCGCCCCAGGCCCGACGCGCATCGGCGGCGGGACGGGGGGCACCGGCTTGACCAACTTCTCAGGCCAGGGCGCCAATGGACAGGGAAACATTGCCACGGCGGCCGGTTTCGGCGGCAGTATCGGCGCCAACACCAACCAGTTGGGCGGCGGCAACCAAACGGCGGCCGTGGCGGGCGCCGCCGGCGGCGGCGCCGGCACGTTGCAGGGCTTCGTCGGACTCTTGCAACAGAAGCAACAGCTCGCCAACGCCACCAATGCCCTCAATTTGCAGTCGCGAACGCTCAAACTCTTGGAGGCCAACCTGGAGGCCGGACTGATCAGCATTTCCCAGGTCGACACCTTTCGCCAGAGCATCCAAACGTCGCTGGCCAACGTGCTCGGCGCGCGGATCTCGTTGGAATTGTCCACGGACCAATTCCTGGCAAATCAACTCGGCCTGCCTCCCGATCTGCCGATCGTTCTCGACGATTCCATGCTTCGCCAATTCCAGCTCGTCGACGCCAAGTTGGACGACTTGCAGACCTCGTTCAGCCAGTTGACCGAACAGATCGGCAACCTGCGGGGCGATCCGACGGAAGAACAGCTCGGCCAGGCCATCGACGAGATCGCGCGGCTGCGCGACGAGGTGGGGAAGAGTTTCGAGGGGGTCGGTACCGACTTGAGCGCCATGGAAGCCAAGGCCGACGTGCGGATGCGGCGGATGAGCCCCGCCCAGCGGCAGGATTTCCGCGACAAGCAACAGCGGCTCGGCGAGCGCTTGCGGGACATGGAAACTCGCTTCGAGCAGAGCCAGGCCACAATGGACGAACTGCGGGCCGCGCAGGGATCCGAGACGACCGGCGCGACAGCCGATGATTTAGTCGCCTTCGCCACGTCGCTGTCGGGGCTGGCGCAGGAGATTTCGCTGGTCAAGGCGCTGGCCCGCCTGGAAGCCATCACGATCGAGCCGGTCGAGCTTTCGACCGTCGACGCCCTGCAGATTGCCCGCGCCCACCGGCTCGACTGGATGAACCAACGCGCGGCGTTGGTCGACAGTTGGCGCTTGATCGCCTTCAACGCCAATGCGTTGCGGTCGAACTTGACCGTGACGATGAACGGCGACGTGGGGACGATCGGAAACAACCCGCTGCGTTTTCAGCAGGCCACCGGCGATTTCTCGGCCGGGCTGCGGTTCGACGCCCCCATCACGCGGCTCTTGGAGCGCAACAACTACCGTCAAGCGCTGATCACGTACCAGCAGGCGCGCCGCGCATTGATCCAGTATGAGGACGCGACGAACGTCTCGTTGCGTCAAGACATGCGTTCGCTGGTGCAGTATGAACAGAACCTGGAGATTCAACGCGAAGCCGTGGCGATTGCGATCCGCCGCGTCGATCAGTCGCGCGAGGCCCTCAATGAGCCGCCGCCGGCCGCGCTGCCGGGCCAGATGCCCACCGCGTTCGGCCCGACCCTGGCGACGACCCTGCTGACGGCCGTACAGGCCCTGAGCGACGCGCAGAACGCCTTCATGAGCGTTTATTTGCAGTATTACAACAACCGGCTGCAACTGTTCCAGGACTTGGGCATCATGCAACTCGACGAGCGCGGGGTATGGATCGACGAGCCGCTGGATAAGAATCTGGCGGCGGTCGAGGCGATGTACCCGCTGCCGCCGGAAATTCCGGTCGATTGGCTGCGCGACGCGAAGGTCGACCCCAACCAGGCGCCGGCCCTGCCGCCCACCGACGCCTGGCGTGACATCAAGGCCAAAGTCGGCAACGTAACGAACGTAACGGCCGAACGAGCCGCGCCCGTGCCGCAGGGTGAGGAAGGCGAAATCCAAGGGCCCAACGACGAGGGGCAACCCGCGGATTCCTCGGAGCCGGGCGAGATGCCCGCGCCCGGAGACGACGGCGAGGCGAGGGCGTCGAAAAAGCGCAACTGGCGCCAGCGGTTCTTCAGCAAGACGTAGGTCAGGCTTTCCAGGCTTTCCAGCCTGACGGGCATCACCAATGACCATTTGACTCAGCCGGTATCCTGACCTAGATTTTCGTTGTGCCTTGGGCCGCCACCGCTTTCTCGTGGAAAAATGTCTCGTTGTCGCATGAAGTAGGCAGTCCGTCGGATCGGGAGTCATGTCGATGAGCGCTTTGCTTTGCGACCCGCCCTGCCCAGCGGAGGTGGATGCGCCGGGATCCTGTGACGACGCAATCAGTGCCCAGGTCTGGCGGCTGCTGGCCGGCATCTTTCCACATGGAAACCTGTTGGAACGCCGCCATGAGCAGCGCTATCCGTATCCGCGGCTGCTGATGCTGACGCCGGTTCAGGCCGACGGGCAAACGGCCGACGGACCCACGTTCGTCGCCGTCGGCAAGCAACTTTCGCAGCGCGGGCTGGGCTTCTTTCATCCCCAGCCGCTTGTCAATCGCCTGGTGATCGCTTCCCTGGAGGCAGGCGACGGCCGTTGGCTCGGCTTCCTGCTCGACATCCGGCACTGTCGCTTCACCCGCCAGGGATGGTACGAAAGCGGTGGGCGGTTCGTGCGGGCGGTCGCGTCGCCTATGACAGCACGCGATGCCGGCAGCGAAGCGAAAAAAAAACGATCTCCGAGAACCCCATGACGTCTGAGCGAGCCGCGAAAGCGGCATCCAATTGCCTCCGCGCCCTTCGCCTGACCCCACGCCCGTTTGGATCGCCTGGGAGGGGTTTCGGAGTCGTTTTTTTTCGCGTAGCGCCGTGGCTCGGCGCACATCGCCATGAATAATCCGGCTAGGGTCCGCGTGGGAAAGCCAGCCGTCGCACCGACCTGTTGCTCCGCGCTCGTGGACAACCTAGAATAGGAACGGTTCTTGCCCTTCCCCGATGGGAGTGCCCGCGGGCGATTGCGGGTCGATCACAATGCGGTATGGCGATTTGCAAGGTGGAGTCTGCTGGCTGCTGTCGGCGCTGCTGACGGCCAATAACGGCTTGCCGTTGTACGACCGACGAACCGACTACTCCACGCGCCGCATGAGCGGGCTCCGCGGCAGGCATTGGGCGCTGGCTCTCTCGTCCGCGTTCTTTTTCCCCTGCTCGCTGCCGGCTCACGGCGACCACGAGGCCCTGCCGGCCAAGGGCGCGGCCGTCCACGGCAATTTGTTGTTCCTCTCCGCTTCCGCGCAAAAATCCCTGGGAATCGAATTGGCCAAGGTCACGCTTGCCGACTGGGAGCGGACCATCGGCGCCAACGCGGCGGTCGACGTGCCCTGCGAAAGTCATGCCTACGCGTCGACTTTGGTGGCGGGCCGAATCGAGCGAATTCTCGCGCGGCCGGGCGACACGGTCGAGGCCGGGCAAGAACTGGCGCGGGTCGCAAGCATGGAGTTGGAGACGTTGCAATCCGCGCTGCTGAAGACTAAAGCCGATTTGCACTTCGCCACCAAGGTGCTCGCGCAAAAGGAAACGATCGCCCAAAGCGGCGGAGCGCCCCAAAAGGACGTCTTGACCGCTCAGGCGAATGCCCGACTGGCCACGGCGCATTTCGAGATCGCCCAACGCAAGCTGCGCTCCGTGGGCTTGACCCCGGCGGCCATCGACCGTCTCCTGGCCGGCGAACGGGAGGTCACGACGATTTCGATCACCAGCCCGATGGCCGGCGAGGTCTCGGCCGCCGAAGTGCGCATGGGCCAGTCGGTCGAACCGCTCGACCATCTGTTCCAGATCGTCGATCGCTCGAACGTGATGGTCGTCGGCCAAGTGCTGGAATCCGACGCCGGCCTGGTGCGGATCGGAATGCCGGTCAAAATCAGCTTGTCCGGACTGAGCGGGCGGGTGTTCACCGGCCGCATCGACCATGTCGGCCTGAAAGTCGACGCCGCCCAGCGAACCGTTCCGGTGCGGATCCACATGGCGAATTCCGACGAGTTGCTGCGGCCCGGCATGTTCGGCCGGATGCGGATTCAAGTCGAGCGCCGCCAGGAATGCGTGCTCTGCCCGACCGAAGCGCTCTTTGAACAGGAAGGCGAAACCTGGGCTCTGCTGCGGCAAGGTCCAGGCAAGTTCGTCCGCCGGCGAGTCACGGTCGGCGGCAGGGACCGCCTGCGGGCCGAAATTCTCGCTGGGCTCTTTCCCGGCCAGCGCGTCGTGACGGTCGGACGGCACGAGTTGGCGGCCCTGTTTGCGAAAGAGATCCAGCTTGGAAAGGAGGCGGAACGCCGCTCGGAGGCGGCTGGCCCCGCCGCCGGCGCCCCGCGCCATGCGACGGTCGTGGACGCTCCGAGTGCCGCGCCGGGCGGCGCCACGCGGCCGGTCGCGTACGGCGATTCGACGAGATCCCACGTCGTCGTCCCCGGACAGGTTGAAATCCCGACCGGTCGCAAGTGGTTCGCGACCTCCGCCGTCGAGGGGCGCATCGAGAGTTTGCTTGTCGAACGCGGCGACCATGTCCGCGCCGGGCAAGTGCTGGCCACCATCGACAGCCTCCAACTACGCAACCTTGAATTCGACCTGCTCGACGCTCAGGCGAAACTCGACTTGAACCGGCAATCGCTCGAACGTTTACAGGGGCTCGACCGCGACGTCGCCAAAACGCCCGTCTGGCGACTCGAAGCCGAGAACCGCACCCTCGAATCCAGCGCCCGGAGCATTGGCGAAAAGCTGCGGCTGGTTGGGTTGGCCAGCAGCGAGATCCATCAACTCGGGCAGTTGGACCTCTCGACCGGCGACGGCGGCCAGGTCGCCATGACCTTGGCGGTGCGCGCTCCGGCCGACGGCTGGGTCGTCGACTTCGAGTTGGGATTGGGGCAAGTCGTGCGACCCGCCGACCACCTGTTCGAGATCCAGGACTTGTCGACGGTTTGGGTGCGAGCCTACGTCTTCGCACGCGACGCCCAGCGGGTCCACCTGGGCCAAAAGGTCGAAGTGACGGTGACCGCCGAGCCGGGCCTCGTGTCGCGCGGCACGATCGACCGTATCAGCCCCGTGCTCGACGCCCGCGATCGTCTGCTCGCGGTCTGGACCGAGTTGGACAACCCCGAACTAAAGCTCAAAGAGGGCATGCTCGCACGGGTGGCGATCGATGTGGAGGGAGCGGAAGTGGCGGCGAAAGATAGAGCGAAGAGCCTATCCCAAAACCGCCGGGCAGGCGGGAACCCCGCACCACAAGGCGGTTTTGGCATAGGCTCGAAGCGTATCGAGGAGTAGAGCCTATCCGAAAACTCAGCGTGGGACGGCCTTCCCAGGCCGTCTTCGGCCACGGACGGCCTGGGGTGGCTGGGGCAGAGCGTAAGCGATGCCCCGGTCGCTATCTAGCCGGGGGCATTCTAGCCGGGGCATCGCTTACGCTCTGCCACCAGCCACCGTTATCTCGTGGCAAAATGTCCCATTGTCGGCCGTGTGAAGTATAGGAGCGAGCAAAAATGTTCAATCAACTCATCGCCCTGTCGCTCCGCAACCGGCTGTTGGTTCTGGTCGCCGCCTTCGCGCTGTTGCTCTACGGTGGATATCAGGCCAAGCAACTGCCGATCGACGTGTTCCCCGACCTGAACCGGCCCACCGTGACGATCATGACCGAGTGCCATGGCCTGGCCCCCGAGGAGGTCGAGACGCTGGTGACATTCCCGATCGAGTCGGTGATGAACGGCGCCACGCGAGTCGAACGGGTCCGCTCGGCGTCGGCCATCGGCTTGTCGATCGTGTGGGTCGAGTTCGACTGGGGCAGCGATATCCACACCGACCGCCAAATCGTGCTCGAAAAGCTGCAGCTCGCCCAGGCGCGGCTTCCCGCGGGCGTCACGCCGCTGATGACCCCCATCAGCTCGATCATGGGCGAGATCATGCTGGTGGGGCTTCGCTCGACGGGCAAGACCTCCTCGATGGAGCTGCGTACGCTGGCCGATTGGGTCATTCGGCCGCGGCTTCTGGCCCTGCACGGCATCGCGCAAGTGGCCGTGATGGGGGGCGAACTCAAGCAGTACCAGGTGCTCACGTCGCCGGCGCGGCTGGCCGAGTACGACGTCACGCTCGATGAATTGACGCGGGCCGTTGAGAAATCGAACGCGGTGACGGGCGGTGGCTTCCTGCTGGCGCGCGATCGCGAATCGCTGATCCGCATCGTGGGCCGCGCGGTCAGCCTCGAAGATCTGGAGAACACGGTCGTCCACCAGGGACCCCCGGTCGCCGTCACCGTGCGGCAGGTGGCCGACGTCCGTTTCGGCGGACCCGTGGCGCGGGGCGCCGGAAGCATTCACGGCGAGCCGGCCGTGGTCATGACCGTCCAGAAGCAGCCCGGCGCCGACACGCTCACGCTCGACGGACTGATCGAGGAAACCGTGGCCGAGCTTCAGGCCACACTACCCGCCGACGTCGAACTTCAGACCCACCTCTTCAAGCAGGCCGACTTCATCCGCAACGCGATCCGCAACGTCGAGGAGGCGATCCGCGACGGGGCGGTGTGGGTTGTGGTCGTGCTGTTCATCTTCCTCTGGAACTTCCGCACCAGCGCCATCACGCTGGCCGCCATTCCCTTGTCGATGATCATCACCGCGCTCGTCTTCCGCGCGTTCGGCCTCACGATCAACACCATGACGCTGGGCGGCCTGGCCGTGGCCATCGGCGAACTGGTCGACGATTCGATCGTCGACGTCGAGAACATTTATCGCCGGCTCAAGGAAAACCGCCTGCGCGCCCGGCCGGAACACCCGTTGCGGGTGATCTACCAGGCCTCGGCCGAAGTCCGCAACAGTATCGTCTTCGCCACGCTGATCGTCGTGCTGGTCGTCGTACCGCTGTTTTCACTCTCCGGCTTGGAGGGGCGGATGTTCGCCCCACTGGGGCTTTCGTACCTGGTGACGCTGTTGGCCTCGCTGGTCGTTTCGCTCACCGTCACGCCCGTCTTGGCGTCGTTCTTGCTGCCACAGGCCAGGTTCCTGGCGGCCGAGGGCGACCCGTTCCTGCTCCGCTGGCTGAAGAGGTTCGACGCGAGGCTGCTGCGTTTCACCTTGCGGCACGCCTACGCGGTGCTGGCCGTCGTCGCCGCGCTGGTCGCGATCTCGTCGGCGACGATCGCCTGGATGGGCGGCGAATTCATGCCCGACTTCAACGAGGGAACGCTCACGATCGAAGCCACCGCGCCCGCCTCGACCAGCCTGGTCGAGTCGGAGCGGATCAGCTCGCGCGTGCAGCAACTGTTGCTCGAGGTGCCCGAGGTCACTGAGGTGTCGGGCCGCACCGGCCGCGCGGAACTCGACGAGCACGCCGAAAACGTGAACCACACCGAATTCGACGTCCGGCTGATCGAGTCGGAACAGCAAAAGCCCGGCATCCCCTATGCCGTGCTGCGCGCCGTGCCGGGCCTGCACCGCTTTGGCGTCGAGCGGCGCGGCCGGCCTCGCGCGGAGGTGCTGGCCGACATTCGCGACCGGATTACGGAAATGGCCGGCGTCGATTTCAACATCGGCCAGCCGATCTCGCACCGGCTCGACCACATCATGTCGGGCATTCGCGCCCAGATCGCCGTCAAGGTTTTCGGCGCCGACCTGGCCGTGCTCCGCGAAAAGGCGCACCAGATCGAGGCCCTGATGGCCGAGGTGCCCGGCGTCGCCGACCTTTACGTCGAGCCGCAGGTCGAAATCCCGCAGGTGCGGGTGACGGTCCTGCGCGAGGCGGCGGTTCGTTACGGGCTTTCGCCCGACGACGTGGCCCAGGCGCTCGAAACGGCGTTGCAGGGGCGAACCGTGTCGCAGGTGCTCGAAGGTCAGCGCACATTCGACCTGGTCGTTTGGTTCGACCCTTCGGCGCGGCACGACATCGACGTCATCCGCGCGACGCCCTTGAGCACGCCGTCGGGCGCGCGGATCGCGCTGGGAAGCGTGGCCGAGGTGGTCGCCACCAGCGGGCCCAACACGATCAACCGCGAAAAGATCGTCCGCCGGATCGTCGTGCAGTGCAATGTCGCGGGCCGCGACCTGGCGAGCACCGTGGGCGACATCCGCCGCGCCGTGACCGCGAACGTCGTGCCGACCTTGCCGACCGGGTATTTCATCGAATACGGCGGCCAGTTCGAGGCCCAGCAGAAGGCGAACCTGCGGCTTTCCTTTCTGGCCGGATTGTCATTGGCGGGCGTATTCCTGCTCTTGTACCTGTGCCTTGAATCGTGGCGCGCCGCGCTGCAGGTGATGGTCAACATTCCGTTGGCGGCCATCGGTTCGGTCGTCGCGCTGCTGCTCGCGAACATCCCCGCCGTCGAGACGTTCGAGGGCGCCGCTTGGTGGCAATGGCCGCGGATCTGGGTCGAGGCCACCAGTCTTTCGCTGGCTCACTGGGTGGGATTCATCACGCTGGTCGGCATCGTCTGCCGCAACGGCATCATGATGATATCGCATTACATCCACCTGATGCGGCACGAGGGAGAGCGATTCGACGAGCGGATGATCATCCGCGGCAGCCTCGAGCGCCTCGCGCCGGTGCTGATGACCGCGATGACCGCGATCATCGGGCTGGTTCCCTTGGCGCTCGGCGCCGGAGAGACGGGCAAGGAAATCCTCCATCCGCTGGCGATTGTCGTCATTGGCGGACTGATCAGCTCGACCCTTTTGGACCAGATCGTCACGCCCGCCTTGTTCTACAAGTTCGGCCGCAAGGTCTACGAGCACGGCTTGGCCCAAGAGACGATCGACCCGGCGGCGCCGGCATCCGCGGGAAACGCCCTCCGTGACGTTCCGTAAAGCCACTGCGACATTCATCGAGCCCCGATGATTCATGGTCCGGGGAGGAACTCGCGCACTGTGCTGTAGCGGAATTCGCAAGAATTCCGGCGTAACGCGCGTCCACGGCCTGACTTCTAGTAGGATCATTTTCAAACCACCCTAAACCAGTTACCAACCGTACAGGTACGTGTCAGAACCCAAGTCGTTGCGCAGCAACCACTTCTGGAAATTTGAAACGACATCATGTACGGTTGTTCGCTTCTGACCAACCGTATTCGGGTGCTAGCAACTTTTGACGAAGCGCGCGCAAAAGCGGCGACCAACCGTACAGAGACGCACATGCGGGACGCGGCGCCGACGAACGCCAGCGCGCACATCGCGGCTTCGGCGCAGCCGAAACGGCGCAAGAAAAAACTGGCAAAACCGTACCGGTACCGACCAGGAAATCCGTCTCGGCGGATTGCCCGGCTTTAGACGCGGTGAGACTTTCCC